>NZ_JBZXDY010000037.1:0-25824 GCF_058725285.1 Flavobacterium sp. DW-iso2 | reverse complement strand
CAAAATGCAACAAAAAAACTAACTTTGAATAACTAACTAATTAATGGACTTGTTGCGATAGGTCCTTGAATCCGCCCTGCACTAGCCGTTTTCTCTCTAAAGACTTCCGTTCTTCTAATTTCAAATTTTGTTTTGGGTTGTAGGGAGAACAATTTGTCTACATTTGGTTTTATTACAGCGTAGATTCTTTCAAAGTTAGCAATTACTTGCTCTGGTTTTTTGAATGGTTTTAACTCTGGTTTGTTTCTTACATAATCAAAAAATTCAAGTAAGCTACCTTTAAAACCAACCTGATTTTTTACTTTTTCCATTTCGGCATTCAATCTCGCTACTTCTTTCAATCCTAATTCATGAATTGCGTCAGGAGTCATTGTGGTTGTCGTCCATTGTTTTGCATAAGTGGCATATAGTTCTTTTCCAAAAGGCAAACTTCCTATTCCGCTGGTTGATCTTGATGCAGCCAGGTATTCGTTTTTAAGAAAAGCAGTCATTTTTTTAAACTTAGGGATCAGTTTGTCATTGATTTCCGCGGTATATTTTGCCGTTAAATCCTTTTTTGTTTCTTCAGAAAATGTCGAGGGCATTAATTTTATGGAAGAATAAAATAGATTGTCTTCAATATTAGCAGTTGGCATATCTTCGAACTGAGGAATTACTTTCACGGTTAATGATTTTGGTAATACTACTCCTTGTTCGATGCCTTTTTTCATGTAAACCATTGCCGAGTCGATCCAAACGCTATACCGATCCATTCGTTGCAGGAAATTGGTATAATCTTTTTCTGTTTTAAAAGGCTGCGCGCTAGTTCCGCCGGCATATTGCCCCATCGTTAAATGAGTTCCCCAAAACTGATGAACAGGCATTAGATTGGTAGGCTGTTTCAATAATTCTTTACCTACTTCAACTTCCCATTTTATAATTTCATAACTGTTTTTTTCTTCTGGGCTAAGTTCCGCTTCCTTTACTTTATTTAAGGCCGTTTCATATTTAGTATAAAAAGCCAATTGATCTTTTCTAAAACGGTCAGTCATCTCTAACTGTAACTGATCGTTGTATTGGTTTTGACCATTTTGAGTTGCAGCCAATGGGTCTAGTGCATTTTTATCATCAAAATAGCTTTTGGTTATGGTGCTAAAGTTTTCTTTGTCGTTTTTTGTATTATTTTCTTTTTTGCAATTCAGAAACAATAAGGAAAAAACAGGGACTAAAATAAATACGAATGTTCTTTTCATGTAAATTGGTTATTAGGTAATTGAAGCTAATTTACTCAAAAAAAACGAATTCTTGAGGATTTGTATTTTACGTCGAAAAGGGAGTAGCTGATTTAATGGCTTTAGATGTAAAACAAAAAAAAGAGGTTGCCTTTTGTAGACAACCTCTTTGGTGGTTTTTTGAACAGTACTGTTTGATTAAAATTGGTAATTCAAACTTAGGCTTATTGTGGCTCCTTTTTTGTAAGAGAGAACATTTACATCACCAGTTGTATTTGCTTGTACTCTATTGATCGCGGGGTTTAATAGGTTTTTTGCTACTAGCCCTAATCCTAATTTTTCAGTTAGTTTAGCTTTCGAAATAAAATCTAATGAACCAAAAGCTTTGTCAATTAAGTCTCCTTTGTTGCTTGTCCCGATTGCATTGACTCTATCTGAAAAGTAAGTGTAAGCTACAGTTGTTGTAAGGTTGCTGTTGCTGCTCCATTCGTTGAAGAAAGTTAAGTCGGCATTTAACAATAAATCTGAAGCTCCTGTGAATTTTCCTTTTTTGTTTGTGAAATCAACTTGAAAATCTGTTTCTCTTTTTACTTTTTCTGAATTTAATTCTTGATTGCTATATAAATAAGAAGCGTTGATACCAGCAGAAAGTTTTTTTGCATTGTCTGAATCGATATTTAAAAGTTGTTTTCTATATTCTACTTCAGCCCCAGCAACATAACCATAGTCTCCTGTGTTTATAAACGAGATGTCATTTGAGGAAGACAATATCGTTACCTCATTCATTGGGTTTAGGATGTATTTTCCAAAAGCAGTTACCGAAATTAGCTCGTCACTTTTTGGGAACATTTCCCATTTTAAATCTAAATTATAATCATCAGATTCATATAAATCTTTATTACCTACTTTTACTTGTAATACTTCTTCGTAAATAAACGGCGCTCTTTCTTTAAATTGAGGTAAAGTATAGGTTTTGCTTAATCCTAAACGTAAATTTTGTTTGTCGTTCAATTCATATTTCATAACTAAACTGGGTAAGAAGGCCGTTTTTTCTAATTGATCTTCTCCAATTGCGCCTAGTTGTGTGTTCCATTGTACTTTTTGAGTAATTTGTTCTCCTCTAAGACCTAATACAGCAGTTAATTTTTTGAATTTGTATTCCGTATTGGCAAATGCGGCATGAATCATTAGGTCTCCTCCGTACGTTTGTGGATCTAAAGCATTAAACACTTGAGAATTTCCTCTAAAAGTTGCTATTCTAAAATTATCGTTGTTAAAATTATCTTGATTATAAAATAAATCTAAGTTATTAGGGTCAACAATGGTATTCGTATTACCACTTGTGGCTTTAATATTGAATTGAGTAGCTTGAAATCCTCTTGATTTAATTCTTTCGTTTAGACCAAAAGTAATTTTTCCTAGGAAGTCACCATCTGCATTTTTATTAAATTTGTAATCGTATGAAACGTTTGCAGCTAGTTCATCTTCTTTTAATTTTTGGAAGTATCTGTGGTTATCCGGAAGGGATATACTTGACAATTGGTAGCCAGTAGCTTCTTTTCTAAAAATGTTTTGTACCCTGTCTGGCATACTTGCATCAATGATGTTGTAGGAAACGCCCCAATTCAATTTAGAACGATCTCCTATTTTGTGTTCTCCTAATATTTGGTTAACCCATAAACTGTTTTTTTCATAGTTAAAACGTCGTATTAAACCGTTGCCATCATTTGCAATATCGACAATGTATCCGTAGTACTCTTCTTTTGATTGTGTTGAGGTATTGATGTATAAAGTATTGAAACTTAATTTGTTATTGTTGTTTATTTTGTAACCAATATTAGCCATTCCGGTAGTATTCGTTTCGTATTTTAATTCATTATAGTTTTCAAAGATTTTATTGGCAATTCCATTACCGTTAACACCTGCTTTTGCGGTTCCATTATTTTTAGCTGAGAAATCGTTATTGAATGAAGCTGTTGCAAAAAAACTAAGTTTCCCTTCTGACCCTACGTCAAATGATTTTCCTCCAGAGATACTAAAAGAAGTAGCTATTGGAGTATAATCTTTCATTTGAAGAGAGCTAAAGTTGAACTGTGTAAGAGGATTGTTTGGAATTGATTTTTTTGTAAAACCCAATCCGTCAAATCCTTTTTGCAATTTAAAATTGTCTTCTGCAATTGCATTCGTGTTTACTTTAGAACCAATGTCAATTTTTAAAAATCCGTTTCCTTTGTAGTCTTTCGAAATAATATCAACGTTACCTCCTGCAAAGTCGCCATATACATTTCCGCCATATACTTTGTCAATGGAGATGTATTCAACAATGTCTGTAGAGAAAATTTCAAGGTTTAAGTTTTTCTTTTCTGGATCATTTGATGGAATTGGTAGACCATTCATCGTGGTAGAATTGTATCGGTCGCCTAGACCTCTTACAAATATATTTCCTGAACCTTCTTGTTTTGTAATACCACTAGTTTTTGTTACAGCAGTTGCGACATCACTAACCCCTTTTCTAGATAATTCTTGAGTCCCAATGCTTTGTTGAATTCCAACAGCATTTTTCTGGTCTAGTAGCAAGGCGGTTTCTTTTTGTTTGTTAACAGTAGTTGTTATAACTACATCATCTAGTTTATAACTAGAAGATCCTAATGCTTTGCTTAGTGTTATTGTTTCTCCGCTTTTTACTATAATAGGAGTCTCTATAGATTCATACCCGATGAAACTAAACTGTATTATGTAATTTCCTGCTGGAGCATTAAGTGAATATTTACCGTCAATATCTGTTGTTCCGTTTATTTGTGTTCCTTTTAATAATACGTTTGCAAAAGGTAGCGTTTCGTTGTTTGAATCCTTATCAGTTAGTACTCCAGAAATAGTACCTTTAGTTTGAGAAAAAGCAAGGGTACTGATAAAAAGCGTTAAAATGAATAATTTAAGTTTCATAGTTTGTTTAATTTTTTGCAAAGTAATGGTGTCTTTGTAAAGTTTGCGTTATTGGCAGGTTACCATTACGTTTGTTAAATATTACTAAATAGTTACCAAATTAATTTACGGTTAATACTACTTTTTTGCTATTCATTTATTCTTATATTTACAACTGCAAGCGTAAATTTGCTAAATATGAAAAAGAAACACACCAAGATTTTATTAGTTGATGACGAGCCAGATATTTTAGAAATCGTTGGTTATAATCTCACGCAGGAAGGATATCAAATTTTTACGGCTACTAATGGAAAAGAAGCTATTGCTAAAGCTAAAAAGGAAGTACCGGATTTGATAATTATGGATGTGATGATGCCGGAGATGGACGGAATGGAAGCGTGTGAAAATATTAGAAAAATTCCGGAGTTAAGTAATGTGATTATTACTTTCTTGACTGCTAGAAGCGAAGATTATTCGCAAGTTGCTGGATTTGATGCCGGAGCGGATGATTATATTACAAAACCGATTAAGCCAAAATTATTAGTTAGCAAAGTAAAAGCATTGTTGCGCCGCTTAAAAGAGAGCGAGAAAGATAGTGAAACCTTAAACGTAGGCGGGATAGAAATCAATCGCGAAGAATATAAAATAGTTAAAGATAATATCGAAATTTCCTTACCTAGAAAAGAGTTTGAGTTGTTTTATTTGTTAGCCTCTAAACCAGGAAAAGTGTTTAAGCGTGATGAAATTCTGGACAAAGTTTGGGGAAATGAAGTAGTGGTAGGTGGAAGAACAATCGATGTTCATATTAGAAAGCTACGAGAAAAAATAGGCGAAGATCTTTTTAAGACTATTAAAGGGGTTGGTTATAAATTTGAAGTTTAAATTAGATATAATAAATGTTGTTTATGGAATGTAAGGCCATCCTCAAAAGGCTAAATTTTATAAGCAACGGACGTACTTAAAAATGAAAATAAGTTTTAAAAAAACCTATAAGTTTGCCGTAAAATCAGCATTATATATCAGTATTTTTTCTACAGGATTCGTGGTCTTGTTGGCTAGGAATTTATTTCAGTTTACTACAAAAGATATGTCGTGGTTTGCTGTAATATTTGGTTTTGCGATGGCGATTTTTTCGTTTATTGTCTTACAGTATCGCGTAGAACGCTTTATATACCGACGTGTAAAAAAAATCTATGACGATGTTTCATTATTAGAATCTAGTACATTCATTAATAAGCCCATTACTACTGACATGGAAACGCTGACTAGGGAAGTAAAGAAATTTGCAACCGATAAAAAGCTGGAAATCGAAATGTTGCAAGTGCGAGAAGAGTACCGCAGAGAATTTTTAGGGAATGTTTCGCATGAATTAAAAACACCGTTATTTACCGTACAAGGTTATATTTCGACTTTATTAGATGGGGCGATGGAAGATAAAGTGATTCGAAAGAAATACTTGAAACGTGCCGAAAAAGGAGTGGAACGCCTGATCTATATTGTTGAAGATTTAGATATGATCACTAAGCTGGAAGTGGGGGATCTGAATTTAGATTATTCAGAGTTTGATATTGTAGAATTGATTCAGAATGTCTTTGACTTATTAGAAATGAAGGCGGAAAAAAAGAAAATCACCCTAGCATTTGAAAACTACCACATCTTACCTAATTGTGTAAGAGCAGACAGAGACCGTATTCAACAAGTTATTGAAAATTTAATCGTCAATTCAATTAAATATGGAAAAACTGGCGGGACAACCGAAGTGGCTGTAGTGAATTTAACTAAGAAAAAAGTACTAGTTCGCATAAGTGATAATGGGGAAGGAATAGAGAAACAAAATATCCCAAGGCTTTTTGAACGTTTTTATCGCGTTAATAAAAGCGGCTCTCGATCAGAAGGTGGTTCTGGATTAGGATTGGCGATCGTCAAACATATCATAGAAGCACATAAAGAGAAAATTTATGTGGAAAGTGAATTTGGCATTGGCTCAGAATTTTCATTCACGCTCGAAAAGCAAACGGGGAATAAGCAGCAAAAGACTGTTTCTAGTGTTATAGAAACAGCCTTTGAACTTTAGCTAATCGCTTATGTTTTTAAATGTTCCTGCTTACTAACTACATAAGACTATGGAAAGATAAATAGGCATTCCAAATGTTATATTAAAAGCAAAGGTAATGGCTAAGGCCATAGGGAGGAAAATTCCAGTATTTGCCTTTGGAACTGCGATTTTCATGGCGGCGGGGACTGCAATTTATGACGCACTTGAAGCTAAGACTGGAAAAATAAATCGGTTACCCATGTCAGCTGTTATAAAATGACTAAAGTATGCAACGAGGATTCCGTTTATCAATGGGATAATGATTGCAAAGAAGAAGCTGAACCATCCACTTTTAAAAAAGTCATTTAGTTTTCTACCGCTTACAATTCCCATGTCAAGTAAAAATAGGGCTAGAAATCATTTAAACATATCTGTGGTAAAAGGCTTGATGCCTAAGACTTGTTGATCACTAGCTAAGAAACCTATAATTAAACTTCCCGTGATTAATAGCACGCTACCATTGGTAAAAGAGCGTTTAATGAGGGAATTCATCTTAGTGCTGTGTACAGTGTTTTTATTGAATAATCGAATTAAAATCACAGCAACTATAATGTATGGAGCTTCCATTAGCGCCATAACGGCAACCATATGACCGCTAAAAGTATAGTTTTACATTTCTAAGAAAGTAGGAAGTTACAAATGTAACAGCACTAACAGAGCCATAAGCTGCAGTAATGGCACCTGAATTCTCGATACTAAAATGTTTTTTAAGAATAAAAAAACTATAAAGAGGGATAATGAGTGCGATTAAAACTCCGAAGGCAACAGACCAAATGATATCAAGTGTAAAATGACTGTGAGCTAATTCTTGTCCGCCCTTAAAACCAATTGAAAAAAGAAGATAAAGTGAAATGAATTTAGAGGATTTTTCGGGAATTTCTAAATCACTTTTTAGACGAACAGCGATGAGATATCAAGTAGAAAGGATAGTAAGGCCGGATTTATGATGTTTTTAAGGATTAAATCGAAGTTCATTATTTATTTTTTTGTTGCCCTTTCGAGTCTGTCGTTAATAGTTCTTCCTAAACCATAATCAGGAAATTTTTCGGCGATAATTACATCCAGCTTTAATTGATCTAATTTGTGTAAGGCGTTGTATAAACGGGAGGCGGCTTCCTTTAAATCTCCAGTAGGGGATAAAACCTCATTTGATACTATGTTCTGATGGTGAAAATGATTTTGATAGCTTAGTAATCCTATTGTTTTTGTGCTAAATAATGCCAGTTCTGTAGTTATATTTTCTGTTAATACGGTTTTTGTTTTTGGTGCATAATGTTTTGAAAGCATGCCTGGTGCTGAAGGTGTTTCTTCATCGTGTGTTTTTATTTTTAGGACACCAATAACAGCTTCGATTTCTTCAATAGTTATGGAGCCCAATCGATATAAAACAGCTGACCCTTCCTCAAAACCAATTATTGTAGATTCTATTCCGCTCTGGCATTCGCCACCTTCTAGTATGGTTAGTGGAGAATTAGTAAAATAGTCTGCAACATGTTGTGCTTTTGTGGGGCTAATAGAGCCAAATGGATTTGCACTTGGCGCAGCCAGTGGGAAATCTAATTGTTCTAAAAGTGCTAATGTTACTGGGTGATTAGGAACTCGAACTGCGACAGTATTTTTTCCCCCAGTGACTAAATCTGGAATGGTGTTTTGTCTTTTTAATACTAAGGTCAAAGGGCCGGGCCAAAAAGCATCCGCTAATAGCAGGGCTTTTTCGGGAATTTCAGTAGCGATCTGATTCAGATCAGCAACCGATTTGATATGAACGATCAGTGGGTTGTAGAAAGGTCTTTTTTTTAATTCGAAAATCTTTTTGATCGCTTTTTCGCTGAAAGCATTTCCCGCTAATCCGTAAACCGTTTCCGTGGGAATGGCCACGATATCATTTTGATTTAAAAGTGCTGCGGCATCGTGAGATGAAGTGCTGATTAAAGCCATTTTTTTTAAATTTTAAGCTATGGGTTCTAATTTTTTTGCTGGAACTAAGGATATCTGGATATCCCCTTCTATTTTAAACTGCATATCGTTTAGAAGGGAGTAAGCAATTAAATCTGAAATGTTTGCTGAAGCATTAGTGAGCAATTCAATTCTGATTTTGGAATGAGTAGATTTTTCGTTAAATCGGATCTCGTTGCTGAAATTCTCTAACTGATGGAAGTTAATTTTGCTGTTTATTAACCCCAGCAGGATCTTTTGAGCTTCTAGTGATGTGTATTGCCCCTCCACTAATTTGAATTGATAGTCTTTCTCTTTTTCCATTGTCTTTTTAAGCAAATGTAGGACGGTTAAATCATGTGTTTTTATTTATATTTGTAATGTGATCTATAAAAATATTTTATGAACTATACTTTGCATCAATTGTATGTTTTTCTTAAAGTTAGTCAGAATAAGAGTATTACTAAAGCGGCTGTAGAATTACATCTTACGCAGCCCGCAGTTTCTATACAATTAAAGAATTTTCAGGATCAATTTGAATTTCCATTAACGGAGGTTATCGGTAGGAAGCTGTATGTGACAGATTTTGGTAAGGAAATTGCCATTGCTGCCGAGAAAGTTTTAAATGAAGTCGAGGCGATTAACTATAAAACTTTGGCTTACAAGGGAGAACTAAGCGGGCGTTTAAAGATCTCAATTGTATCTACGGGTAAATACGTAATGCCTTATTTTCTTTCTGACTTTTTAAAATGGAATCCAGGAGTAGATTTGATTTTGGATGTCACCAATAAGAAACAAGTTTTAGAGAGTTTAGAGAATAATGAGGTTGACTTTTCTTTAGTGTCGGTTTTGCCAGATTCTATACAAATTAATACCGTAGAGTTATTACCTAATGCACTTTATATGATGGTAAATGCGGAACAATCATTCGAAAAAAAGATTCACAAGGTGTCTATTTTAGAGAAATTAGCGGTTATTTATCGTGAGGAAGGTTCTGGAACACGTTATATAATGGAAAAGTTTATCGAAAATAATAATTTGACTGTCCCTAAGAAGGTAGAACTTACAGGAAATGAAGCAGTAAAACAAGCTGTTTTGGCTGGATTAGGGTGTTCCATTATGCCTTTAATAGGAGTGAAGAACGAGCTTAATAATGGTAGTTTGCAGATTGTACCCGTAGAAGGTTTACCAATTAAGTCGAACTGGAATCTAATTTGGTTAAAAGGCAAGAAGTTTTCGCCGGTAGCAACTGCTTATTTGGATTTCATTCAAAATGAAAAAGAAAGAATTATTGACACGTCTTTTAAATGGATTAAGGATAAAAATAGTGGTACTAGAAATGAAGAGCATAAATTTTAACGGCATTGGTAGGACTTTTTTTTTTGAATCACGTATGGAATCGGAATATAAACGAACTTGATACTCTTTTTTTATATAATGTAGTTTAGCTGTTTTTCAAGATGCTTGAATAAATACAAGTGATGTAGCTGGTCTAGTCTCTGTTTTCGTGGCTATAATTAAAGAACAGTTGCCAATGGACTGTGCTTTTTCTGTTTAATATACTTATTGTACTAGGGTGTAGAAACTAAGTTTTGTCGTATTTGTAAAAAAAACTATTTGTATAAGTAGGATTTTGAATAAATAAAACAGTATACTCCTTATCTCGTGTTAAAGTATTGTTTTTGAATTAATTACGATGTTGTAGTGTCAAAAAAAGAGCGTATATTTATTTCCTAATACTAAATTAAACAAGACGAGATATGCAAACGGACTTGATTTTCTGGATTGGATTTAATGTATTTGTATTGTTGATGCTTGCTTTGGATTTAGGTGTTTTTAATCGAAAAGCACATGAGATAACTATTAAAGAAGCCTTGATTTGGACGGGAGTCTGGATAATTTTGGCAATGTGTTTTAATGGACTTATTTATTATTGGCAAGGAGAAGTAAAAGCATTAGAGTTTCTTGCAGGCTACGTAATTGAAAAAGCATTAAGTGTAGACAATATATTTGTGTTCGTTCTAATTTTCTCTTATTTTAAAACACCAACTATTCATCAACATAAAATTTTGTTTTGGGGAATTATAGGAGCTTTGATAATGCGAGCTGCTTTTATTTTTGCTGGAGTAGCCTTACTCGAAAAATTTCATTGGACAATCTACGTTTTTGGGGCTATATTGATTTATACTGGATATAAAATGCTCACTCAAAAAGAGAAAGTAATTGAGCCAGAAAAAAATCCATTAATTAAAATTATCAGAAAAATTATTCCCGTAACAAGTGAATATCACGGGGGAGATTTTTTTATGAAACAAAATGGAAAACTATTTGCAACACCTTTGTTCTTAGTGCTAATATTAATCGAAGTTACTGATTTGATTTTTGCAGCAGATAGCATTCCCGCAATATTGGCAATTACTCAAGACCATTTCATTGTTTACACTTCAAATGTTTTTGCGATACTTGGACTACGTTCTTTGTATTTTGCACTAGCAGGAATGATAGATAAGTTTCGGTATTTGTCTAAGGGACTTGCTTTGATTCTAATTTTCGTTGGCTTAAAAATGTTGCTAGTTGATTTCTATAAGGTACCAATACAAATTGCCTTGTTAGTAATTATTGTCATTTTGATTGTAAGTATAGTAACGTCATTAAAGTCTAGTAAAAAATTATAGGACAGCCTTTAATAGTGTTGAAATGTAAAGTGTAGTTGGCAGACAATCTTTAAATGATTTAAAATAGTTGATACAAAAACGATAAATATTTAGCTATGATGGATAAAATTCTTGTTACTACCGATTTTTCTTCTAATTCAAAAGCAGCTTGTCGCTTTGCTATTCAATTGGCACTGCAATATAAGTGTGAGTTAACTTTTTTTCATTCCTATTATATTGCAAATCTAGGTTTGATTACTGGTGAAGACCTTGTTGATTTTGAAAATAATGCAGCTCATAAAATTCAAAAGAAGCTTAATAAATTTGTCGAAATTTTATATAAAGACATCGATGAGAGTCAGTTTATTAAAAAGTGTGTGATTAAAAGTGGAGTTCTCGTAGATACTAACATCAGAGAGTATGCCCGTGAAAATAATTTTAGTTTTATATGCATTAGTACCAGAGGATCTGGAAAATTAAAAAAAATATTTGGATCAAACACTTCAAATTTAATAAGACACTCAATAGTTCCGGTTATTGCTGTGCCTTTCAATTATCGCAGTAGTGAAATAAACAAAATTATTTATGCTTCTGATCTTTTGAATTTTCAAACTGAGATGAAAAAAGTAAGTGCGTTTGCAAAGCCTTTAAAGGCGCAAATCGAAATTTTGCATTTTGAGTTCCCGACTGACGTTACAGTGAGTCCGATTAGCCTAGATGCGATGATGATGACAAATGCAGCTTTAAATGTAAAAATGCATTTCGAAAAAATTAATTTAACGGAAAGCTTGGTTTTAAATATTCAAAGGGTAATTAAGAAATCAAAGCCATCAGTGGTAATTATGTTCACGGAGCAAAGTAGAAGTTTTTTTGAGAAGATATTTCACCCCAGTAAATCGGTTAATTATTCCTTTAATGCTAAATTTCCATTGCTTGTGTTTAATAAAACATAATGTGGTAGTTCTTTTGTCAATTTAAAAGTGCCGATAGTTTATAGCTTATTGTTTTTACAGGTTATTTTTCCATTTTTATATTGTTAATAAAATGTAAAACAAAGGTTAATTTTTTAATATTTTGTTAACGTTAACTTAACCTTGCCGTTTCATCTTTGCCAAAAATATAGTAACCCATTTAACTATGAAAAAAGTTTTAATTGCACTTTTTATAATTAGTACAGTAGTACTTCAGGCGCAAGACGTTAACAAAGACGCAATTTCAAAGGAAGTCGTCCGCGTTTTGGATTCCATAAACAAAGTAAAGGCAGCTGAAGAAAAAGTAAAGCCAAAAAAAGAGTCTCAATGGTATGATAAAATCAGTATTAGAGGATATGTTCAAACCAGGTATAATGGTTTGTTTTCTTCCAATGATAAAGTGTCCTGTGAGCAATGTGATAAATCATGGGGAACCACTATGACTGGCGATGATGTAAAATCAAATAATGGTTTTTTTATAAGAAGAGCTCGAATTGTCTTTTCAGGTCAAATACATCCAAATGTATATTTCTATATTCAACCAGATTTCGCAAGTTCACCAGGAACGGGAGTTAATAATTTTGTTCAGTTACGAGATGCTTACTTCGATTTGTCATTCGATACAAAAAAGGAATTTAGAGTTAGGATAGGGCAAAGTAAAGTTCCTTTTGGTTTTGAAAACTTGCAATCGAGCCAAAACAGGTTGACTTTAGATCGTAATGATGCTTTGAATAGTGCTGTTGCAAATGAAAGAGATCTTGGTGTGTTTTTCTATTGGGCACCTAGTAAAATAAGAGAGCGTTTTGCTATGCTTATTAAAGATGGGTACAAAGGATCTGGAGATTATGGTGTATTTGCATTTGGAGTCTATAATGGTCAAACCGCAAATAAATCGGAAGCAAATAAAAATCTGCACGTTGTAACTAGAGTAAGCTATCCTTTTATGATAGGAAACCAAATTATTGAGCCAGGGCTTCAAGCGTATACCGGTAAATGGGCTTTTGGAAGCGAAATTTCTTCTGGAGTTTCTGTAAAAGACAAACAATATACTCTTGATCAAAGAGTAGCAGCTTCTTTTATACTTTATCCAAAACCATTTGGTGTTCAAGCTGAATATAATTTAGGTAATGGGCCTCGATATAATAAAGTTACAAATTCTGTAGAAGTATCCAATTTACAAGGAGGTTATCTTACTTTAAATTATAAATGGGATTTACCAAAGAACCAATTACTGTATCCGTTTGCTAAATTTCAATACTATGATGGTGGAAAGAAATTCGAAAAAGATGCTAGAAGTTATACAGTTAGGGATTATGAATTAGGTATCGAATGGCAACCTTATAAGGCTTTTGAGTTAACTGCAACCTGGGTTATCGCTGATAGAACTTTTGAAGACAGTGTGCTTAAGGACAACAGACAGCAAGGAAATTTATTAAGATTACAAGTTCAGTTTAATTTTTAGTACTATATAACGGTATAAGTTGAAAACCATCATGTATTTTTAAAGAGTATTTGATGGTTTTTTTTGTTACGTTAAAAAGGCGTGTCTTATTCTTAAGTAGTTGAAAGCTTATACATTAATAGTTCGCATCGCTTTAATTTATTGTTTTGTTAACCTTTGCATAACATTAAAAGGTTTTGTTAGCATTAATTTTGCGCCCTGATAACACAATAATAACTAATTATTAAAATGAAAAATATTTTATTGAGTATCGTGCTAATGTTTACTTTGATAACAAGGGCGCAAGAGCAAAAAGTAAATAACGAAGTACCTGTAAAAAATTCAGAACTAAACCAATATCTGAGCGCATCGAAAAAACTAGGTTTTACAGAGAAAGATAGTCTGTTTCAGGTCAACATTGGTTTTAGAGTTCAAAGTAGAGCCGGTTTTCAAAAAACAGATGGTGAAACTGGAGTGATAGAAGGAGAGATTAGAAGAATGAGATTGAAGTTGGATGGTTTTATTTACAATCCAAAATTTGGGTATAAAGTGGAACTTGGTTTTTCGGCTAGAGATTTAGGAGTAATTAAGCAAGGAGAGAATGAAAATGTTATTTTAGATGGAGTTCTTTTTTATAAACCAACAAAGAGTTGGACAATTGCTTTTGGTCAAACTAAGTTGCCAGGAAACAATCAACGCGTGATTTCGTCAGGATCTTTAGAATTTACAGATAGAACCATCAATAATGCTAAATTTAATATTGATCGTGATTTTGGGGTGTTTTTTGATTATGCAAAGGAGAATCCAAATCGTTTTGCTTACGCTTTAAAAGGGGCTATTACTAAAGGAGAAGGAAGAAATTGGACGAAAACGAATGACGACGGTATTGCTTTAACTGGTAAAGTAGAGTTGTTTCCTCTAGGTTCATTTACAAAACATGGTTCGCTTTCTGAAGGAGATTTAGTAAGGGAGAAAACACCTAAGTTGATGATTTCTGGTGCTTTTAACCAAAATAATAATTCTCGAAGATCACAAGGAGAATTAGGAAGTGATTTGTTTGAGGCTAGAACTCTTAAGTCATTGTTTTTTGATGCGATGTTGAAGTATAATGGTTGGACAGGTAGTGCCGCTTATATGTCAAGAATGGCAGATAATCCTATTACAGTGAATTCTTTAGATCCCACAAAAACACAGGCGGTTTTTGTAGGTAATGGAGTCGATACTCAATTGAGTTATGTTTTTCCTTCAAACTATCAAGTTGCTTGTAGGTTTTCTACGCAAAAAGTAGATAGTGAAATACATTCTTTCACTCCTGATACTAATGAGTACGCCGTGAGTCTTTCAAAATATATTATGGGACATAAGTTAAAAGTACAAACAGAATTTTCTTATGAAGACAACAAGTATATTTCTGGAGATACAACAGGAAGTTGGTATGTTCGTTGTCAAGTAGAGATCGGTATCTAAGGAGCACTTTTTTTAAATGGATTTCAATTTCTAAAAGTGTAAAAAATAAATATTGCATAATAATAGCTTAACGCGGAGTTAACATTCAATTTGTACTTTTGCAAAAAATTAATAAAACCTAATAAAAAATAAAATGAAAACATCTAAATTATTTTTAATCTTACCTTTAATAGGTATGTTGAGTTGTGGTAAAGCAAAAACCGAAGATAAAGGAACAGAAGCTGCTACTACTGAAGTCTCTGTAACAATCAAAGGAAGCGATACTGTTTTGCCTTTGGCACAAAAAGAAGCTGAAGAATTAATGAAAACAAACTCTGGCGTAAGTATTACTGTTGTAGGTGGTGGTTCAGGTGTTGGTATTACTGCATTGATTGACGGTACTACTGATATCGCAATGGCTTCAAGAGACTTGAAGACTGAAGAAAAAATGAAATTTGTTGATGAAAAAGTTGATATTGAAGAAGTTATAATTGCATATGATGCATTAACAGTAATTGTTAATCCAGCAAATACCGTTTCTAAATTAACTCGTGAGCAGTTAGAGAAAATCTTTACAGGAGCAATCAAAAACTGGAAAGAAGTTGGTGGTGCTGACGAAAAAATTGTTGCTTATTCAAGAGAATCTTCATCTGGAACTTATGAGTTCTTTAAAGAAGAAGTTATGGACAAGAAAAACTACGCTACAGATATTTTGAACTTACCTGCAACTGGTGCAATCGTTCAAGCAGTAGGTCAAACTAAAGGAGCTATTGGTTATATCGGATTAGCATATGAAACTAAAGAAGTAAAACAATTGGCTGTGTCTTATGACCAAGGAAAAACTTTCATTGAGCCTTCTGTAGAAAGCGCTAAAGATAAAACATATCCAATATCTAGACCATTGTTCTACATGTTCGATAAGAAAAATGCTGCTAAAGTAAAAACAATTGTTGATTTTGCGCTTTCTGCTGAAGGACAAAAAATTGTTTCGGAAATAGGTTATGTTCCGTTGAATTAATAAAGGTTAATTTTATGGATACGGAAAAGGTTGCCTCATTGGGGCAACCTTTTTTATTTGTAAGTTTGTCGTAGTTTTATAATCCCAATACTCGCTTAACATTAAGTTAACATAAGGTTAACGATGGGAACACATTCGGCGTGTTTGCCTGATGTAATTTTGCTAAAAATAAAAAACACTCTTTTGAAAACAAATTTTAAACAGATTAAAGAGAAGGTGATTGAATCTATTTTAATGTTAAGTAGCGCCGCTACTAGTATTACAGTAGTTTTAATTGTCTTTTTTCTATTTATAGAAGGTGCTGGGGTTTTTACTAAAAAACCTATAGACAAGGGGTTTTTATTGGCGGTAAATGAGTCAAATCCAGTAGGTAAATTAGAGCCGTCCCAAATAAAAGATATTTTTGATCAAAAAATTATAAATTGGAGTGAGCTTGGTGGGAAAGACGAGCCTATCGTTTTGTTTAGAACTGGAGATATAACGGATTATTATACAGAGGAAGAGCTTGGGGAGAATTTTGTTAACTTCCCTGACAAAATAAATGAGCTTATCGCTAAAACACCTGGAATCATTGCGTTTTTTTCAGATAAGTATGTGAATAAAGAGTTTAAAGGAAAGGAAGTAGATATAAATAAAATTAGCGTTTATAAATTCTTATCTGGTGAAGAATGGTTTCCTACTGCTGAACCTGTGGCTCAAATGGGTGTTAAACCATTAATTTATGGTACATTATGGGTGAGTTTAGGAGCTATTCTATTGGCTTTGCCTATTGCTTTGGCAGCAGCCATCTACTTAAGTGAAATCGCAAAGAAGAGAACACGTAATTTATTAAAACCCCTCATCGAACTTTTGGCGGGAATTCCGTCCGTTGTTTATGGTTTTTTTGGATTAGTGGTTATAGTACCCTTAATTCAAAGTGTTTTTAATCTACCGGTAGGCGAAACAGCATTGGCGGGAAGTGTAGTGCTTGCAATTATGGCTCTGCCTACGATTATCACTATTTCAGAGGATGCGATGCGTAACACGCCACGAGCGATGAAAGAAGCTAGTTTGGCTTTAGGTGCATCTCATTGGCAAACGATTTATAAAGTGGTAATTCCCTATTCTGCATCTGGGATAACTGCCGGTGCAATTTTAGGAATTGGTCGGGCTATTGGTGAAACCATGGCTGTATTGATGGTAACTGGAAATGCTGCGGTAATACCTCATTCGTTTTTAGCGCCTATTCGAACAATTCCGGCTACTATTGCAGCGGAGTTAGGTGAAGCTCCAAACGGAGGTTTGCATTATGAAGCTTTATTCGCATTGGGTTGTATTCTATTCATAATTACTTTTGGAATCAATATGTTAGTAGAATTAGTGACCAATAGAAACTCCCATAAAAAACACTAATATGAGTATTGAAAATAATTTAGCAAAGAAAAAAAGAAGAAGTCAAAAAATTGCTTTTGGGCTTTTTACAGCTACAAGCTATGCTATAGTAGCACTTCTATTTGTAATATTAGCCTTTATAGTAACGAAAGGGATTGGTGTTATAAGATGGGAATTCATCAGCGCGATGCCAAAAAATGGGATGACCGAAGGCGGTATTTTTCCTGCCATTGTTGGAACGCTTTGTTTGGTTTTGGCAAGTATGGTATTTGCATTTCCTATAGGTGTACTAGCGGCTATTTATATGAACGAATATGTAAAGGACGGCTGGCCTAAAAAAATAATTAAGCAAATGACAAATAATCTTGCGGGAGTTCCATCCATCGTATTTGGACTTTTCGGGATGTCATTATTTGTAAATAAGTTGGAATTTGGAGATTCGATATTAGCGGGTGGATTGACATTGGGTTTGTTAGTGCTTCCGGTTATCATTCGAACAACAGAGGAATCATTAAAAGCAGTAGACGACACCTTTAGACAAGCAAGTTTTGGGTTGGGAGCAAGTAAATGGGAAACGACAAGTAAAATTGTATTTCCAATTGCATTTCCTAATATTGTTACGGGATTAATATTATCCGTAGGAAGGGTTTCTGGAGAGACTGCGCCTATTTTATTTACTGTTGCGGCTTATTTTTTACCTAAATTGCCTACTTCTATCTTTGATCAGGCGATGGCATTGCCTTATCATTTATATGTAATTGCAACTAGTGGTACTGATATTGAAAAATCAAGAGCAATGGCTTATGGTACAGCGCTTATATTAATTATTATTGTATTAATTTCTAATTTATTGGCGAATGCACTTCGTAAATATTATGGAAAAAAAGTAAAAATGAATTAATACCGTTTGCTAATTCATACTAGTCTAATGATCTCAGGCATCGGGAGGATTAAATGAATTATACAATTGTATTACAGCGGAATAATTAGATTTAAAATAAAAATATAACATGCATAAAATAGAATCAAATAACGTAAATTTTTACTACGGGGAAAATCATGCTTTGCGTGATATTTCTTTGTCAATGAAAGAAAATACGGTTACAGCATTAATTGGGCCATCAGGGTGTGGTAAGTCAACTTACCTTCGTTTATTAAATAGAATGAATGACCTTATAGACGGTACTAAAATGACTGGAAGTATTGTTATTGATGGAGCAGATATTTACGAAAAAAACACAAATGTGGATAATTTGCGTAAAAATGTTGGAATGGTTTTTCAAAAACCAAATCCTTTTCCAAAGACTATATTTGAAAATGTAGCCTATGGATTGAGAGTTAATGGGATTACTGACAAAAATGAAATTGAAGAACGTGTCGTTACGACGATTGAACAAGTGGCACTTTGGGATGAGGTAAAAGACAAACTGAAAAAATCAGCTTTTGAACTTTCTGGAGGACAACAGCAAAGGTTATGTATCGCTCGTGCTCTAGCAATAAAGCCTTCTATATTATTGATGGATGAACCTACATCGGCTTTAGATCCAATTTCCACTTCAAAAATTGAAGAACTGATTTATGAGCTAAAAAATAAGTATACCATCGTTATCGTTACGCATAATATGCAACAAGCTGGTCGTGTGAGTGATACTACCGCTTTTTTCTACATGGGCGAGTTGATTGAGTACGATAAAACAAAGACTATTTTTACAAAACCGGCTATAAAGCAAACAGAAGATTATATAACAGGAAGATTCGGATAAGAATGATTTTGATTTGTATTCAAAATCTATTAACTTTAAATCTTCAAATCTTTAGAAAAAAATGGCATCACACTTAGAAACAGAACTTGGTAAACTTAGAGGCATAATTATAAAAATAGGAGGCCTAGCTGAAAGTCAGGTTGCTGAAGCTGTTAAGGCAGTACTTTCAGAACCCGTTTTAGAAAGTAAAGAAGTAAAGAAAACAGAAAATAAGATTGATAAATTAGATGTGAAAATCGATGATATCTGTCAGAGTGTTTTCGCTTTGCAACAACCTGTTGCTTCCGACTTACGATTTATCATATCGGCAATGCAAATTAGCAGAGAGATAGAAAGAATTGGCGATTTGTCAATGAGCATCATCAAACTGACCAAAAGTATTAAAGAGAAGCATGAACTTATATCAAAATTTAATATTGCTGATATTGTGAGAGGTGCAGAAGATATTACAGCGAAGACTAATGAGTGTTTCCTTAATATGGATGAAACTAGCGTTGAAGAAATTTTCAAATTAAACACTGATGTTAAAAGTAAGAGCAGCGATGCAATTGATAATATCATTGGGGAAATGAAAAATAATTCAAAAACAGTGGTGTCTGGTACCAACTTAATTATTGCATTGAAACACTTTGAAAGAATTGCTGATCACAGCACAAACATTGCAGAATCTGTTTTTTTTATGATTAATGCGAAGACTATTAAGCACGAAAAATTTTCCGATAAGAATTAATTTGATTCACAATTTAATTAAATAAAAAGCTGGTTTTTATATCAAATAACGATGTAGAAACCAGCTTTTCTATTGAGATTTTAAATTTCAAAAACCTCAAATAGTTTTTTCCAATCGGGAGTATTGTCAAAGCAGGATAAGCCGCTATATTTTTTAATGTCTGGCAAGTTATCTATTCTAAAATCATCTTGTTCTGCAAAAGGAACTATACCGTCTTCTTTTAATTTTTTTGCTAAATATAATTGTTCGTATTGTCCTGGGGTGGGAATGAAAAATGCTTTTTTGCCTAGTCGTGCCAGATCCATAATTGTAGTATAACCTGAGCGTGCCAGAACAATTTCACTCTCGTTAAAGGTTTGTTCCAGTTGTCGACTGGTCATAAAGTTAAAATAGGTAATGTTTTTTAGCTGTTCCTTTTTTTGTTCCTTTTCTACAATTCCTTTGATGAATACTACATCGCCTCGATAACGCTTTAGTTCGATTTTCAGGATAGATTCTAATAATCCCCGTTGCGGTTCAGGACCGGAGAGAATAACCATCAAATCATATTGTTTTGGGATTTCTTTTTTATGCATACGGCTTAATGCGCCTATGTATTTTGGTGTAAATGGCAAGTTAGTCGAGTGACTTAATTGCCCAGCAAGATTTGGTTCGCCTGCAACATCAGGAATCCAACATTCTGCATATTTTTTGATGATTTTTTGATGCAATTTACTTGTTAGCCAAGTCGTATTCCCCGTCATCACATTGAGCTGATGTGTTATAAATACACAGGGAACATTTTTGTTATGAACACCCAGTCTGTTGTCAGAGATAATGCCGTCGATATCGTATTGTTTGATCCATGAAGCTACCAGTTTTTTTTCATTCCAAATGGCTTTCAACATCTTAGGAGTATTTTTTAATAACTTCCATTTGAAATTTTTACCGTTTTTAGCATACTCGATTTCGTAAGAAGGCAATTCGAGTGTTTGTAGATAAGGAAATTCTTTGCGTAACATAGCAAGGGCTATTCCATCAGAAGCGATTATAGGAATGTGATTGCTTTCTTGCAATGCCTTTATTATAGGAATGCAACGCGTGGCATGACCCAAGCCCCAATTTAACGGAGCAACCAATATGTTTTTGTTGGTAGCATTTGATTCCATAGTTGTGAAAGCAGTTTTTTTATTGTTAAAGATAGCGTATGTTACAATTTTTATATGTTTTAAAGTATTACCAAACCAATAAATAATTATTGTGTAGTCTGGTTGTCATTAGAATATCATTTGCTCCTATTTTAAGGTTTGTTAGGAGATACTCAAAAATGCCGTTTTAGGAATGTTGATAATTTCGCACAACGTTAATTTGTAAAAGGTGTGCCAGATATACTTTTATTCTGTGACAAAATTCTTGTTTTTTACTTAATGATTTTAATTTTTTTTGCATTGATATTCAATATGTTATTCTGGTATTTCTAAATAAATCCTAAAATAATCATTAAGTAAATACATATAATCTAGAAGGTTGATTGTATTTTGTCTGTAAAAAACAGCATTTAGACGATTAATAGATAATTTAATGAATTTTATTTTTTTTATTCTTTGAGATTTGTATACTTTCGTGAATGTACTTGATGTTTTTTACTACAATTTGTGTACAGAAAATCGTTTAGCTGTTAAAAATAATTAATTTTTTTGTGTAAAAATTACATTTAGAAGGTAGTAGAAATAGTCTGTTTTTGCGATGCCTTTTTTTAAAGATGGATTTATTTAGTGATGATTTTATTTTCAAATTTAATAAAAACATACATTTTATTTTTGCATGGGTTTCGTTAGTTAATCTATTGAATTGAAAGGTCGCTATAGGCTTAATTTTAAGTGATTATTACAATAATGCAAGCTTTTATACAAAAAGAAGTACAATGGTTAAAAAAATCTATAGAATAGACTTTTTTTTACTATCATTTAATTTAAACTAATGTTGTTAATGCAGTATTACAAAATTAACGTTAATTTTGTCAACAAGTTATGAACAAAAAAAATATATTAAGATTGTTTGCCCTAGCAAAAATCTGCCATGTTTCACCTTAAATCGCTATGTATGGAATTAACATTACTCCTCACGCTGTTTAAAACCTATTTTTCTAAAATCTCGTAGATGAAGTTAGAAAATAGATTCAATAAACAGTTCTACAGCTTATTTATCAAATTATAACTGATAGATAAAAGCTTTTTAAGTCACTCTTTGTTCAGTTAATTAAAAAAAAGTTAGAATTTATCATTTTATAATGAATTTTACAATTATAGCATTGAAGAAGGTGTTGTCTCAATAATAACAAACTAATAACAAACTAATAAAAAAATTAAAGTATGAAGAACTTTACTATTTTGTTTCGATTATCATTATTTTTTATTTTGCCTGTGGTAGAATTTATTAATTTATGTTGGAACGTAATTGTTTCGGTTATTGGTTATTACTTTATTAGCGTAACTAATTTTACCATTGCTGATAATACTATGATTTTTGTTAGTAATTATAGGGTATGATTTTATTATGAAAAACCTAACATTAAATTTATTCGATGTAGATTTAATGTTAGGTTTTCTGTGTGAATAATCGATTTCCAATCTTTTTTGTTTCTAATATGCCCCATATATACATGAAAAACTTTACCTCATTGATGAATCTTCTTTTTAAGACTCTAGTAGCTCTCCTTTTTGTTTGCTCTGCGCAAGCACAAGTTTGTGGGACTCCAGGTGTTGATGGACCAGCAAATATTTCAAGTTCAGTCAATACCTACTACCCTATTTTAGTTAATGAGCCAACGCTTAACACTGGTGCTCAAGCTATCAAACTGGGCTCAGTTCCAGCAACCGACGCTTATGGAAATAACTTTGGTTCAATTCCAATCAAGATAGGTGATTTATTACTGATTATCCAAATGCAGGATGCTGAAATCAATTTTACCAATTCTCAGGCTTATGGATCTGGCTCTTCAACCGCGGTAGATGGTTTAGGAGGATCTGGATTTACTGACGTAGGCAACACTGGTATTTTTGAATACGTAATTGCAACAAATAACGTTCCTCTCACAGGGGGGAATTTGACTTTTAAAGGGACCGGAGCTGGCGGTGGAGTTTTAAATAGTTTTTATAATGCTGCAGCAACAGCTAGTAGAGGAAAAAGAACATTTCAAGTTATACGCGTTCCTCAATATTCTAACCTAACACTGACAACAAACATTACAACTCCTCCATTTAACGGAAGTGCCGGTGGTGTTATTGCGTTCAATGTTTCTGGTTCGTTTAATTTTAATGGAAAATCAATCGATGGTAATGCAAGAGGTTTTAGAGGAGGTTACAGTCCTCAAGCTTCATCAAACGCAAATAATTCAACTACCTACGTTGGATTAGCTTCAAACACTGCAATATCGGGTAAAGGAGAAGGAATAGCTGGAACACCACGTTTTATGTGGGATGGATTTAATCAAGTTGACAATGCCGTAGAAGGCATGCCAGGAGGTTCATCGGGACGTGGAGCTCCAGGTAACGCTGGTGGTGGTGGTAACGATCATAATGCCGGTGGTGGTGGTGGTGGTAATGGAGGATTTGGAGGATTAGGTGGTAAAGGCTGGCAAGGTGCTGGTGGAAGTACTGACCCATTAACAGGTGGTGGTAGACCTGGATTCAGATCTTACAGTACTGCTACCCCACCACTCAACAGAATCGTGATGGGTGGTGGTGGTGGTGCCGGTGATGCTAATAATGCTACAACAGGTGTTAAAGGAGGTGTTGGAGGTGCTATTATACTCATAAATGCGGGAAATACCGAAGGTACAGGTTCTATTCTATCTAATGGAGGAAATGGAGCAGCAGGAGCATATAGTGGTTCACCTGATGGAGCTGGTGGTGGAGCTGCTGGAGGAAGTGTTTTTTTAAATATAACTAGCGCGAGTACTTCAACTATCACAATTTCTGCCAAAGGAGGAAATGGAGGAAACACTGAAAATGACAATAACAATTCACATGGCCCTGGTGGTGGTGGTGGTGGTGGTATCATACGATACAACGCAACTGGTGCTACGATTAACACAAATATAGCAGGAGGATTAGCCGGAAAAACCGTAAATGGTGGTACTGGGTTTACTAATCACGGTGCAATAGGAGGAAGTAATGGGGTGTCGTCCGCATTTATCGCTTCTGATCTTCCTCCAAATCTTCAAATTAATTCAAATTGTTTCCCATCTTTAGAAACCACTGTTGAATCAGTTTCAAAAACGGTTTGTAATGCAATCGATGGTGAAGTAATATACAAAATTCAGATAAAAAATGCTGGTTCAGGTAATGCTGCAGAAGTTGCTTTGGATTTTGCTTTTCCTACAGGTGTTGATTTTACTTCTGCTTCGGCCTCTTATTCTGTAGGAGCGTCTGGACCAACAGGAGCTTTGACTAATACAAACACAGCTAATAACCCTCTTTTAGGTAGTTTTAATATCGCTTTAGATGGGGTGGTAACGATTACATTAAAAGGAAAAATAACAACTTTAGGTACTTCAGGAATTAAAAATTCTAGTGCGCAAGCTCTGTATTTAGATCCCACAAGGAAATCAGCAAATCCGAACAGGAAAATTACTGCTTTTACAAATGCCTATGGCTCAGCAAATGCAACATACGATGGACTCAATCATTCCAATGTTGATGGGATTAATTATAACGGCTTTCTAGCAGCTGCTACTGCTGATGATGTTAATTTCGTTGCTTTGCCCGTTGCTCCAACTGCAACTATTACGCAACCAACTTGTACTACTTCAACAGGAAAAATAACTACAAACACTCCAGCAAACGGTACAGGAATTACGTACACATTAACTGGAACTACTCCCGTAAGTGCAGCAATTACAAATTCAACTGGTGTGTTTTCTAATTTAGTGGCAGGAACCTATGAATTGACTACAACCAATTCAAGTGGTTGCATATCATCTCCAACAATTGTAACTATTGACACAGTTAACAATTCACCAACCACGACTGGTGTTTTTATCTGTACTGGACAATCTGGTAGTCTTTCAGCTAATGGATGTAAAAGTAGCGAAACTGTATATTGGTATACACAGGAAAGTGGAGGTACTTCTATCGGTTCTGGAGCATCATTTAACCCAGTTGGAGTTAGTGGTTCTGGATTGGCTAACACAAATACTCCAGGAACAACGGTTTTTTATGCTGCTTGTTTTAAGGGTAGTAATAGCACAGAATCATGTAGAACAGCCACTAATTTTGTTATAAATACAAAACCTACAATCGATTCAACAGCACCAGGCTTTAACTGTGGTCCAGGAACAGTTACATTAGGTGCAAGTTCAACATCAGGAACAATTAATTGGTTTGCAACTGCAACAAGTCCTACTTCACTGGCAACTGGCTCTAGTTTTACAACTCCAAGTTTATCATCAAGTACCACTTATTACGCAGAAGCAAGCTCAAATGGTTGTACCTCTGCAAGATCTGCAGTAGTAGCAAGTATAAACACAATTCCAACTATAACTTCAACAACTCCAGCAACTAGATGCGGTGCAGGAACAGTTGTATTGCAAGCTACTGCATCAGCAGGTACGGTTAGTTGGTATGCTAACGCACAGGGAGGAACGGCCTTAGCAACTGGTAACAGTTTTACAACTCCTTCAATAAGTACAACAACAACATATTATATAGATGCTACCTCTAACGGTTGCTCTTCTACATCTAGACTAGCTGTGGCAGCAACAATAAATGCAGCTTCAACTATTACACTTACTACTGGTACACAAAGTCCAACAGTATGTTCTGGAACGGCTATAACTTCAACCGTTTATACTTATGGTGGAAGTGCAAACAATGCAGCGGTGACCAACTTACCTGCTGGATTAACTTCTAGTGTAGATACTACTGCTAAAACAGTAACTATTAGTGGTGCACCAACTGCTTCTGGAACCTATACGATTACCACTTCTGGGCATACTGCACCGTGTGCAGCTGTAGCTATTAGTGGAACAGTAACACTTATAACAAGTAATACAGCATCGGCTGCTTCGTCTACCCCTACGCTTTGTATCAATACTGCTTTAACTAACATTACACATACAACAACAGGAGCAACAGGAATAGGAACAGCTACAGGATTACCTGCAGGAGTTACAGCTGCTTTTGCATCAAATACAATTACCATTAGTGGAACACCAACTGCTTCAGGAACATTCAGCTATAGTATTCCTTTAACAGGTGGATGTGGATCGGTGAATGCTACAGGAAC
>NZ_JBZXDY010000036.1:0-26709 GCF_058725285.1 Flavobacterium sp. DW-iso2 | reverse complement strand
CAACTAGCAAAAGTACCATCATTATTACGGTTTTCCATATTTATAAATTTACTGTCATTAATTTTATATTGAACCTTATTAGAATTAGTAGCAGATGGTGTTTCAATTAAATAACCACTAAAAACGTTCTGTACAGCAATTTTTTTCATTTTTTCAAGGCTCAATGGTGTATGTATATCCTCTTGGTAGTATTCGCGGGGAAGAACGAGTGTAGAGCCCCTAAAAAAATACCATTTTCCTTTTATTTTTACGCCATAAAAATCGTATATGTAATCTTGAACTCCTTCTTCTACCATAGTTTGTTTTAAAACTGCTCCGTAAAATCTATTTTTCTGTTTATTAAAACAAAGTAAAGAATCTAATTGATAGGGATTTATTATAGGGATTTCAAGGCTATTAGAGACCCAATTAGCAATTGTATCATTAGCTTTTTTATATATTGAAAAATATTCTTTGTCTCCTGTTAATTTCTTAGAATAAGAAAAATATTGTTCTCTTTTTTTTCCTAAATTTTCATTATTTTGCTCCTCTGTTAATTCCTTTTTACATGAAAATAGTAAAAATGGAACTATTAAAAACACTATCTTAATTCCTTGGTTTGACATCGCCGTTATTTTTTGTTAATGTAAATATCCGATCATAATTCACTATCGAGTGACTTGCAGCAAAGCCTAATTGTTCTGGGGTTCTTTGTTCTATTGGGATTTTTATCCTCTTTAAATCATCGATATCCCCCGCTAACGCACGAATCCTTTCGTGTGGTAATTATACTTGATGGTTTTATGTTAAACGCCTCCTACATTATATATTCAAAAAGCACCCTCTGTATTATGAAACTTATAATTGCTATTTCGGACTTATAAATAAGATTATTCTGTAAATATATAAAATTAGTGCTTACTATAGGCAAGCCAAAGGATTCGTAATGGAGTCTATAGATTTGTTCTTTAAAATATAATACTTTAGATTATATAGGTTTTAATTGCATTTTTGATATATTTACTTGTGTTTGGTTATAAAGTATAACTAAATAGTGTAGTTGTGTTTTGTATTTTTAACCTGTATCGCATCTTTGGATGTTGAAAACAATGATAATAATAAAATTATGTGCGGAATATTAGCCATTATAGGAAAAGGAAAAGATGCAGAACAAGTAAAGGAGCTTTCAAAAAGGATGTCGCACCGTGGCCCGGACGAAAGTGATTTGCATGTTATGGAAAACGGATCTATTTTAAGTCACGAACGTTTGTCAATCATCGATTTGCATTCGGGTAAACAACCTATTCAAGGAAGTAATACTGCCTATGTGGTTCATAATGGTGAGGTTTACAATCATCAAGAATTAAGAGAAGGTATATTGAAAGAGCATACTTTTAGAACTAAATCTGATTCGGAAGTGATTGTTCATTTGTACGAAGAATTCGGTTATGACTTTTGTGATAAGATAGATGGTGATTTTGCTTTTGTCGTAGTAGACGAGGATGATTTTGTTGCCGCTCGAGATCCGTTAGGAGTGAAGCCGTTATATTACGGTTTAGATGAAAGAGGAAGGATTTATTTCGCTTCAGAAATGAAATCTCTTGCTGATCAATGCAAAACATTTTCCACTTTTCCTCCTGGACATTATTACACACAAAAAACCGGTTTTGTAAAGTATTACAAACCTGTATATGAAGACTATCAAAAGGCTGATCAAAACTTAGACTTAGAATTAATCAGAACCACTTTGACCGAGGCTACTCGCAAGCGGTTGATGAGCGATGTTCCCATTGGCGTGTTACTGTCTGGCGGATTGGATTCGTCATTAACATCTGCAATTGCCTCGAGATTATTGACGGAGCAAGGAAAAAAACTACATTCATTTTCTATAGGACTGGATGCAAATGCTCCAGATGCTTTGGCGGCAAGAAAAGTAGCTGATTTTTTAGGGACTGAACATCATGAAATTTATTTTACAGTTCAAGAGGGAATAAAAATATTAGATAAATTAATTTGGCATTTAGAAACCTATGATTTGACATCGATACGAGCTAGTACGCCAATGTATTTTTTATCAAAAGCAATCAGCGATTTAGGAGTTAAAGTTGTACTTTCAGGAGAAGGAGCTGATGAGATTTTTGGAGGTTATTTGTATTTTAGAAGCGCGCCTTCTGCGGTAGAATTCCAAAAAGAAACGATTGAAAGAGTACAGAAATTATTCACTGCCGATTTATTACGAGCAGATAAGTCTACGATGGCTCACGGATTAGAAGCGAGAGTGCCCTTTTTAGACAAGGCATTCTTAGAAATAGCTATGCGTGTTAAACCAGAAGAGAAACAGCCTAAAACGTATGATGGTAAAGAAAAATACATATTAAGAAAAGCATTTGACACTCCAGAAGATCCTTATTTACCTGCAGAGGTGTTATGGAGACAAAAAGAACAGTTTTCTGACGGGGTAGGGTACAACTGGATCGACCAATTAATAGAATATTGTGCTTCTCAAGTTACAGACGAACAGTTGTCTGGAGCAGTTGTAGAATTTCCATACAATCCTCCAATTACGAAAGAGGCTTATTTTTACCGATCTATTTTTAATAGACATTACCCGCAAGTTAGTGCGGCACAAACGGTTAGAAAGTGGATTCCAAAATGGCAGGAAAATCAAGATCCAAGCGGAAGAGCAAATGAAGCGCATGTACAGGCAGATACTGAAATAGCTAAGGCTGGCGCAAAAGTTTAAAAAACAATTGCATTTTATATAAAATTAGAACGCTCTTCATTTTGAGAGCGTTTTTTTATGCGAAAAAATCAACAATATGTTAATAACTTAACAGCTTAAAAAGCTATTTTAACGGTAATATAGTTTACATTTTTATATATTTGCGTGTTAGACGAAATTACATTATTAGAATAAATCATATGAGCGAAGAAATCAAGAAGGACAATTATTCAGCAGATAGTATTCAGGCATTAGAAGGAATGGAGCATGTAAGAATGCGTCCATCGATGTATATTGGAGATGTGGGGGTTCGCGGACTTCATCATTTAGTTTATGAAGTAGTGGATAACTCAATCGATGAGGCAATGGGTGGTCATTGTGATACCATTACTGTTGATATTAATGAAGATGGATCTATCACAGTTGAAGATAATGGTCGTGGTATTCCAGTAGGAATTCATAAAAAAGAGGGAGTTTCAGCATTAGAAGTTGTAATGACTAAAATTGGTGCTGGAGGAAAATTTGATAAAGATTCTTATAAAGTTTCTGGTGGACTGCATGGTGTTGGGGTTTCGGTTGTGAATGCGCTGTCAAATCATCTTACGGCTACGGTTCATAGTAGTGATGGAAAAGTGTACCAGCAAGAATATGAAAAAGGAAAAGCACTATATCCGGTAAAACAAATTGGGGAAACTACAAAAAGAGGAACAATAGTTACTTTTTATCCTGATGAAACTATATTTACTCAAACAACGGAGTTTTCATATGATACTTTATCTGCTCGTATGCGCGAGTTGTCATACCTTAATAAAGGAATCACAATTACATTTACAGATAAAAGAGAACTAGATAAAGACGGAAATTTTGTTTCTGAAATTTTTCATTCTGATGAAGGGTTAAAAGAATATATTCGTTATTTAGATGGAAATCGTGAGCCTATTATTGCACATGTGATCTCTATGGATAATGAAAAGGGAGAAATTCCCGTTGAGGTTGCCTTGATATACAACACAAGTTATACGGAGAATATATTTTCTTATGTAAATAATATCAATACGCACGAAGGAGGGACGCACTTGCAAGGTTTTAGAACGGGTCTAACTAGATCTCTTAAGAAATATGCGGATGCTTCGGGAATGTTAGATAAATTAAAATTTGATATCTCTGGGGATGATTTTCGTGAGGGACTTACGGCTATTATATCTGTAAAAGTTGCGGAGCCACAATTTGAAGGGCAAACTAAAACTAAACTAGGAAATAGAGAGGTTGTTTCTCCAGTAAGTCAAGCGGTAGGTGATATGATTGAAGCTTATTTGGAAGAAAATCCAAATGACGCTAGAATCATTGTTCAAAAAGTAATTCTTGCAGCGCAAGCACGTCACGCGGCTAAAAAAGCACGTGAAATGGTACAGCGTAAAACCGTAATGGGTGGCGGTGGATTACCAGGAAAATTATCGGATTGTTCAGAGCAAGATCCTACAAAATGCGAAGTATATCTTGTCGAGGGAGATTCGGCAGGGGGAACGGCTAAGCAAGGTCGGGACAGAGCTTTTCAAGCAATCCTACCATTACGTGGTAAGATTTTGAACGTAGAAAAAGCGATGCACCATAAGGTATTTGAAAACGAAGAGATTAGAAATATATTTACTGCTTTAGGAGTTACTGTTGGTACCGCCGAAGATAGTAAGGCGTTAAATATTGAAAAATTACGCTACCATAAAGTAATTATTATGTGTGATGCCGATGTCGATGGTAGCCACATTTCTACTTTAATATTAACGTTCTTCTTTAGATTCATGAAGGAGCTAATTGAAGAAGGTCATGTTTATATTGCTGCGCCACCTTTATATTTAGTTAAAAAAGGAAATAAAAAAGAATATGCTTGGAATGACCTTCAACGCGATCAAGCCAATGAAAGAATGGGTGGTAGTGCAGGAATCCAACGTTATAAAGGTCTTGGGGAAATGAACGCAGAGCAATTGTGGGAAACTACAATGGATCCGAGTTTCAGAACCTTGCGTCAGGTAACCATCGATAGCTTAGTTGAAGCAGACCGAGTTTTCTCGATGTTAATGGGAGATGAAGTGCCGCCACGAAGAGAATTTATTGAAAAAAATGCAGTTTATGCTAATATTGACGCATAATTAAATTAAAAGAATCAACTAACTAACCAGAAATACATATATAAAAGATGAAAGTTACTATTGTGGGAGCAGGAAATGTAGGAGCAACTTGTGCAGACGTAATTTCTTATAGAGGAATTGCAAGTGAAGTAGTATTGTTAGACATTAAAGAAGGTTTTGCCGAAGGGAAAGCTTTAGATATTATGCAATGTGCTACTAATACAGGATTCAATACCAGAGTTACTGGTGTTACCAATGATTATTCTAAAACCGCTGATAGTAAAGTGGTAGTTATTACTTCTGGAATTCCTAGAAAACCAGGAATGACTCGTGAAGAATTGATCGGGATCAATGCAGGAATCGTAAAAACGGTTGTTGAAAATGTATTGGTTTATTCACCAGATGCTATTATTGTAGTGGTTTCAAATCCAATGGATACTATGACCTATTTAGCTTTAAAATCTACTGGACTACCAAAAAACAGAATCATAGGGATGGGTGGAGCTCTTGATAGCTCTCGTTTTAGAACGTACTTGTCAATGGCTTTGGGTAAACCAGCTAATGATATTTCAGCAATGGTTATTGGAGGACATGGTGATACGACAATGATTCCTTTGACGCGTTTAGCATCTTATAACGGAATTCCAGTATCTCAATTTCTTTCAGAAGACGCTTTAGAAAAAGTAGCTGCTGATACGATGGTTGGAGGAGCGACGCTTACAGGTCTTTTAGGGACATCAGCTTGGTATGCGCCAGGAGCATCAGTTGCTTATTTGGTGGATAGTATTTTGAATGACCAAAAGAAAATGATTGCTTGTTCTGTTTTTGTTGAAGGCGAGTATGAGCAAAATGACATTTGCATTGGAGTACCTTGTATAATTGGTAAAAACGGTGTTGAAGAAATTGTTGAGATTGAGTTAAATGATAAAGAAAAGGCCGTGTTTGCTAAAAGTGCAGTTGCGGTTCGAGCAATGAACGATGCATTGAAGTCAATTTTAGCCTAATAATATGTTATATAATGAAAAAGACTGCATTTTAGCAGTCTTTTTTTTGAGATTAATCAATAAATAAATTGGTTAATCTTAACCTTAATTATATATTTGCTCGGTTAAAAAAAAATAATATATTTCTTGGTTTCCTTTTTTAAGTTTGAAATCGTTGTCAAGTGCTATTTTATAAGGGTTGAAAATAAATAAATTTAAAATAATTAATTTTTAGTAATAATGCAGAATAAAGGACTTATTAAATTTTTCGCAATTCTATTTGCATTGGTGAGTATTTACCAACTTTCTTTCACTTTTGTCGCAAGCAAAGTAAAAAATGATGCCAAAGCATATGCTGCAGGTAATTCTGAAAAAGAAACAAAATATTTGGATTCCATCGGTAAGGAAAGTGTCTTTAACCTTGGATTTACAAATTTCACTTTCAATGAAGTAAGTGATAAGCAAATCAACAAAGGTCTTGACTTAGAAGGTGGTATTAATGTAATACTTCAAATTTCAGTAAAAGATATATTGAAAGGATTATCTAATAATTCTAAAAATCCTGTATTTAACAAGTCTTTGGCAGATGCTACGGCTGATTTAGAAGGAAACAAGTCTTATTTAGATAAGTTTTTTGATGCTTTTGCTGCAAATTCAAAAGGAACTGTAAAATTAGCTTCACCAGATATTTTTGCAAACAGAAGTTTGCAAGGAGAAGGTGGAGTAGATTATCAAATGACTGACGCAGAAGTTGAAAAGGTTATCAAAAGAAAAGTTGATGAATCTGTAGAAAGTGCTTTTGGAGTACTAAGAAAAAGAATAGATAAATTTGGAGTTACTCAACCTAACATTCAAAAGCTAGGAGAGTCTGGAAGAATTCTTGTTGAACTTCCTGGTGCTAAAGATGTAGACCGAATTAAAAAATTATTACAAAGTACCGCTCAATTAGAGTTTTGGGAAACATACAAAATTGAAGAAATTGGTAATTTCTTGATGGCTACAAATGAGGCATTGAAAAAAACCGAAATTACTATAGTGGAGTCAAAACCAGTAGTTAAAGATTCTTTGAGCGCTTTATTAACAGACGGGAAGGATTCTGCTGCTACTAAAAAAGGAAATAACCCTTTGCTTGACAAAATTATTGCTCAAGGTGGTGGTCCAGTTTTAGGTCTTTTCTCACCAAAAGATACAGCAACAGTAAACGGTTATTTTAAAAGACAAGATGTTATAAATTTACTGCCAGCAGAGCAGCGTTATGCTAAATTTGTTTGGGGGAAACTTACAACAATAAAAGACGCTAAAGATAAAGATATTGAAGCGGTAGAGCTATACGCATTAAAAGGAAATAGAGATAACGTCCCTGCAATGAGTGGTGGAGTTGTTACTGATGCATCAGATACTTTTGATCAATCAGGTAAGCCAGCTGTTTCTATGCAGATGAATGGTCAAGGTGCAAAAGGTTGGGAAGAATTAACAGGTAGAGCCTACACGCAAAAAAGTAATATCGCTATTGTTCTTGATAATATCGTATATTCTGCACCAGGTGTATCTAGCGGGCCAATCGCTGGAGGTAGATCTGAAATATCGGGTGCTTTTGATGTTACGGAAACTAAAGATTTAGCAAATGTATTACGAGCAGGGAAACTTCCGGCCTCTGCTGATATTGTTCAGTCAGAAGTGGTAGGGCCTTCCTTAGGTCAAGAGGCTATCGATTATGGTACAAATTCTGCGATAGTAGGATTGCTTTTAGTATCACTTTGGATGATGGTTTATTATGGAAAAGCAGGTTGGTATGCTAATATTGCATTGGCGGTTAACTTGTTATTTCTTTTTGGAATCTTAGCAAGTTTAGGTGCAGTTCTTACATTGCCAGGTATTGCAGGTATTGTTTTGACAATGGGTACGGCAGTAGATGCGAATATCATTATCTATGAAAGAGCCAAAGAAGAATTACGAGAAGGGAAATCATTAGATGAAGCAGTAAAAGCTTCGTACAGTTGGACTGGAGCCATGCGATCTATTGTAGATGCAAACGTTACGCACATCTTAATTGGTACTGTATTGTTTATTTTTGGTTCAGGACCAATAAAAGGTTTTGCAACGACATTATTAATTGGTATTATAACTTCATTGTTTACTTCAATCTTTATAGCAAGAATCTTTATCGATAAAAATATTGCTAAAAAAGCTAATTTAACATTTGTTACTAATTTTTCTAAAGACTTTTTTACAAATTTCCATTTCGATTTCTTAAAAGTAAAAAAATGGACGTATGGTTTTTCAGCAATTGTAGTTGTTGTGAGTATTGTTTCATTGGCAACAAATAAACTAGATCAAGGTGTTGATTTTGTGGGAGGAAGAACATTTCAGGTTCGTTTTGAAAAGCCAGTTGAAGTTGAAGTTGTAAAAGCGGAACTTGTAAAAGTATTTGGTAGTGCGGAAGTTAAAATATTTGGTAATGATAATCAATTGAAAATCACAACTAAGTATAAAGTGGAAGAGCACGGTAATGAGGCTGATCAAGAGGTGAATAAATTATTGTTTCAAAGTTTGAAACAACATTACTCGGCAGATTTAACATACGATAAATTTGTAAACGCATATGAAGGTAAACTATACGGTGTTGTACAACAGTCAAAAGTAGGGCCAACTGTCGCGGAGGATATTAAAACTAATGCATACTGGGCAGTTCTTGGATCAATGCTAATTGTATTCTTATATTTGTTAATTAGTTTTAGAAAATGGCAATATGGTTTAGGTGCGATAGCAGCTGTAGCCCATGACGTTATATTTGTATTAGGAATTTATTCTTTATGCTATAAATTCATGCCTTTCGGTATGGAAATTGACCAACATTTTATCGCGGCAATTCTTACTGTTATCGGGTACTCAATGAATGATACTGTAATTGTATTTGACAGGGTTCGTGAATTCTTAGATGGTAATACTAAAGGTACTTTTTCAGAAATTGTAAACAAATCAATTAATTCAACAATGTCAAGAACAATCAATACTTCATTAACTATGATTGGTGTATTGGCGATAATGTTCTTTTTCGGTGGAGAATCGATTAGAGGGTTTATCTTTGCAATGCTTATAGGTATTATTGTTGGAACGTATTCTTCATTATTTATTGCAACTCCAGTATTGGTAGATACAATTTCTAGAGAAGACAAAAAGTTTATCGAAAAACAACATCAAGAGAGCTAGTATTTAGTTTTTATAAATTACTAAGACCCAACGAAAGTTGGGTCTTTTTTTTGTTTTGAATTTGCCAGTAAATCATTTTTAAATTGATTATATCTTATAGTAACAAGTAAATAGTATCTTAATTTTTTAATAATGCTGATGACTAATAGTTGACTCTTTTTTCTAATTTTTATTTATCACGGATAATGGAGTTTATACGCAAGAGATGAAGCGTAGTTTTGCATTTGGTATACACTATTGTCTTGGAGGTAATTTAGGAAATAAGAACTACAGTTATACAAGCCGCTATTCTAAAGTACAGGGTAGTTGCTGCTAAAACAAAGTAAAAATTTTAAGTGTCAACTAATTATTCAACCTTAAATGGATTTTATAGAATATAAACGTACAGACGAGGACTATTATGCAAAGGAATATATGCAATCCGAACTGGATAAACCGAGTAAGTACCGGAGCGTAGAATACATAAATGACTATAGTTTGAATGTAGGGTTTATTATAAGTATGATTATTTCAGAGCGCTTTTCTATTTTTTTTTATTAGGGGGTGTTGGCCCTATGATTACGGATACTGAGACACAACGGCTTTCTCTGGGTTTGCGTTTTCAAATACTGTTTCATTAGGAATTGCATACAAATTATGCAATAGGATAGTTGAAGTAAGACCTAGTTTTAGTCATCTTTCTATTGGGATTGCAGAAAGTAAATTTTGGTTTTAATACGCATAATATGGAAGTGGGCTCGAATTATTCATTGTAACAGATTTAGTATTTCTGTAAGGCTGTTTCGGAAGGAGACATTATTGCAAAAAAAAAGCCTCCTTTTGTGGAAGCTTTTTAGTTTGGTTTTATGATTGATTTTATTCTAAAGTAGGTCTTAAACTTTTACTGGTTTTTTAGCTGTAAAAATAAAATATAGCCCGATAAGAATAAATGGGATACTTAGCCATTGACCTGTAGAAAGTAATCCTAAGGAGCTTTCAAATCCACCTTGACTTTCTTTCACAAATTCTACAACGATACGTACGGAAAATAATAGTGCAAGAAAAAGTCCGAATAAAAATCCAGATTTTAGTCTGGTTTCTGTTTTCCAATACAAGAAAAACAATATCGCAAAAACAAAAACATAACAAAATGCTTCATACAATTGAGCTGGGTGTCTGGCAGGAACTTGTTCTAGTAAATTAGCAAACTGTGGATTAGTTGCAATCGCTTGATAAGCTTCATTTGGAGTTGGTATTTGTGTTGCATTTACGGCATCTCTAGGACTAAATTGATCACGTATAAATTTTATTCCAAAAGGGGAACTTGTCTGTTTTCCTATAATTTCAGAATTGAAAAAATTACCCAGTCTAACAAAAATAGCACCACTTGCCACAGCAATAACAATTCGGTCTAAAATCCATAGCAATGGTTTTTGTAGCACTTTCTTGCTGTAATAATACATCGCGATTATTATTGATATGGCTGCTCCATGACTTGCTAATCCTTGATATCCGGTGAATTCAAAATTAGGACTAAATCTAAAAGGTAAAAATATTTCTAATAGATGATTGCGGAAGTATTCCCAATCATAGAAGAGAACATGACCTAAACGAGCACCAAGTAATGTGGCAAGAACAGTCCAGATGAACAAGGAGTCTAATTTCTCTATGGATTCGTTTTCGCGATCATAGATGTTTTTCATGATGTACCAACCCAATCCAAATGCAATTACAAACATTAGGCTGTAGAATCGGATTATAAAAAAACCTAAATCAATACCTTCTGATGGGTTCCAAACTATGTTTAAAGCGTGTGTCATTATTTTTTATTTGATGTAAAAATACATTTTTTGTTTTGAGTTTCAATAGTATATTGAAGTTATGCCTTATTTTCTTGTGCTATTTAAGAGGCAAATTGCATAATTTTAACTTACGGATTGTCTTGGTGATTGCACTTTTTTTTAGGAACTGGGTCATAGCCGGTTTTACCCCAAGGATGACAACTTAAAATTCGTTTAACACCCAGAAATCCGCCATAAAACAAACCGTGAACTTGCAATGCTTCAACCATATAAGAGGAGCAAGTGGGCGCAAACCTGCAGGTTGCAGGCATAAGTGGTGAAAGCACAACTTGATAAAAGCGAACTAATACTATAAAAGGAAATATGAGGATTTTTGAAATCATATTTTAGATATTTAGTATTTAAATTTTTAGTTGATCATTAAAAAAAGATCATTAAACACTAAAAGTAGTTCCTTCTTTACCATCTTTCAATTGAATTCCATAGGCAATCAATTGATCCCTTATTTGGTCAGAAAGTGTAAAGTTTTTATCTGCTCTAGCTTGATTTCTCATTCCTATAAGCATATTTACAACTGCTTCCAGTTTATCATTGCTACCGTCTGCTATTTTTTCGTCTTCCAGTCCCAAAACATCAAATACAAAGGCATTCATTGTTGAAGCTAAGTTTTCTAAATCAACTGCATTTAAGGTTTCTTTACCATCATTCAATAGATTGATAAAGCGAACTCCTTCAAATAATTGTGCTATTAAAATGGGGGAATTAAAATCATCATTCATAGCGTCGTAGCAGGATTGCTTCCAGATAGCAATATCCTGTGTACTGCTAGGACTTGCGCTTATCTGTTTTAAAGTAGCTAAGGCTTCCATCAGTCTTTTATATCCTTTTTCGGCTGCAACGATGGCATCATCAGAAAAATCAAGGATGCTTCTGTAGTGTGCTTGTAACATAAAAAATCGAGCTACCGAAGCTGGAAAGGCTTTACTTAAGATGGAGTTTTCTCCTGTTAAGATTTCTCTTGGTAAAATATTATTTCCGGTTGATTTAGCCATTTTTTTTCCGTTCAAAGTCAACATGTTGGCGTGCATCCAGTAATTAACTGGCGTTTGGCCGGTACAAGCTTCATTTTGTGCAATTTCACATTCATGATGAGGGAATTTTAAGTCCATTCCGCCTCCGTGAATATCAAAATGGTTACCGAGGTATTTCGTACTCATGGCTGTACATTCTAAATGCCAACCAGGAAAACCTTCGCTCCATGGAGAAGGCCAGCGCATAATATGCTGTGGCTCGGCTTTTTTCCAAAGTGCAAAATCCTGTGGATTTCTTTTGTCAGTTTGTCCATCAAGATCACGGGTATTAGCAAGCATGTCTTCAATATTTCGACCGCTTAATCTACCGTAATGATTGGTCTCATTGAATTTAACTACATCAAAATAGACAGAACCATTCGCTTCATATCCAATTCCTTTGTCGATAATTGTTTTTATAATCTCAATTTGTTCAATAAGATGCCCCGTAGCCGTAGGCTCGATACTTGGAGGTAAAAAATTAAAAGCCTTCAAAATTTCATGAAAGTCAACAGTGTATCGTTGCACAACTTCCATCGGTTCTAATTGCTCTAAACGTGCTTTTTTCGCAATTTTGTCCTCTCCATCTTCCGCATCATCAACAATATGACCTACATCAGTAATATTTCGTACATAGCGCACTTTATACCCTAAATGAAGTAAGTATCTGAATATAATGTCAAATGACATAAAAGTTCGCACGTTTCCAAGATGTACATTGCTGTAAACCGTTGGGCCGCAAACATACATACCTATGCTGCCTTCATGAATGGGCACGAATGTTTCTTTCTCTCCTGAAAGAGAATTGTATATTTTTAACTTCTGGGTCGTATATAAAGGCATGTTTGTTTTTTTAGGAGCTGTTTCCTGCTTTCCGCTTCAATCTTTTTATCTCGTCCTAAAGACGAGATAAAAAGGATTTTCACTTCAATCAGGGCTAGGGATTTATGGGTAAATAACGTCTAAATTACTTTAGAACTTTGTTTCTAATTTGATATAATCCAAAAACTCTCTGCGAGCTTGTGGGTCTTTAAATTTTCCACCAAATTCAGAAGTGACTGTGCTACTTTCGATATCGCTGATTCCTCTTGAGTTGACACAAAGATGTTTTGCGTCAATAACGCAGGCAACGTCTTTTGTACCCAAAGCATTTTGTAATTCCTGAACGATTTGCATTGTTAAGCGCTCTTGTACCTGTGGTCTTTTAGAATAGTACTCAACAATTCGATTCATTTTTGAAAGTCCAATTACTCTTCCGTTAGAGATGTAAGCAACATGTGCTCTTCCTATAATCGGTAATAAGTGGTGCTCACAAGTGGAGTAAACGATAATGTTTTTTTCAACTAACATTTCGCCGTATTTGTAATTATTGTCGAATGTAGATGCTTTTGGCTTTCTTGCAGGATTCAATCCTCCAAAAATTTCTTTTACAAACATTTTTGCAACACGATTAGGTGTGCCTTTGATGCTGTCATCAGTTAAATCCATCCCTAGTGTACGTAGGATACTTTCAACATCTTTTTTTATGCTTTCTATTTTTTCGTCATCAGTAATATCAAAAGCGTCTTCTCGTAAAGGATTTGTTGCGCATGAACCAATATGATTATCTCCTATTTCGTCATGAATTTCTTCATTATGTTTCATTAAAAGCTACTATTATAGTGGGTGTATATATTTAGTCTGTAAAGATAATTAATAAATACGAAAGAATTTCCATCCCTTTTAATAATTAATTGATCCCTTTAACATAGTGATAGTGTTAAGTGCTTTTTACGATTTTGTGTCAAAAATAAACGGCAATAACTGTAATGGTTATTGCCGTTGTAGGGTATTGTTTTAATTGTGAGAACTATATCTCTGTTTTTACAGTATTATTGTTTCACTATTGTCTGATTGTAGCGCTTATTACTTTGCGTTATAAACTACAATTGCTTCTTTAAGAATTTGTACTGCTCTAATCAACTCTTCTTTCTTTAAGACATAAGCAATTCTAACTTGGTTTAAGCCAACTCCAGGAGTAGAGTAAAATCCAGCTGCTGGTGCAACCATTACTGTTTCTCCATCAAGATCGTAACTTTCTAAAAGCCATCTTGCAAAATCATCAGCATTTTCAATAGGAAGTTCAACGATACAATAGAAAGCTCCTTTTGGAGTCGCAACTTTTGCGCCTTCAATTTTATGCAATTCAGCGATAAGCGTATCTCTGCGCTCCCTGTACTCTGAGATTACTTCATCAAAATAACTTTGAGGTGTATCAAGAGCTGCTTCACTAGCTACTTGAGCAAATGTTGGTGGACTTAATCTTGCTTGCGCAAATTTCATTGCTGCAGCCATTAATTCCTTGTTTTTTGAGACAATACAACCAATTCTTGCGCCACACATACTGTATCTTTTTGACACAGAATCAATCATGATTGCGTTTTCTTCTAGGCCGGGAATGTTCATTACAGAATAATGGATGTCACCGTCATAAGTAAATTCTCTGTAAACTTCATCAGCGATTAAGAACAGATCGTGTTTTTTTACTAAGTCAGCTAGTTGCATCATTTCCTCTTTCGAATACAAATAACCTGTTGGGTTTCCTGGATTACAAATAAGGATTGCTTTTGTTTTTGACGTAATTAGTTTTTCGAAATCAGCGATTGGAGGAAGTGCAAAACCAGTTTCAATAGACGAAATAACTGGAACTACATTGACTCCTGATGCAGTGGAGAAACCATTGTAATTAGCATAAAATGGTTCTGGGATGATAATCTCATCTCCAGGGTCCATAGTACTTCCCATTGCAAAAAGCAAAGCTTCTGATCCACCTGTTGTAATGATAATATCTTCAACATTGATTGGCAATCCTTGATTTTTGTAGAATTGAGATAACTTCGTTCTGTAACTTTCAAAACCAGCTGAATGGCTGTATTCTAATACTTTTATATCAAAATTCTTTACCGCATTCATGGCCACCTCAGGTGTCTTGATGTCGGGTTGTCCGATATTTAAGTGGTATACTTTGTTTCCTTTTTTCTTTGCAATTTCGGAGTAAGGAACTAATTTACGTATTGGAGATTCAGGCATTTGTGTACCTTTGTTTGATATTTTTGGCATGATAGTAATTGTTGAAATGCAAATTTGCGATTTTTTTTTTGAACTAAATAAGCTATACAGCCTATTTATTGTTAAATGTGCAATATTCTTCGGTTTTTTCAGTAATTTTATAGAAACCTTTACCAATGAAAAAACGGTTCTTATTTTTTTTTCTTTTCATTTATGCCCTTACTATCTCGGCACAAGGTGGTTTTCGATTTAAAAAAGAGGGTAACAAAGTAAGTATTCCTTTTAAATTAATTAATAATCTCGTATTCATTCCTATAAATGTTAATGGGGTGGAGCTAACGTTTTTGTTAGATTCTGGTGTGAAGGAGACCATTCTATTTAGTTTAGAAGACAAAAATGAAGTTAGCCTTAAAAACATTGAAAAAATTACTTTGCGGGGGTTAGGAAGTGAAGATGCGATTGAAGGATTGAAATCTGTGGGGAATGTACTGGAAGTTAAAGGGATGGAATCCATTAATCATCTTTTATATATTATTGTTGACCAAGATTTTAATCTATCCTCCCATATCGGAATTCCAGTAAACGGAATAATCGGATCTTCTATTTTTAAAAATAATTTGATCGAAATTAATTACGAAAAGAAAAGGGTGGTTTTTTATAAGGACAGTCGGAAAAATAGAAAAAGGATAGAAAGGAAATATAAAAAAATTCCCATTACGGTTGAAGGGTCTAAACCATATGTAAAGGCAAATGCTATTATTGATTCTGATATTATTCCAGTGAAATTGCTTGTAGATGTTGGAAATAGCGATGCGATTTGGCTTTTTCAAAATATTTCTGATAAGATAAAAGTTCCTAAAAATAATTTTGATGATTATTTGGGTAAAGGATTTAGTGGTGATGTGGAAGGGAAAAGAGCCCGAATTACAGAATTTTCAATTGTTGATTTTAAATTTTTAAAGCCTATAATAGCGTTCCCAGATTATAGTTCTATAAAGCATGTAACAATGGTTTCTGATAGGGTAGGGTCTGTTGGAGGTGAAATTTTAAAGCGGTTTTCAGTTATTTTTGACTATCAAAATGAGTTTTTGTATTTAAAGAAAAATAGGCATTATTTTGCTTCATTTGTCTATAATAAAAGTGGAATTGAAATCAGACATTCTGGTGTGCAATGGGTTAAGGAAACAGTTCAGCTGCAAGCTTTTCCAATAACGGTAGACCATTTGGATACCAATGGGGGTAAAAATGCGACTAGTTTAAAATACAAGTTTCAATTAAAACCTATTTTTGAAATAGCCAACATTAGAAAAAATTCACCAGCTGAAAATAGTGGTTTACAAAAAGGGGATGTGATTATTTCCATAAATAAAAACCCGGCCTATAAATATTCTTTACAACAGATCAATTCACTCTTAAGATCAGAAGAGGAGAAATGGATAACCATTGAAATAGAAAGAAATAAGCAACCACTGAAATTCAGCTTTCAGCTTATCGATGTTTTGTAAAACGAAAAACGTTCCTTGAAATAATTATCAAGGAACGTTTTAATTTTATTAAGGTATGACTAATACTAATTAGCGATTACCTCCCCCTTAATTTTTAAAGGAACTCTCCCTTCGTCATAATTAACAGCATTAGATTCTACTGTAATCGTTTTTCTAATTGGTCCTACGGCCATGTTGTACTTTACTTCAATTTTACTAGATTTCCCTGGTAAAATAGTTTCATTTTGTTTTGAGAGAATTGTAGTGCTCGAAGTGGATTGAACAGAATAGATAATTAAAGGAGCTGTTCCAGTATTGGTAAATTCAAATACTCTAATACCATTGTCCTTCTCTTTAGTGATCGTTCCGTAATCGATAGTATTATTTTCAGCTTTGAATTCAATTTTAGCTCCGTTCTGGGCAAATCCGATACTAGTAAAGAATATAACCGCTATTATTGTTGCTATTTTTTTCATAAGATTTTTTTTATAGATAAAAAGTAAATTTAGTTTCTTTATATTTAAAGCACAAATTTTTATTTCGCTTTTTATAGTGTACTTAATTATTTACTTTTGTTCCCTATATGAATTACAAATATCAGACCAAAGTTTAATTTTGGTTTTAACAGTTGCTTTTATGACAATTCCCGCACAATTTGACGCCAAGAATATTGAAGATAAATGGTATGACTACTGGATGAAAAATAATTATTTTCATTCGGAGCCTGACCATAGAACGCCATATACCATTGTAATTCCTCCGCCTAACGTTACTGGAGTTTTACACATGGGACACATGTTAAACAATACGATTCAAGATGTCTTGATTAGAAGAGCGCGGCTAAAGGGCTTCAATGCTTGCTGGGTTCCCGGTACCGATCATGCTTCTATCGCCACAGAAGCTAAGGTTGTTGCTAAATTGAAAGCAGAAGGAATAAATAAATCTGATTTATCTCGTGAGGAATTTTTGAAACACGCTTATGATTGGACTGACAAATATGGAGGTGTTATCCTAGAACAACTTAAAAAATTAGGTGCTTCCTGCGACTGGGAACGTACTAAGTTTACTATGGATCCTGATATGTCAGCATCTGTAATTCGTTCTTTTGTTGATTTATATAACAAAGGACTGATTTATCGCGGATACCGAATGGTAAACTGGGATCCAGAAGCGAAAACAACTTTGTCTGATGAAGAAGTTATTTTTGAAGAAAGACAAGGAAAATTATATTTCATTAATTATAAAATTGAAGGAAGTGAAGATTTCTTAACGATTGCTACAACGCGTCCAGAAACAATTTTTGGCGATAGTGCGATTTGTATCAATCCAAATGATGAACGTTTTACTCATTTAAAAGGTAAGAAAGCCATTGTACCTATTTGTGGTCGTGTGATTCCTATTATTGAAGATGAATATGTAGACATCGAATTTGGGACAGGATGTTTAAAAGTGACTCCTGCTCACGATATGAATGATAAAACGCTAGGAGAGAAGCATAATCTTGAAATCATTGATATTTTCAATGAAGACGCTACGATGAATAGTTTTGGTATGCATTACCAAGGAAAAGACCGTTTTGTAATACGTGAAGAAGTTGCTGTAGAATTAGAAAAAATAGGAGCACTTGCAAAAACAGAAACGCACTTAAATAAAGTAGGAACTTCTGAAAGAACAAAAGCCGTTATCGAACCAAGATTGTCAGATCAATGGTTCTTAAAAATGGAAGATTTAGTAAAACCAGCGATACAATCTGTTTTAGTGGACGGAGATATTAAATTGCATCCTAAGCGTTTTGAGAATACTTATGCACACTGGTTGAATAATATTCGTGATTGGAATATTTCTCGTCAATTGTGGTGGGGACAACAAATTCCGGCTTATTTCTACGGAGATGGAAAAGAGGATTTTGTAGTTGCCGAAAATATTGAAGACGCTTTGGCTTTAGCCAAAGAAAAGACTAAGAACTCTGGACTAAAGACTGAGGACTTAAAACAAGATGTAGATGCTTTAGATACGTGGTTTTCTTCTTGGCTATGGCCAATGTCTGTTTTTGGTGGAATAATGGATCCAGAAAGTGAAGATTTTAAATACTATTACCCTACGAATGATTTAGTAACAGGTCCGGATATTTTATTTTTCTGGGTAGCGAGAATGATCATTGCAGGATATGAATACACAGGTAAAAAACCATTTACTAATGTTTATTTAACGGGATTAGTTCGTGATAAACAAAGACGTAAAATGTCTAAATCATTAGGAAACTCACCGGATCCACTAGATTTAATAGAGAAATTCGGTGCCGATGGAGTTCGTGTAGGATTGCTGTTAAGCGCTTCTGCAGGAAATGACATCATGTTTGATGAGGAATTATGCAATCAAGGTAAAGGGTTTACTAATAAAATTTGGAATGCTTTCAAATTGATAAAAGGATGGGAAGTATCTGATACAATTCCGCAACCAGAATCTTCTAAGGTGGCTATCGAATGGTATGAAGCTAAATTGCAACAAACGCTTGTAGAAATCGAAGATAATTTCGAAAAATACAGAATATCAGAAGCTCTGATGGGAACCTACAAATTAGTGTGGGATGATTTCTGTTCTTGGTTCTTAGAAATGATTAAACCGGCATACCAACAGCCTATTGATAGTATTACTTTTGCGAAAGCAATAGAAATGCTTGAAAATAATTTAAAAGTATTGCATCCTTTTATGCCATTTTTGACAGAGGAAATCTGGCAGATATTAGCAGAGAGAACTCCGGAAGAAGCATTAATTGTTTCAACTTGGCCAGAATTAAAGCCTTTCGATGCGGCTCTAATTGCCGATTTTGAAAATGTCGCAGAAGTAATTTCTGGAATTAGAACCATTCGTAAAGACAAGAATATCCCTTTTAAAGATGCGATTGAATTAAAAGCCATTAATAACGATTCGGCTTCTACTTATTTTGATTCGGTTGTGATCAAATTAGGAAACATCACAGCATTAGAATATGTTACTGAAAAAGTGGACGGTGCTTTATCGTTTAGAGTAAAATCGAATGAATATTTTATTCCGATTACAGGAAACATCAACGTAGAAGAAGAAATTGCAAAATTAACTACGGAATTAAATTATACAAAGGGCTTCTTGAAATCAGTACAAGGGAAACTGTCTAATGAGAAATTTGTAAACGGAGCTCCTGAGAAAGTTTTGGCAAACGAACGACAAAAAGAAGCGGATGCTTTAGCTAAAATTGAAACAATCGAGCAAAGTTTAGCTGGATTGAAGTAATAGTAATAATTATATAGTTGTAAACCCCATCTTGTTAGAAACGAGATGGGGTTTTTGTTTGTCAGTACTTTTTTTGAGGAAAATTCGGTATTTTCTCGACGAACGACATGGCGGTTGTATTTCAAGGGATATTTTTCCCTTTAAACGATTTATGTACAATTCTGAGTCGATTGTTGTTTACTTTTATAGCTTATTTGTTAAATACCACACAATACCAAATGAGAAAATTATTTAATTCCACTTATAGGAAAGATTATTTTGATGGATATTCTATAGGCGTAAATCCACATTTATCTTTAGAGAGGAAAAAAAACAAAGCATTTGTTACCGGATTTAAATCAGGTCGATTAGATTACGAGAATAGGAATGGTTTAATTTGTTGCGGAATACCGCAACGTATAATAACTGAAAAAATCTTAGAAGATTTTCTTATCGCAGGAATGTTTGGTTTTGACATAGAAACAGATGGCTACACTGCTTTCCAGATTAATATAATTTCACATTGGTATCAAAGTGGTGTCGAAAAGTATGATCCGGATCAATATTCAAATTTAGCAGCGTTACTTAATACAAATAATATTGAAATGAACTTAGCACATCAATAGGTGTATTTGAAATAGCTTTAAAAAAATAAAATCCGTAATAGTTAATGTACTATTACGGATTTTTTAGCTGTATCTTCAGAACTTTATCCAAATAAAAACAAGAATAAAAGTGGAAATAAAATTCCTGCAACTGCCAGCTTCCAACCTCGATTTCTCCAGCTAAATTTTCCGGCTTTTATCATTATTGTTCCGCTTATGGCAATAATGATTAGGCTTAAGGCAAAAATATCAGAATAATAAATCCAGAAATTAGAGGTATTTTTATGTAAACTCATGGACTGACTGATGATTGGTGTTTTTATGAAAGAAATAATCTCTCCTTTTCCAGTTTTCATTTCAATTTCGACATCGGTGTTTTCAAATGAAATTTTTAGGTTTCCCTTTTTGATGTTGTGTCGACGGAATTTGTCGTCTATTTCCAGTTTCGTACCTAAGTCCTTAGCAAATTCTTCATTAATTTCACTTTCTTCCGGTAGTGTTACTTCAATACTTTTTGTCTCCGTAGTATATTTGTCTGGATGCCACATGTCGCGGTGGTTCATCATCAGTCCTGAAAAAGCGAAGGAAACGATAAGTCCAATGTAGAAATAGCCTAAATCTCGATGTAAATTTCTGAAAGTCTTTTTGTTCATGGTTTTTGTAAAGTTATTTTTTTAGACCATAAAGGTAAAAAAAGGTTTAATTAGAACTTATATTTTAATGAAGTCATCGCTTGACGGGGCGCAATTGGGTTTACACTGTAGTTCTCATGAACGGTATAGTCTAAAACGTTTCCAACATTCGATAATTTACATAAGACAGAGAATTTACCCCATTCATAACCGGCAGATATATCTACAGTAGTGTAATCATTTATTGGTACTTGTCTATCTCTAAGAGTCACAACTTGAGTATCTGGGTCAATTAAGATTTGGTTGTTCCATCCAGCTACACGATTTCCTATGTAATTTGCTGATGATCCAATTGAGATTCCTTTTAGTATTCCTGATGGCACAGTGTAAAAGAAGCTTAGGTTAGCTGTGTTTGCTGGTGTTCTTGCTAGACGGTCTCCTATAATAAAGCTTCCGTTAAGACCTGAAGTTTTTGTGTAGCGCATGTCGTTATAACTATATCCTGCCATTAAGCGTAAACCTTCAATAGGTCGTGCAGTGATATCCAGTTCTACCCCTTTACTTTTTGTTGCACCGCTCAAAACTTTTATGCTTGAATCAGTGTTTAATGTTCCGTCTGCTCTAAATTCAGCAGTTTGGGCTAAGTTGCTATTTTCAATTTGGTATAATGTAACATTAGTTGATAATATTCCGTTCCAGAAATCCTTTTTAACCCCTAGTTCATATTGATCAATTAATGAGGGTTTGATTACTTTTAGATCTACTGTTGTGCCTGAGTTTGGAGTAAAAGAATTAGAATAACTAGCAAATAAGGCCATGTCTTTTGTAGGTTGATATACAAGACCTAACTTAGGAGTAAAAGCTTGGTCGATACGTTTCGCATCAGTTGCAACCGTAGTTGGCGTTTTAGTTAAATCATAAGTTTCAGCTTGAGCTTCTTGCCATGACCATCGTAATCCTGCCAACACTTTGAATTTGTCAGTAAGCGAAATTAAATCTTGCGCATAAATTCCAAAACGGTTTGTGTCTGTTTTTACTATTTTTGTGTTTGTTGCATCTGGAATGGCAGCACCTTGATCAAAATTATCAAAATCAAAAATGTTACCGCTACCATAAGTGTTAGGTGAGAGTGTATAAGTATATGCTTGAGCATAAGAATTCTCAAAGTCAACACCTGTATATAGTTGGTGTTTTATATTTCCAGTATTGAAATTTCCTTGTAAGCTGATTTGCTGTCCAAGTATTTGTTCTAGGTTTTTATTTTGACCTAATGGTCTTTCCCAGTAGCCATCCTCTGTTGGTTGGATACGTTCTGTACCTTTAGATGTTCTGTTATAGTTTTGAAAAGAAGAGTTGAAGTTTAATTTCCAATCGTCGTTAAATTCATGTTTTACTAACCCTGAAACACTGGCTTGTCGTGTTTGACCGTTAGACCATGTGGCACCTAAATAAGTGTTTCTAGGTACGTCAGCGATTTCTTTCCCAGTCATTCCGGTTCCAAAATCAGGAGTCCAATCATCGTGTAAATAATCTCCTTGTAATACGATTTCAGTTTTGTCACTTACTTTAAATAGTACCGATGGGTTGATATAATAACGTTCTTTTTTTACAACATCTCTAAAGCTTTCTGAGTTTTCGTATGAACCTGTAAATCGGTAAGCGATGGCATTGTTTAATGGACCATAAATATCAATAGATGGTTTGTAGAAGGCGTTGCTTCCCATCTGCATGCTAATTTCCCCTCCGCTCTTGAAAGAAGGTTTTTTTGTAACCATATTCAAGATACCTCCTGGAGCGACATTTCCAAATAAGAGCGCGGCACTTCCTTTAAGTACTTCTATTCTTTCCAGAGAAGATACTTCTGGAAGAGAACCATTGCTAAAACGGAAACCGTTTTTAAACATATTATTAGAAGACATATCGTATCCTCGAGACCAGAATGATTCTTGGGCACCACCACGGGCCGAACCAACATAGACACCATTCACATTTCGAATAACATCGCTCAATCGTACCGCTTGCTGTTGTGCTATAATATGATGTCCTACAATTTGAATGCTTTGTGGTAGGTCAATTGGCTTTATATCCAGACCTGATAAAACGGTTTCTTTCTTCTTGTTAGGAGTTTGCTTGATTTTAATCACTAATTCCTTCAAGGTCGTGATGTCTTCAATTAATCTAAATTCCACAAAATTTGTTTGGTTGGCCAAAACTTTAATCTCTTTAGATTGTTTTTTCATCCCAACACCCTCAAGTGTTATTGTATGGCTTCCTGTAGGGAAATTGGCAAATTTAAATTCGCCATTGGCATTCGTTTCAGTTGTTTTTGCTTCCTTGCCTAATTTGATAGCTATTCCTGGAAGCGGAAATCCATCTGCAGAAAGTATTTTGCCTTCGATGATTCCGTGTTCTTGTGCATTTATAAATAATGAAGTAAATAATAATATAAAAAGTATTCTAATTTGAGTGCTCATAATTGTTTATTTGGAATAAGTAAAAATAACGATGCAAATATATAATCTCATTTTGAAATTACAAAGCTTATTTAGATTAAATACTAATAATAAATTTAACTTTTTTTTAGTAAATTGAAAATCAAGTTTTTATGTATCGAAATAAAGGTGTGATTTCCTTCAAGTATTTTTAGGGGAGTCAGAAATGCTTTTTTATAAGAATTAGGATTTTTAAAACAATAAAGACCTCTTTCAAAGTGATTTAAAAGAGGTCTTTTCTATTTTTAAGAAATTTGGGGAATCAAAAATGCTTTTAGAAGCTTATAAAGGCGTTTGTTCTTGGGGGGTTGATGAACTAACTGTCCTGTTGTTTTAAGGCTTGATGAAAGTTCTTTGTAAAGCTCAAAATTTAGGTTGTAAATTTAAATACGACGGCAAAAGTGCCTAGTTGTTTTCCCCCAATATTTTATAAACCAATTCTTTAGTTGGTTTCTGGTCTTTCAATTTTTCTCTAACTACATCAAAAGTGACTTTAAAAGCACATCCGGATTTATAGTCGCTGCAACCGTAAGCGGTATTTCCTTTGATGACCGTTCCTTTTTGACATTTCGGACAAGGCAAAGCATCAGATTGCGTTTTGTTTTCTTTTGGTGGAGTGGGAGTAGCTATTTTTTTAGGTTCTAACTTGAGTTTGAAGTTCTCATCAAAACGAAGTAAACCTTCTACTGTTCCCGCATTAGTTACGAAGTCTTTTAAATTTACTGTAGACCCTTTTTGAAGCAAGCGTACATATTGGTTCTCTGATATTTTTTTCTCGGCGAAAGTATAAGGCAATACAAAATCGCAACCCGCTTTATAGCCGGAGCAACCATAAGCGGATTTTCCTTTTAGAAGTGTCCCTTTTTTACATTTCGGACAAACTTCTGCTGCAATTCCTGCTGCTTTCTTCTTCTCTACGGTAGCCTCTTGTTTTTGAATGCTTCCGGCATGCGAAATATTAGCACGCTTGGTTTCACTGCGCACTTCATATACCAAAGCTTCTACCATGCGTTTCATATTGTTGATAAATGCAGCAGCGGTAAACGTTCCTTTTTCAATATCTTTCAACTGTTTTTCCCAAGATCCCGTCAATTCTGCCGATTTCACCAAATCATTTTGAATGGTGTCAATCAACTGAATTCCAGTAGGCGTTGGCAAGACTTGTTTTTTATTTCGAATAATATACTGCCGTTTAAAAAGCGTTTCAATAATATTAGCTCGTGTCGATGGACGTCCAATTCCGTTTTCTTTCATCAGTTCTCGTAAATCCTCATCATCGACCTGTTTCCCTGCTGTTTCCATCGCACGCAATAAGGTCGCCTCCGTAAACTGATTGGGTGCTTTAGTTGCCTTTTCTAAAAAGGAGGGTTGGTGTGGGCCTTTTTCACCTTCAACAAAGTCGGGTAACAAATCAGCTTCTTTTTCTTTAGCGTTGGTGCTGAGCGAAGTCGAATTGTCAAAAACAACGCGCCATCCTTTTTTTAAGATTACTTTTCCAGTGGTTTTGAAAGATACATCAGCCGCTTTACCAATTACCGTGGTATTCGCTACCGAGCAATCATCATAGAAAACGGCAATAAAACGTTTGGTAATAATATCATACACCTGTTGCTGATTGTATTGCAAGTTGCTCTGAATTCCCGTGGGGATAATTGCGTGGTGATCCGTTACTTTTTTATCATTAAAAACGCTAGCGGATTTTTTTATTTTTTTACCTAAAAGTGGTTCTGTTAAAGCAGCATAATTGGTTAGGTTTTGTAGAATTCCGTGTACTTTTGGATAGATATCGTTGGGTAAAAACGTAGTATCGACTCTGGGATAAGTGACTACTTTTTGTTCGTACAAGGTTTGAACAATTTTCAAGGTTTCATCCGCTGAAAAGCCAAACTTAGTATTGCAATAGACTTGTAAGCCCGTTAAATCAAAAAGCTTTGGTGCAAACTCATTTCCTTTCTTTTTTTCGATAGAGATAATTTCAAAATCACTTTCCTTGACTTTATTGGCCAAAAGTTCTCCGTCTTCTTTTTTCAAAAAACGACCTTCTTCGTAACTAAAAAGTGTTTCTCGATATAATGTTTGTAGCTCCCAATAGGGTTGTGGTTTGAAATTTTCAATTTCTTTCCAACGATCTACAACCATGGCTAATGTTGGTGTTTGTACACGTCCAATAGATAATACTTGTTTGTATCCACCATGTTTTACAGTGTACAAGCGAGTCGCATTCATACCCAATAACCAGTCGCCAATGGCTCTGGAAAATCCAGCGTAGTATAAATTGTCGTAGTTGGCAGATGGTTTTAAGTTTTCAAAACCCTCTCTGATGGCCTCGGTGGTTAAGGAGGAAATCCATAGTCGTTGCACTTCGCCTTTATAGTTAGCTTCGTTCATTACCCAGCGCTGAATGAGTTCTCCTTCTTGTCCGGCATCCCCGCAGTTGATAACCAAACTAGCTTTGTCGAATAAGCTTTTTATGATTTTGAATTGTTTTTGAATCCCTGAATTCTCCACTACTTTGGTTTCAAATTTTTCGGGAAGCATGGGTAGGTTGTTCAAATCCCAGCTTTTCCAATAGGATTTGTAATCGTTAGGTTCTTTTAAGGTACACAAATGCCCAAAGGTGTAGGTGACAGCATAGCCATTACCTTCATAATAACCATCATGTTTGGTATTGGCACCTAAAACGGATGCGATTTCGCGCGCTACACTTGGTTTTTCGGCAATACAGACCTTCATTATTTCTTATTGATTTTGAAGTGGCAAATTAAGAATTTAGAAATTGGTATGGTAAAGAAATGTTCAGGAGTTATGAACGAGATGATTTTGCCGCTAAGGCACAAATTTTCAATCATATTCGAGTAAATTAATTGAACTATGGTAAAAACCAGAAGTTAGTTCGAAAATAAAAATAGTATAACTAGAATGTTCAGCAAGGATATCTATTAAGAGCTTTATAATTTTGAATTGGTCCGATCTGTTTTATTCCAAAACTTCACATTTATAATTTTCGTTAATAAGCAGTTCAATAATAGCCACTATTGGAATAATTTCGCCTTCTACTCGTAGTATTTTATCACAGTCATCTAAATCAAAGTTTATTTGTAGCGTAGAAAAGTGTTTGAGTAATAGCTGAAGTAGTGTTTTTGCCTCTTCAATGCCGTGGACATTTGTCTTAAATACCTCTACCATAATTCACTATAATAAATAATCGATTACAAATTAATTTTGGCTGAATTCAAAATGATGCGTTATTTCTATTAAAATTCATTGTTGTCCGATAAAAAAAGAAGCCAAAAAGATGGCTTCTTTAAATGAATCGTAAATTTGTGTTTCG
>NZ_JBZXDY010000035.1:0-27105 GCF_058725285.1 Flavobacterium sp. DW-iso2 | reverse complement strand
CTTGCATTTGGTATAATTTGGAAACACAAATATCAAGATTTTAATATTTCCCCACAACATTTTGTCTTGATCCATTATATATTCCAATAATGAAATGATAATGGTAACCGTAAAGGTGATGCCAAGAATCCAATAGTTAGCAGGAACAGCGTTGGTAAAATAAAGAAAAACAAGTCCGAGCCAACTAATCCCAGGACCTGGTAAAACAGGAAGTACACTTCCTAGAATTCCAACAAGCATGCAACAAAAGCCAAGGATTAACAGAAGAGTATCCATAAAATTTTATTTTTGTATTTTTGAAAAAATAAATGCAGCAGTCATTTATCAAATGAATATGAGAAATTTAGTTTCAATGCTTTTTATAATCCTTTTTTTGAATTCGGCTTTGGCTCAAGACAAGGGTGATGTCAACTTGAAAGAAAAAATATATAACGAGAACAAAGCAAAAGTATTGAATTTTTCGATGAAAGATTTTGACCGCCTCTTTTTTGAGTTTTTAGATAAAAAGGCAATGCCAGATTTAATCCTTACAAAGGAAGAATTTTATAAATGGACAATTCAAATTGCCGCTTTTTCAGATCGATTAGAGTCTTTGTATCCAGATCAAAAAGAAATGGCTGAAGCGAGCAAGAAAAAGTGGTTTGTTGAAACCTACGAAGATTATTTGCTTTCGAAACAATCTCAAAAATAATAATTGTATTTTTATAGCATATTATTCCAATTCAAAAACAAAACATTGAAGCACTATTACTTTTTTTTAGTATTCTTACTTTTTAATTCCTGCCAGTACTTCGAAAAGCAAGTGCCTTCGGAAAAGGAATTATTGCAAAAAGAGTTGAAATCAATCAATTGGAAAGAAGTGGATGAGTACCCTTCGTTTGTCGATTGTGATAAATTAGACAATAAAACAAAACGGCAACGATGTTTTTTTGAGTATTTAACCGAATTAATTCAGCAAAAATTGAGTAGTGATACGCTTTCGATTCTGTATCCTGAATTGGACACCATCGAGGTTAAAGTGACCATTTTTCCTAATGCAAAAATGCAATTTGAGCCACAATTTCCCAAAGATTCAGTTGCTTACGATACCATTAAAATCGATAGTATTCTACATGCCAGATTGATTGATTTTCCAAAAGTCAACCCTGCCATCAAGCGCGGAATTCCAGTAAAAACACAGTTTATACTTCCTGTGATTCTTAAAGTAGAATAATTTGTACTAAGGAGCTATTCCTGCGTTCCTTTTTATCTTAGGTACAACTCTGGTACGCATGGATGTTGTTTCCATTAGGGCTGTGGCTGTAGCGTAAATAGTATATTTTGTTCAGACAACCATTTAAAAGCTAAAATGATCTTCCTTTCCACTCATATTTTCCAAACAAAGAATACAAGGCTACACTAACGCTAAAAAAGGGATATAAAATACTGCTCAAAATCACAAAACGCATTCTCATAGGAGTTAAAAAATGATTTGACTGTGAAAGTAAAATAAAATCAACTAGAAATTTTATTACTACCAAAAGAGCAAAATCCAACAACGAAATCAGGCCAAAAAACCAAAATAGGAATCCTAAAACCCAACACAAATTTCCAGCAAAAACAATCAATCCTAATGCTTTCCCGAAAGTACTTTGATAAGAAGTTGTCTTTGACGCCCAGCGTGCTCTTTGGTAAAATAAAGATTTCCAGTCATCTAAAGGTTTTGTTGTGATGATGTTGCTTTTTGATTTCACATAATGCACATTGTCAGGAAACCGCGCCATCGCTTTTTGCAGCAGGAAAACATCATCTCCGCTTGCGATGGTATCATTGCCGCTAAAACCATTCAGTTCTTTAAACAGCGATTTCGTATAAGCTAAGTTGGCACCGTTGCACATAAAACCTTTTCCAATTCCAAAACTACCTATGGTAGCTCCTTGCAGACTCGCTAAATCTAATTGTTGGAAATGATTCAAGAACGTATTTTTGCAGTCATACGTTACTGCTCCAGCAAGCATACTTACATTATGGTTTTGAATGTAGTTGTCCAATGTTGCAAGCCAGTTTTCGGGGACTACACAATCTGCATCGGTGGTGATGATCCAATCGCTCTTTACGATTTGCATGGCGGTGGTGATTGCATCTTTCTTTGGAGAATTAGAAGCTCTAATGTTGTCTATTATTCGAACTGAAAACTGAAAGCTAGAAACTGAAAACTGTTCTTCTGATTCGTCATCGACTAAGATAACTTCAAATAATTGATTTGGGTAATTCAACTTAGAAAAACTGTCTAAAAGTAGCGGTAGGTTAGCCGCTTCATTTCTAAAAGGAACTACGATAGTGAATTTTGTACCGATGACTATTGGGATTGGCTTTAAGCCAATAATTTCAAAGGAATTAATTTTTGTAAAACCATAACTAAGCCACACAATAGTAATGCAGTAAATAATTATAATAATTATGAAAACATATAGCATAAACACACTTTTAGGTTTCGTCTCCCTCTTTTTTGTAGAGGGCTGGGGTGAGGACTTTAAAATTCAGCACATAATAACTTCCTATAATAACTGGCAGAACGACATTTAGAAACCACATTAAGGTCGAAATAAAAACGACAATCCACTCGTTGACCCCTAGAATTCCAAACAAATAAATAGCTACGCTCCCTTTAACAGCAAAGTCTAGAAACTGAAATGTAGGCAATGAAGAAGCTAAAAAATAAACGCAAGTTACTGCAGAAATCAATGTTAAATAGGGTAAATCGACATCAAAAGCGAGAAACAAAAAGTAGTACTGATGCGAAAAAACGAGATAGCGAAAAATGCCTAAAAAGATATTTTTTTGGTGAATCCGTTTTGGAATCTCATTGATTTTATGAATTAGTTTTTCAATCGAATAACCTTTTATTGTAATTTTTTTTATGGAGAATAATATAATAAAAGTAAGGATTAAAATGCCAAAAAGGATTGCGGCTGTTTTTGTTGTAATCACATGATATTGTGCATTAAAATACAATAAACCAAATAGTCCGATGATTACGGTTAACACCATTTGGATTCCGTTGCAAATCAAGTTTAGAAATACCACTGTTTTAGTTTCTGACTTATCAAAGAACATGGCTTTTCCGGCATAGTCGCCTACGGCATTTGGGGTAAAAACCCCTGCTGTTAGTGCTGAGAGAACTTGTTTAGTCGCTTCGCTTACAGAAATGGGTTTGAGATAAGAGACTAAGTTTTGCCATTTTAAAATTTCTAAATACCTATTGATTACACTCAATAATAAAATGAAACCAATTCCGGCAACCGACTGATTTTTCTTAAATAAAACGAGAAACTGAGCCCAATCGAGTTTATCGTTATTTGCCAGCTGGTTGTAAATAAAATAAAAGGCACCGCCTACAATCAAAAGTTTGATTAGAACTACGAGGAATTGCTTAGTTTTGTGAGGAATCGAAATCATTGAGGCAAAGAAAAGAAAACTATTGTGAAAATGCTATTTCGTAATGGTTTGCAAATACTTTGTGTAACGCGAAAAATCTTCCGCAAAGATTCGCTAGGTTATTAAAGTAATTTTGCGATTCTCTGAGACTTCTTTGCTAGGCTCTGCGTAAGGAAAAAAACTTTGTGTCTTTGTGCCTTCGCGGCAAAAAAAAACGAACTAAAAAAATGGCAAACGAACGCATCATATTAGGAATTGACCCAGGAACCACTATAATGGGTTTTGGTTTGATACGAGTTATCAATAAAAAAATGGAATTTATTCAGTTAAACGAATTGCAGTTGAATAAAATGGACGGCCATTATATGAAATTGAAACGTATTTTTGAACGCACCATTGAATTAATAGATACGCATCATCCAGATGAGATTGCGATTGAAGCTCCTTTCTTTGGTAAAAATGTACAATCGATGTTGAAGTTGGGTCGCGCGCAAGGTGTTGCTATGGCAGCGGGACTTTCGAGAGATATTCCCATTACCGAGTACGAACCGAAGAAAATTAAAATGGCAATTACTGGAAACGGAAATGCAAGCAAGGAACAAGTCGCCAAGATGCTACAACAATTGTTAGGTTTAAAGGAATTGCCTAAAAACCTAGATAGCACTGATGGATTGGCAGCTGCTGTTTGTCATTTTTTCAATTCTGGAAAAGTGGTTGGAACGAAAAGCTATACCGGTTGGGATGCTTTTGTAAAACAAAATGAAGAAAGAGTGAAGAAGTGATGGGTATACAGATTTTTAGTGGTCAGTAGGAACTATAAAAAAGACAGGATTTAGTTAACAGTTCTGAGTTACAGTTTTAAAATAATATTCAGTGATCAGTTTTTTAGTAATCAGCGTAAGTAATTAAAAAATAGTATTCAGTTTATAAAATGTAAATATGAGATTTCAAGATTTATTAGCTTATAAAAAATCATTTGCATTAGCAATGAAGATTTTTGAAATTACAAAAGCTTTTCCAAAAGAGGAAACCTATTCGCTAACGGATCAAATTCGGCGATCATCTAGAAGTGTTCCCGTTACAATGGCCGAAGCATATAGAAAAAGAATTTACCCAAAACATTTTTATAGTAAATTAACTGATTCTGACGGAGAAAACTCAGAAACACAAGTTTGGTTAGAATTTGCTTTGTCTTGTAAATATATTTCAGTTGACATTTATCAGGAACTTATTTCTGAAAGTATTGAGGTTGGAAAGCTAGTTAATTATATGATTTTAAATCCCGAGAAGTTTGGAGTAAAAAAAGAGTAGTTAGTAGATATAGCTGAATACTAAAATTCTGCTCACTGAACACTTCTCTCAGACTGAACACTAAAAACTGATTACTATTTATGAGCGGAATCTACATACATATTCCTTTTTGCAAGCAAGCTTGTCATTACTGTGACTTTCATTTTTCGACTTCGATGAATAAGAAAGAAGAAATGGTTTTGGCTTTGGCCAAGGAAATTCAAATGCGCAAAAGTGAATTTAAAAACGATACAATAGAGACTATTTATTTTGGTGGAGGAACGCCTTCGGTATTGACTTCAGACGAAATTAATTTTCTGATTGATGCAGTTTATGAAAATTATGAGGTTGCGGATAACCCAGAAATCACACTTGAAGCCAATCCGGATGATTTGTCCAGTGAGCGGATTTTGGAACTTTCGAAAAGTAAAATTAATCGTTTGAGCATCGGAATCCAGTCTTTCTTTGAAGATGATTTGAAGATGATGAATCGGGCGCATGATTCGGCGGAAGCCCAAAACTGTTTAGAAGAAGCCACGAAGTATTTCGATAATATTTCGCTTGATTTGATCTATGGAGTTCCGGGAATGAGCAATGAGAAATGGAAGCAAAACATTAAAAAGGCGTTGTCTTTTGGGATTCCTCATATTTCTAGTTACGCTTTGACGGTAGAGCCTAAAACGGCTATGAATAAAATGATTCAAACCGGAAAAATGGAAGCGCCCAAAGACGAAGTGGCTCAGGAACATTTTGCGATTTTAGTAGAAACACTAGAGATGAATGGTTTTATTCATTACGAATTATCAAATTTTGGAAAAGAGAATTACTTTTCAAAAAACAATTCTGCTTATTGGTTAGGGAAAAAATACATGGGCATTGGCCCTTCGGCACACAGTTATGATGGTGTATCCCGCAGTTGGAATATTGCGAATAATCCTTTGTATTTAAAAGCAATTCAGGTTGGTAAATTACCAAACGAAATTGAAATCTTATCAGAAGCGGATCGTTATAACGAATATATTATGACCGGTTTGCGAACCATTTGGGGGGTTTCACTGGATAGAATTCAAGCAGAATTTGGACAAATGTATTTGGATTATTTGATGAAACAAGCTCAGAAATTCCTGAATGATGAGTTAGTTTTTATTGAGAATAACATTTTGAAACCAACAAAAAAAGGAAAGTTTCTGACAGATGGTATAGCGTCTGATCTATTTTTGGTAAATTTGGAATAATATAAATACTAAGCACACAAAGGAAGCGGCATGCTCACAAAGCTTTGTGGACTTTGCGGTTAAGAAAACTATGATAGCAACAATAAATAATTTTCAAGTAGACTTATCAAAACCCATTGATATTTCGATTCCGTTATCTAATACAGATGCGAACCCTATTGCTTGGTATATTGAAAAGCCAGTAATTGACCCCGTTCGTTTTGGAGAATGGGTCGGAAAAGTATCCGAAGGGATGTCTTCGACTAATTTTAACAACATTCTTTTTAATCCGCACGGACATGGAACCCATACGGAATGTCTGGGTCATATTACACGTGAATTTTACAGCATCAATCAATTGTTGAAACAATTTTTTTTCATTGCTGAACTAGTTTCGATAGAACTGGATGATCAGGATAGGGATTTTGTTGTTACCAAAGAGGCTCTTGTTAGTGCTTTAGAAGGGAAAACGCCGGAAGCAATAGTTATTCGAACCTTACCAAACGCCGAGGATAAATTATCCCGAAAATATTCACATACAAATCCGCCGTTTTTGGATGAAGATGCTGCTTTGTTTCTTCGCGAAAGCGGAATCCAACACTTACTAATCGATTTGCCTAGTGTAGATAAAGAAAAGGACGAGGGGAAACTCTTGGCACATAAAGCATTTTGGAATGTGACTGACGTGAATAATTTAAATTCAGATGCCCGATTAGACGCTACTATAACTGAGATGATTTACGTTTCAGAGGATATTCTAGACGGGACTTATTTACTAAATTTACAAATTGCTTCTTTTGAAAATGATGCGAGCCCGAGCAAACCTGTTTTATATGCTATTGTGAATACTGAAATTTAGATATGATAACTGTTTCTACCGATAAAAGTAAATTAGACATTTCTTTTATTCAGCATTTTCTAAAAGATATTTATTGGGCAGCTGGACGAACAATCGAGGAGGTACAGACTACAATTGACCATTCATTTTGTTTTGGAATATATCTTGATGAGCAACAAATTGGCTTTGCAAGAGTAATTACAGATTATGTAGTTTTTGCCTATGTGATGGATGTATTCATTACTGAAGAACATCGCGGAAAAGGATATTCCTCCATTTTAGTTGATGCAATGATGAAGGAGCCGCAATTAAAAGAAGTTCAAATATGGAGATTAGCAACTGCTGACGCACATTTTTTGTACAAAAAATTTGGGTTCACTGTTTTGGCAAAACCAGAGAGAATGATGGAAAAAACCAATAAATAATTTTTTAACGGAATTATACATGAACCTAGAAACCTATTACGAATATTGTCTTTCTAAAAAAGGAGTGACTGAACACTTTCCTTTTGATGAAGATACGCTGGTGTTTAAAGTAGGAGGTAAAATGTTTGCTTTGACTTCTTTGACAAAATGGGAATTAGGAGCGCCCGCTATTAATTTAAAATGTGATCCTGATCGTGCGCAAGAACTTCGGGCACAATGTGATGACATTAAGCCAGGGTTTCATATGAGTAAAATACATTGGAATACCGTTTCTATAAATAAAGACGTCCCAGATTCACTTATTAAAGAATTGATCGATCACTCGTATAAATTAATTTTTAAAACTTTAAAAAAGAAAATACAACAGGAGATAGAGAACTCTTAATGCTATTCGTCGACACTTATCGTCGATTCAACTATAGTAATAGATTAATTACCGAATAAGACATTGTTTTTCTTATATTCGGAATATATTTATTTGTAAAAATTATATCCCAAAAAAACATGAGCAAGGCGCTAAATATATTGTTAATTGAAGACGACGAAATTGAAGTGATGAAGTTTAATAGGGTTTTGAGTGCCTTAAAATTAAGTCATAAAATTGTTGAAGCCAATAATGGGGAGGAAGCTATTGAAATATTAAAAGTGAAAGAGGTTGTTCCAGATATTATCGTTTTAGATTTAAATATGCCAAAGATTAATGGAATTGAATTTTTGAGAATCTTAAAAGCGGATGATTATTTGAAGTATATTCCAGCTATTATTTTAACTACTTCAAGTAATCGTAAAGATATTTTAGAATGTTATAGAATAGGGATTGCGGGTTATGTTATCAAACCTTTGAAATACCCTGATTATGTCGATAGAATCACGAAACTAATTGAGTATTGGAGTTCAAATGAATTAATCACCAACTAGAATATATGTACGGAATAGTCAATAAATCAATAGAAGACTTAGTTATTGCTAACTTTGGAAGAGATAAATGGGAAACTGTTCGCGAAAGGAGTGGTGTAGACATTGATTTTTTTTTAAGCAATGAAATCTATGATGATGAGGTGACCTACAAAATAGCTACTGCCGTTTCTGAGGAAATGAATATGACATTAAGTGAAGTTTTGATTGCCTTTGGTGAATGGTGGGTGGTCAAAACTACCAAAGAAAAATATCCCGGATTAATGGAATCTGGAGGGAATAATTTACGAGATTTTTTAATAAATTTACCTAACTTCCACAACCGAGTAATGTTGATTTACCCTAAACTCACTCCGCCAGAATTTAAAGTAAGTGATATTTGTGCAAAAGGGCTGAATTTGCATTATTTTTCAAAAAGGGAGGGTCTTCAAGATTTTGTTAGGGGTATTATTCAAGGATTAGGAATTGTTTACAAAACCCCCGTTGTCCTTGAGTTAATTCAATGTAGAAATGAGGGAAGTTCACACGAAATATTCAAAGTAAATTGGTAGACAGATGAGTGGATTAGGATTATATTTTAATGAAGAAAGCTTTAATAGATTATTTCCCTTTTATTTCCAGTTAAGTCCCGATTTCCGGATATTAAATTTTGGAAAAAGCCTTGCTAAAGTATGTCCAGACCTTGAAAAAGAAAATTTATTTACAGATTTTTTTGAAATAGTGAGGCCTCATATAAAAACTATTTCTTTTCAAGAAATTATTAATAATAGCGACCAACATATTTTATTAAAGTATTCCAAAACGGAGCTCTTGCTAAGAGGGCAGTTTGAACAAACGGGAGACAGTTTGTTATTTGTTGGCTCGCCCTGGTTCACTTCTATGAGTGAAGTAATTGATAGGAAATTGACCTTCGAAGATTTTGCTCATAACGACTCATTGTTAGATTTGCTCCATGTTCTCAATAATGCTGAGAATACTTCAAAGGAGTTGAAGGAGTTGTTACTCACAATCAATACTCAGAAAAATCAGCTTAAAAAAGATAAGGAGGAACTCAATAGACTTTCTTATGTCGCTAGTGCTAATAACAACGGTGTTGTTTTTACTAAATTAGACGGAAGTATTTTTTGGTGTAATGATGCTTTTTTAGCATTAACAGGCTACTCTAAATCAGAAATCATAGGAAGAACCCCCATTGAATTAGGGAGAACTATGGATACAGATAAAGAGGAAATAAAAAAAATGATTAATTCGTTTTATGCAGGTGAGTCCTTTGAAGTTGAGTTACTACATGCTCGAAAAAATAGTACCCCTTTTTGGTCGCGAGTAAAAGCACAGCCTATTACTGATTCCCAAGGAAATGCTACGCAATATTTTGCAATGCTGGAAGATATTTCACTTAAAAAGAGATATGATGAAAGCCTAGAGATTGAAAAAGAAAAATACAGAGGCATTATTGCTAATATGAATTTGGGTTTATTAGAGGTAGATCTCAACGATAAGATTCTCATGGCGAATCAAAGTTTTCTAGACATGAGTGGTTATGCTATAGAGGAAATGGTAGGGCATAAAGCAAGTGGATTGTTTTTGACCCAAGAGAGTAAAAAAATACTTCAATCAAAAGATCGGTTGCGATCTGAAGGCATCTCTGACTCATATGAGATGAATGTCAAGGATAAAAATAATGAAGATAGAACTTGGCTCATCAGTGGAGCGCCTAATTATGATGTTCATGGTAATTTAATAGGCTCAATAGGAATTCATCTAGATATTACGGATCAAAAAGAGCAAGAGCAACAACTCTATCTTCTTTCTTTAATAGCTGAAAAAAATATAAATGCGGTAATTATTTGCGATCCTAGTGGCAATATTGAATGGGCTAACACCAGTTTTCTGAAAATGTCGGGCTATACAGAAAACGAAATTTTAGGTGAAAAACCAAGGAAATTACTTCAAGGAGCCGACTCTAATAATGAAACAGTGACTTATATGAGCGAACAAATTGCGAAAGGCTTGCCGTTTAATTGTGAGCTTGTCAATTACTCTAAAAACAAAGAAAAATATTGGGTACGAATTCAAGGGCAAGCCTTGTATGATAAAAACGGAGTTATCATTAAATTTTTTGCTATTGAAGAGGATATAACAGCTTGGAAAGTACTTGAGGAGCAAAAAGAAAATTTAATAAGCGATTTAGCAAAAACCAACAAAGAATTAGAAGATTACGCGCAAATTGTTTCGCATGATTTAAAATCGCCTTTGCGAAGTATCAATTCGTTAATATCATGGATTAAGGAAGAGAATGAAAAAGATTTTGAAGAACAAACATTGAAATATTTTTCATTAATTGAACACAAGGTTGAAAAAATGGATCATTTGATTGAAGGGATTTTAACCTATTCTAAAATTGATAAAGAAGTGTCTAAGGGGGAGGATGTGAAAACCAATGATATTGTAAAAGGTATTATTGATATGATTCATGTTCCAGAACATATAAAAGTCACAATTAATAACCCACTACCCATTATAAAAGCAGATCGATTCAGAATTCAACAGTTGTTTCAAAATTTAATTGGAAACGCAGTGAATTATATCGATAAAGAAAATGGATTGGTTGAAATAGCCTGTGAGGAATTCAGCTCTCACTATGTATTTTCCATAGCAGATAATGGAGTAGGAATGCCAAAAAAAATTCATTCTAAAATTTTCGAAACTTTTAAAGCATATACTACTAGCAAACACTCAACGGGGTTAGGATTGTCTATCGTGAAAAAAATAGTTCTCTTCTATAAGGGAGAAATTTGGCTAGACAGTGAAGAAGGAAAAGGGACTACGTTCTTTGTTAAACTAAAAAAATAACTATGAAAATTATTCAAGCTTATAAAGAAGCCAATAAAGAATGGCAGTATTTTCAAGAAAAAGCAATTCTTAAGAATCCTTTAGTTTTGATTTTTGGGAATAGATATTTATTAGAAAACCAGGAGGTAATTGCAGCTATTAGGAAAGAGTTTCCTTATCAAGATCTTGTATTTGGATCTACTGCTGGTGAGATAATTTGTTGTAATGTTAATGATGAATCTATTTCTGTTACTGCCATTGAATTCGAAAAATCAAGTTTTATCGTAGAGCGTGAAAATATAGTAGACTATGCTAAAAATGCTAGGGATTTAGGCGAAGCACTGTATAATAAAATACCTAAAGACAATTTAAAACACTTGTTTGTTCTGTCAGAGGGGAGTTTTGTTAATGGAAGTTCGTTGATCAACGGTTTAGAAACTAATATTGATTCTAAAATATCAATTACAGGAGGAATGTGTGGTGATGATGCTCGTTTTGAAAAAACGCTTGCTTCTTATAAGGAAGATCCTAAAGAAGGGGAAGTGATTTTGATAGGTTTTTATGGAGATAGTTTAGAAATCTCTTATGCCAGTTTTGGTGGCTGGATTCCTTTTGGACCAGAACGGGTAATAACAAAATCAGAAGGTAATATTTTATATGAAATTGACGGTCAACCCGCTCTGGATTTGTATAAGAAATATTTAGGTGAAAAATCGAATGAATTGCCTCAGGCTTCACTTTTGTACCCATTAAGCGTGACTCCCGATGGTAAGACGGAACCAGTAGTACGTACTATTTTGAATATTAATAATGATGATCAATCGATGATTTTGGCGGGAGATGTTCCTGTGAATTCTAGAGTTCAATTAATGATGGCCTCTGTTGACGGAATTGTACAAGGAGCTCATACTGCTGCAAAATTTGCCATGGCAAATAGAAAAAGCAAACCTGAATTGGCTCTTTTGGTGAGCTGCATTGGTCGTAAATTAGTGATGAATCAAAGAGTAGAAGAAGAAGTAGAGCAAGTGCAGGAAGTTATTGGAGAGCGCGTGCCTATGGCGGGCTTATATTCCTATGGAGAAATGGCGCCTTTTAACGGAAGTATTTCTTGTGAATTACACAATCAAACTATGACATTAACCCTAATTAGCGAATAATGCATTCATTATTAAAAAGGCAGATCGATAAAAAACTCAAAGGCGGTTTGAATGATTTAGATATTTTTTTGGACGCTGTAAATGAGTCTTATGGAAACTATGAAAGTCAAATTGAAATGCTGCAACATGCAATGAAAATAAGCTCTGATGAGTTATTTGAAGCCAACCAAAGATTGCGAGACGAAGCAGAAAGTTTGAAAGAGGTTAATGAAAATCTACACTCCATATTGGAGTCGATGAGTTTGGATCCAGAACAAATTTCTGAAAACGAGAGTTTTGATTCGTCAGTATATATCAAACAACAATCCATTGAAATTATTAAAATTAATAAGCAACGGGAAGAGCTCTTATTCAATCTAGAGAAACAAAATATTGCATTGAATGAATATGCGCACATGGTTTCGCATGACCTTAAAGCACCATTAAGGAGTATTGATACGCTTATCAACTGGTTTATTGAGGATAATGAGGAAATGATGAATGAGAACAACCTGAAATCTTTAAATCTAATTCTTTCTAATGTTGAGAAGATGGATTTATTAATTAAAGGAATTTTGAATTATTCGTCAGTAGAAAGCCAGCTAGATGAAGAGAGGCTTATTGATTTGAATGTCTTGATTCAAGATGTTTTAAATATTATTGAAGTTCCTGATCATGTGGTGGTTACGGTAAGAAATAAGTTACCTAAAATTATTGGAAATGATTTTAGATTCAAACAACTGTTCCAAAATTTAATTCAAAATGCGATTAAATACAATGACAAAGAAAAGGTAATTGTCGAAATAGGGTGCTTAGAAAATGAAAACGAAATTATTTTTGACGTCAAGGACAATGGGATAGGGATTCCGAAGGTGTATCAGAATAAAATTTTTGATGTTTTTTCTAAGTTACACAATGATGGGAAATCATCAGGCATAGGCCTTTCGATAGTAAAAAAAATAATAGAATTTTATAGAGGAAAAATTTGGCTTGAAAGTCAAGAAAGCATTGGAAGCACTTTTTATTTCACAATACCAAAAGACAATGGAAACACCTAATTTAAATTACATTAATGAATTATCAGGAGACAATGAAGAATTCAAAATTAAAATCATTGATATACTAAAAAGACAGCTTCCAGTGGAAGTGCAAGTTTATCAGGAAGAAATAGAAAAGGCTAATTATGTGCAAGCTGCAAAAGCAGTTCATAAATTAAAGCATAAAGTTTCTATCTTAGGTCTCGAAAAAAGTTATTATATTGCTTCAGATTATGAAGATAATTTAAATGGTAACTCAGTAGCCTTAAAAAATGATTTTGAAGCAATTCTAAAGGCTATGCAAGAGTTTGTTATACAATTGTAAAAAACAGCTTTAAATGAATTGCATTATTATAGACGATGAGGAGATGGCAAGAGCCATAATGATTCAATTCATAGCCAACTATACAGTTATTGAAGTTGTAGCTGATTTTTCTAATGCTATTGAAGCAATTAAATTTTTAAATCAAAACGAAGTTGATTTGATTTTTTTAGATATTCATATGCCTAATTTTACCGGTTTTGATTTTATTCAAACGATAAAAAACCCACCTCATATCATTTTAGTAACCTCCGATAGAAATTTTGCTATTGAAGCATTTGAATATGAATGTATTGTGGATTATTTAGTAAAACCCATTACCAAAGATCGTTTTATTAAAGCAGTTCAAAAAGCAATTATTATGAAAACAAACGCTTCTTCAAAAGAAGTTAAACCAAAAGGAGAGGACAATGCGAATGAATTTTATATCAATATTGATCGAAGGTTAATAAAAATTGAAATGGCCTCAGTAAATATTGTGGAAGCAAAAGGAGATTATATTCATATCAAAACGGACGGTAAAAATTATATTGTTCATTCTACCCTCAAGAAGATCGAGGATAAATTACCTAAAGATTTATTTTTAAAAGTGCATCGTTCTTTTATTATCAATACTAAAAAAATTATTGATATCGAAGATAACAGCGTCTTAATTGCTAAAGATGTAATTCCCGTAAGCCGGGCAAATAGACCGGAGTTAATGAAGAGATTGAATTTGCTATAATTATAAGTAAAATCTTATAATAGTTAATAAAGATTGTATTTCGTCGATTAAAAATGTATTTCGTCTAAATTATTACTACTTTAGTAATGTGTTTAAAAACGATAAGATGGAGCTAAAATTACCAATTACAGATTCTACAAATATAGATTCTATCGCAGATGAAATTACAGGTTGTTATTTAGTGTCTGCGCGATGGTCTATGATAAATGATAAGAATGTTACTTTTGTAAGAAATAAAGCATTTGGCTACTGTTATAATCTAAAATGGGCAGGGCCATTGAGTAAATTTGATGCGGATATAGCCTGTCAAAATAGTAAAACAACTTTTGTTATAAGTCATTCATTGTTAGAGCCATTTTTAGTTCATTTAAATGATGAGCTCAGCTTGCCAAACTCGATTGAAGTTCGTAAACTTATTGGACTGGATGATAATGAATTACAATTAGCCAAGTAGAAATCATAAAAAAACCTAAACATATAAATTAACTGTTTTTATCGCTCTAATATAACCATTGGTCGTAGGGAAATTGAATCTCACCGAAAATTTCTGATTACCTATACACTTGCAAGTATATTTGGACTGCGAAACAAAATAAAACAACTCTGTTTCTAAATAAAAAAAGAATACGATTAGTCTTTGAATTTTATGGCGGTTTAGCTGTTGTGAATTTAGAGATAGTAAAACAAATTTTTCTAAAACAAATTTTCTGATACCTTAAGTTTAGTTAATACAAAAAACTGCTACCACGAGCAGTTTTTTTTTGTTATGAATATAGAGTTGTAATTTGAAAAGCGTTCGTTGTATTTAAATTTCTTTTATACCTTATTTTTAAATCCTGTAATTTCAACGTTTTAGTAGGAAGAACCTCTGTGTTAATGCTTATTTGTATCTGAATTTGCCAATGGTATTCCAGCATTTAAGGTCTAATTAATTTTTGGATGGAATTTATATTTCGCTCTTGCTGAGAAATTATAGGTTTTGCGGCGTTCTTAGGGGTTGTGTCTTCCGTTTTCCTGTATTGTAACTCGTGTTATAACGCGATTTAGTAGATGTGGGAATTCAAATTGATGTAAGAGTTGCTAGGGCAGTGGCTTTAAGTTTATAAAACACATAATGAATCTTTTCTTCAACTGTAGACATTTGTTCTTTCTTTGTTTTTTTATAGTGTATGGCCTAATTTGGATTTTTAAAAATTCCAATGCTTTATCATACATATTTTGTGATTTATGTCTTTCTCTACCTAAATAATTAAGTTCTTTTTCAAGTTTACTAGGGTAGTCTTTTTTTTAATTCAATATTGGTGTCTAATACTTTTTTAGTTCGAATGTTAAGGCCATTGGCAGCTTTGCAGCACAGACGTGCTGTTTTACTTTTAGGATAGTCTTCTTAGATATTTTAAAAAAGAACAACCTTGTTAATTAATTTAATGTTGTTCAAGTTATTGATTTATATAGAGATACAAGTTGAGGTTAAAGGATTGATGTTTCATCTACACTAACATGCAGTTCGTCGAAGAATTAAAGACAATCAAATCAAAACTGAGGATATTTGCATCAGTATTAACAACTAAATAGAAATAGTATGGCGATTCAAATAACTTATAATACAGGTATTTATGAAATTAAGGGTTTGTTGAATTCTCAAAACAGTGTCTATTTAGAGAATCATTTGAATACTTTGATGGCAGACTCAAGTGGTATCGTCGTTTCATTAGAAAAACTGATTGCCATTGACCAGTATGCTGCCAAAAGTGTGGTCGCACTTCAAGTAAAAGCAGAAAAAAAGCATAAAATGTTTTATATTATTGGAAGAAAGAATAAAAATGTTGTTGATCAATTTGATGCCTTACACCATAGTGACCTGCTACTTTAATGGGTTTTTTTATTAAAGAAATCAAAGACATAAAGATTGCCTCAAATCTAATTGGTTAAATAATTGAGAAACATAGGGACTGAATCGCTCTAATTATTTACCATTTTATGACGAGTGTGAATTGAGGTTTGTATTAGGCGCAAAGTGTTCTTAACTAACGGGTTGCATTGTCTCTATTTCCTGATGTAGCTAGTTCAATTATCGTAGCTCTAGGGATTGTGTTTTGGGTGTTCTTCCTTTCCAAAACAATAACTTTTAAAGGGAATGAGCATTTAGAATTGCTGAGATAGATACTCGTTCTACAAACCACCTTTTCCCCCTATTTGCTTTCTATGAATAGCGTCTCTAATCATTAGAGACTATAGTGATATCATTTAGTGAAAGACTTTATGAAAAAAAATGAAGTTTCAGATTTTTTTTCTCAGATAAAAATTCCAGAAGCAAAGGAACTTGATTATGAAAATAATCATAAGATAAAGATTAATGAATGTTAGTCTTTTAATAGTTTGACCATATTTTCTCTTTCAATTCACTCATTCGAGAAGAAAAGCCAGATGCAGTAGCGATTAATCTATAATTCATGAAATTGGGAGATAAGAAAATACCAGATGTTTTAACGCTTGTTTTTTGATGTTCATAAATTTCATAATAGAGTATGTTTTAAAAGCTTAATCTTTTTTTTGTAAAAAAAATAAATAAAATAGGCTTGTCTATATATCGTAATTTGGTATTACTTTTGTATCAGAAAAAACAAAGTTGCTGCATAAAGCTCCGTATAATAAAGTTCAGTACAACATGAAAGAACAGATCAAGAAATTTTTAAACGAGGAACAAGATCCTAAAGCAATTGAAAAGATTACTTCAAAGCTGAATGATCTATTGATGAGAAATGAAGAAATTGGGTATATAGCGGTTCAGAAAAAACCGGCGCTTACCGTTTTTCCGGATAGTATCGTTTTGACAAATAAGCGAATTATTATTTGTCAGCCTAAAAACTTCGGGCTTTCTATGGATTTTACAGACTATACCTGGGATCAAATCGAAGGAACTTTTGTAAAAGAAAACATATTAGGTTCTGAATTTTCGTTTTCGACGAAGACGGATATGGCTGTTTCCATCGATTATATACCAAAAATTCAAGCTAGAAAAATCTTTACTTATGCTAAGGAACAGTTGGATATTCTGAAAAACGGTGCGGTGTCAAATGCAATGGCGATTGATGAAATTTCAGTTGAGGATACTGATGAATTTGAGATTATTGAAGAAATGGAAACGGAAGAAGTGACCAGTTTTAGTGAGTTAATGCCTGTCACTCCGCCGCCTTTGCCTATTAGGAACGACGATTTTGCAACTCCTTCTGAAACACCCAAAGAAAATGGATTAGCTGGATTATCTCAAGATGAGTTGTTTGAAAAATTACAGAATTATAAGAAGCTACTGGATAACGGACTTATTCTGCAGGGTGAATATGATAATTATAAAAAAGAGATTTTAAGCTTTATGTAATAAAGTGTGTATACAAAGTAAAAAGGTCAAATGGTAGTTCTTATCATTTGACCTTTTTTAGTATTATAAAGTTCTCTTTTGCTTTTCTACAAAATTAGTAGCTTGTAATTCCAGTAACTCTGTTGCTTTTTTTCGTTGTAAGTCATAGAGACTTTTGTCTTGCGCAATGTCTTCATAGACCTTATCATGCATCATGGCGCTTGTTTTGACTAATAAATTGCGCTGGTATTTGTCTTGTTCTAAAGTAGCTTTTAAGGCTGTCTCTAGATCTTCCAGTTTAAAATCGTACTCTCCTTTTGGAGACAGCAATTTAGCGATAATAGGAGACGTTTCAATGGCTAAAAATAATAGCATGATAAAGAATGAGGGAAGCGACGGCAATTTGTTTAAGGCATTTATACGCGCCATCAAACCGTCAAATCCATCAATTATCGGTTGTGTTTCGGTTACTTTTTTATCTAAATCGGCTTGAAGTACTGCTGCCGTTTTTTCTTTTTCGGCAATTTTTTCCAAGTTATTTTTTCGAATGGTATCCAGTTGTGCAGAAGCAAGATTGTGTTTGGCTATTTTCTCTTTAAAAACGGGGCCTTTGCCAAGTTTTAAGGTGCCTTTTGTTCCTTCTGCTTCGGTGATATAAGTTTCGTACAAGGTATTGACCTCTTTTTCTTTTTTCGAAATATCCGATTTTAAGCTTGCAATTTCGGCTTTATTTTTATCTAAATCCGATTTGAAGTAATTAGCTACTTCTTTTTTGTTTTCGAGTGCCATAGCGTTTTTCTCTTTCAATAGAACGGTATTGATTTCTTTCTCAAAAATTTTAATTTCTAATGGCTTCGATATTACGATGGCAATAATAATGGCTAAAATAATTCGGGGAGTGGCCTGTAGAAACTCACTTCCAAATTTGTCTCTTTTTCGAATAGTAGAAACAATGAATCGATCCAGATTGAAGATGAGTAAACTCCATACTAATCCAAAAAGTAGGGCGGGGTAAACACTATCGAAAACAGTAAATAGGGCATAAGCACTGGCGATAAAGGCCATGACTGCAGTAAAGAAAACGGTGGCGCCAATACCTGCGTATTTGGTTTGTTCTCCTTGGGAACAGCCTTCCAGAATCTCATTGTCAGCTCCTGAGCAGAGGATGAAGAATTGTTTTAACATGATTGATTTTTTTGATTGATGGATGATTGCAAATTTAACGCCAAAAAATCAATAATGTTATAAATCCCTCATGTGTTTTTCGTTAGGAGGTTTTTAAAATCAAAAAGAGCTGTTCGGTTAGAACAGCTCTTTTCTTTTTTGAATTATAATTAACTTATGCGTTTGGTGCGCCTGCCATAATTTCGGCATTGGCAAACTCTTCAAATTTGGCAAAATTAGCTTTGAATTTTTGTCCTAATTCGATTGCTTTTTGATCGTATAAATCTTTGTCTTCCCAAGTGTTTCTAGGATTTAATATTTCGCTAGGTACGTTAGGACAGTTTTGCGGAATAGCAATTCCAAAGACAACATGGTTTCTATAATCTACTGCATCCAGTTCGCCGTTTAAAGCGGCAGTAATCATGGCGCGAGTGTATTTTAATTTCATTCTGCTACCTGTTCCGTAAGCTCCACCGGTCCATCCGGTATTAATTAACCAAACTTTCACATCTGCTTCTTGAATTTTTTTACTCAACATTTCAGCATATCTTGTTGGGTGAAGCGGCATAAATGGCGCTCCAAAACAAGCAGAGAAATTAGGTTGAGGTTCTGTTACTCCAGCTTCAGTTCCAGCTACTTTTGCGGTATATCCTGAGATAAAGTGGTATGCAGCTTGTCCTGGTGTTAATCTTGAAATAGGAGGTAGAATCCCGAAAGAATCTGCCGTTAAGAAAAAGATGTTTTTAGGATTTTTTCCAATAGAACCTGGTTGAATGTTGTCAATATGGTAAATAGGGTAACTGACTCTTGTATTTGGTGTTATCGAAACATCGTCGAAGTCAACTTCATTTGTCCCCTGTTTAAAAATAACATTTTCTAAAACAGCTCCTTTTTTAATTGCTCTAAAGATATCTGGTTCGTTTTCTTCAGAAAGATTGATCACTTTAGCATAGCATCCGCCTTCAAAATTGAAAACGGTATTTTCGTTAGTCCAACCATGTTCATCATCTCCAATCAATTTTCTTTGTGGATCTGCTGACAAAGTTGTTTTTCCCGTTCCTGACAAACCAAAGAAAATAGCGGTATCTTCTTTGTCTCCTACATTAGCGCTACAATGCATAGGCAATGCATTTTTGTCTACAGGCAAGATGAAATTTAAGGCAGAAAAGATTCCTTTTTTTACTTCACCAGTATAACCGGTACCTCCAATAAGAACTACTTTTCTTGTGAAATCCAATATAGCAAAATTGCTTTGACGCGTTCCGTCAGTTGCAGGATCTGCCATGAAACTTGGAACACATAATAAGGTCCATTCTGGTGTGAATTCCTCAAGTTCTTCTTGTTCTGGTCTCAAAAACATATTGTAACAAAATAAATTTGTCCAAGGTGTTTCAGTAACTACGCGAACATTTAATCTGTAATTAGGGTCGGCACATACATAAGAATCTCGAACGAATATTTCTTTATTAGACAAGTAAGAAGTTACTTTTTTGTATAATGCTTCAAAAGCAGTAGGCTCAAAAGGAATATTTACTTTTCCCCACCAAACTTGGTTCTCAGTAATGCTATCTTTTACAATAAATCGATCCAGAGGGGAGCGTCCTGTGTATTCTCCAGTATTCACGGCTAAAGCACCAGTCGAAGTTTCGATTCCTTGGCCTGACGCGATGGTCATGTCATGTAATTCGTTGGCTGATAATTGATAATGAATCTTTGCGTTTTCGATTCCCAAGTCTTTCAACGAAATCGATTGCGTAAACGGTGTGTTATTATTCATAAAATTATGTATTGTGTAGTTAAATTATTCGAATACAAAAGTAGAGCTAATATTTTAGATACGATTTAATTATCTAATTTTTGTTGGCTTTTTCTTCAAATAGTGTAACAGTAATGTACCCCAGGCTAGTATTAGCAGGAGTCCACCGATAGGTGTTACAAAACCGATGACTTTAAAATCAAAAGAAGTTAAGGTGTTTGTAGCCAATAAATAGATGGATCCAGAAAATAAAGTGACACCAAAAACGACTAAATAATTAATAATGTTTTTTGTTTTAGCACTTAAGTCAGTTAACATTCCAATAAATAGTAAAAACAAAGCATGGTACATTTGATAGCGTACTCCTGTTTCAAATGTAATTAATTGTTCAGGCGGTAGTACTTTTTTTAGGGCATGTGCTCCAAATGCACCTAATATTATTGCAATCATGCCAAAAAGGGCTGCTGTTGAAATTGATTTATTATTCATTATTCAGTGTTTTTCTTTGTAAAAGTATTCTTTATAGGATTAACAGAAAAGATTTTTGGTTATAATATTTATAGTTTTTGCTCAAAGAAAAATGGGGCTATGCCTCTGTATTTATTTTGTTGAAAACATAAAATGGTTTTTAACAAAGAGTACTTGTTATAAATATAACAATTATATATATTTGTGTTATATTTATAAAACACATGAGAACCATTTTAATTATAGGTGCGGGTAGGTCAGCGTCCTCGTTGATACACTATCTTTTAAATAAATCAGAAAAGGAGAACTTACATCTTGTTATTGGTGATTTATCGTTGGCTTTAGCCCAAAAGAAAACAAATAATCATCCCAATGCTACTGCAATAGCTTTAGATATTTTTGATGCCAATCAAAGAAAAGAAGCGATTGTAAAAGCAGATATCGTTATCTCGATGTTGCCAGCTCATTTGCATATTGAGGTTGCCAGAGATTGTGTTGTTTATAAAAAAAACTTGGTTACCGCTTCTTATGTTAGTGATGCCATGCAAGAACTGGATGAAGCTGTAAAGGAAAATAATTTGATTTTCATGAATGAAATTGGTTTGGATCCTGGCGTGGATCATATGAGTGCCATGAAAATCATTGATGAAATAAGTGATAAAGGCGGAAAAATGCTTTTATTCGAATCGTTCTGTGGAGGTCTTGTCGCTCCAGAATCAGATACGAATCGTTGGAATTATAAATTCACTTGGGCTCCTCGTAATGTGGTGCTTGCTGGACAAGGTGGTGCTGCTAAATTTATTCAAGAAGGAACGTACAAATACATACCCTATTGCAATTTATTTAGAAGAACAGAATTCCTTGAAGTAGAAGATTATGGCCGCTTTGAGGCTTATTCTAACAGAGATTCATTAAAATATAGAAGCGTTTATGGTTTAGATGACGTATTAACCTTATACAGGGGAACTATTCGCCGAGTTGGTTTTTCTAAAGCGTGGAATATGTTTATTCAACTGGGAATGACAGATGATAGCTATGTGATGGAAGATTCGGAAAACATGAGCTACCGACAATATGTAAACTCATTCTTGCCGTATCACCCTACAGATTCGGTTGAAATTAAGACACGCTTGATTTTAAAAATTGATCAGGACGATATCATGTGGGATAAACTATTAGAGTTGGATTTATTCAATGACAATAAAATAGTGGGTCTTAAAAATGCCACACCAGCACAAATATTGGAAAAAATATTAAGTGATAAGTGGACGTTGGAGTCAGACGATAAGGATATGATAGTGATGTACCATAAATTCGGGTACGAATTAAATGGTGTTAAAAAACAAATCGATTCTAAAATGGTTTGTATTGGCGAGGATGAAACCTATACAGCGATGGCAAAAACTGTTGGTTTACCAGTTGCAATGGCAACTTTACTTATCTTAAACGGTAAGATTACTACGCCCGGCGTACAACTTCCTATTCGTAAAGAGGTGTATTTACCAATATTGAAAGAGTTAGAAGAATATGGGGTTGTTTTTAAAGAACAGGCCATGACTTATTTTGGTTATAAACCAGATGCTACTATTTAGATAATAGTTTTTTAGTTTGTAGTAAAACAAATCCGCTTCGTGAAGAAGCGGATTTGTTGTTTTTACATTGTCCTTATGGCGTAGATTGAATTGTTATAGGTAAACTGTACATTACTCGGGCGACTTCACCATCAACTGTTCCCGGAGTCCAATTTGGACTAAGTTTTAATACACGAATAGTTTCTTCTCCCGTTCCATATCCCATGTCTCTTAAAATGGTAAACTCTGAAAGGGAACCATCTTTCTCTACCATAAAGGTTACATACACTTTGCCCTTTATTTTGTTAGCTGTAGCCTCTTTTGAAACTTTAAAATTTGCAGCGACAAATTCGTAAAACTCATTCATTCCTCCAGGAAATGTGGGTTTTGTTTGAGTGTCCGCAACTTTGTACGCTTTATTTTCTTCCTTGTCATAAATACTTAATTCAACCCATTTTGGGCCTTCTGCCTCTTTGAGATTGGCAGATTGTTCGCTTGTTGCTTGTTTTGCTACTGGAGGTGGAGGTGGCGGAACATTTTTCTTCTCTTGATCAGATAGTTCGCTGAATTTCTTTTCCGCTACAATTTTTCCTTTTTCATCGCGGATCTTAAAAATAGTATTTTCAAAATATTTCTCCATTCCGGTAAGTTGATTCTTCGTCTGCTCAGCCTTTACTGCTTTTTGTTCTTGGGCTACTACCTTTGTGCATAATGAAAATAGCAATACAGTCAATAAAGGAATAATAAGTCCTTTTTTTAATAATGCTCTTGATGTAGATGTGGTTTTTGTCATCATAATTAATCGTTTTTTAGTTACTGAATAGTTTAAATTACTGGCCAAGTAATAGGTTGGGTTCGCGTTTGCCTTCGAGATTAATAAATTCTGGTAAAACGGAACATTATGGTGTGCTTTGACCACTTTCTCATCCGCTAAGAATTCGTGATTGAGTTGGATTGCTTTTTTATAAAAAATGAAAATAGGGTTGAACCAAAACAGGGCTTTGAGTGTCTCTATAACCAAAACGTCTAGCGTGTGTCTTTGGGTTACATGTATTAACTCATGCGTGTATAGTTCTTTTTCAATTTTCCTGTTGTAATACGCTGCTTCGTTGATAAAAATAGTGTTCAGGAAGGTGTAGGGCAAGGTTTCCTCTTTTAATAAAACTAATTTAGAATTTTTATAATCAATTGCTGTATTCGATTTTGTTTTGGTGTTCAACTTTATAATGTTTCTTGCAAAACGAAATAATAGGATTGCTGTTACCAAGGCATAAATGCTCCAGATTGAAACTAACCAATAATTTGTTGCGTCTTGCACAACGGCTAAAGTTTCTCCATCTGTGTTAAGGTCGTTTTGTGCTAGTATTGGACTTGTAATTTCTTGAATCACTTCAATAGTGATAAATGGAATCGAAAGTGAAAACACGATACTAAACAATAAGTAAAACCGGTTGAACTGATGCATTTTTTCTTTTTCCAATGCTAAATGGTAGACGGCTAAAAGTACGCACAATGAAATGGTCGATTTGATGAGGAAGTCTATCATTTTTTCTTTTTTTGAATGGCACTATCTACTATTTTTTTCAGCTCTTCTAGTTCCTTTTCTGACAGATTGGTCTCATTGGTAAAGAAAGAAGCAAATTGCGAAGCGGAATCGTTAAAGAAATTCTTTATCAGTCCGTTGACGTGTTTTGAGAAATAGTCCGTTTTGGGTACTAAAGGATAGTATTCCCTAGAGTTTCCAAACTCGGTGTAGGCGACAAAATCTTTGTCGATCATTCTTTTTAACAAAGTAGCAACGGTCGTTGTCTTGGGTTTTGGTTCTGGAAATGCTTCTAGTAAATCCTTCATAAAGGCTTTCTCCAGTTTCCAGAGGTGTTCCATTAATTGTTCTTCGGAGTTTGTTAACTGTTGCATTTTTTATTTTTTATAGGTGTTGTTTTCTTCTGAGATTAAATCTCCTTTATTATAGTGGCGTGTTGTTGTTAAGTTGCCTTTGTTGTCGTAATATTTCCATGTTCCAGAATAATACCAATGGATTTGCTTTTTGTCGTCTTCGATTTTTGTTGCTCCTTTTGCTTGTATTTTTCTGTTGTTATGATAGGATTTAGTAAAGCATGTATTGCCTTTGTATTTCTCTTTCTTGATTAATACGCCGTCTAAATAATAGCGCCACTTTTTTATAGGATCGTCATTTTTATATTTTCCAACTGATCTGTAATGGGCGCTGTCGATTGAATATTTTTCTATCCAAAGTCCTTCCCTTTTTCTATCTAAGGTTTGATTCATGGATTTGGTTTTGCACGAAAACAAACTAAAGATACAAATTAAGCTGATCATTAAATTTTTCATATGCTTTTTACTTCTACAAATACAAATCTTGCTCTACAAATGTAGAGATATATTTTAAATAAACAAGTTTTAAAGTGATTTATTTGAATTATAGTCATTTACAGCAGCGAAAGTCTATATATAAGTACCGAGTAAGTACTTCTAAGATGGTATAGAATCTGAGTTTTTATGAAGTACCCGCAATCAGCTAGCGGAAATTCTTGTTGGATTCTGTTTTTGTGGTAGTAACTTAATGTTGTTGTATGTGCGTTAGGGATAGCAGTGGAAATCCTCTTTTGTCTCGTTCTTAAAACGAGACAAAAGAGATTGAAGCGAATAGCCCGCCCTTGTTGCTGCAGTAGCGTGTGGGTTGAAATAGCTGTTGCTGCAACGAGGTAACGCCAAAAAAAAAATCCGCTCATTGCTGAACGGATTTTGTAGATGGATGTGGAGTGCGTTTATTTGCTTAACTCCACAAAATATTTGTAAAACAACGGAATAGTTTCGATTCCTTTAAGGTAATTAAAGATTCCGAAATGTTCATTTGGCGAGTGAATCGCATCGCTGTCTAAACCAAATCCCATTAGGATTGTTTTGCTTTTTAATTCTTTTTCGAATAAAGCGACAATAGGAATACTTCCGCCAGAACGAACTGGAATGGCTGGAACTCCAAAAGTTTCCGTATAAGCCATGTTAGCGGCTTTGTAGCCAATGCTGTCGATAGGCGTCACATAACCCTGACCTCCGTGATGCGGCGTCACTTTTACGGTTACTGAATCAGGAGCGATACTCATGAAATGTTTTGTGAATAATTCAGTGATCTGTTCCCATTCTTGGTTGGGTACTAAACGCATGGAGATTTTAGCAAACGCCTGACTTGCGATAACCGTTTTAGCTCCTGCACCAGTGTAACCTCCCCAGATTCCGTTTACGTCTAATGTGGGACGAATAGAGTTTCTTTCGTTAGTCACGTAGCCTTTTTCGCCATAGACGTCTTTTAAATCGAGTGCTTTTTTATATTTTTCTAAGCTAAAAGGGGCTTTTGCCATTTCGGCTCTTTCTTCAAGAGATAATTCTTCAACGTTATCATAAAATCCAGGAATGGTAATATGATTGTTTTCATCATGAAGTGAAGCAATCATTTTTGCCAAAATATTGATTGGATTGGCCACCGCACCACCGTATAAACCAGAATGTAAATCACGGTTGGGTCCTGTAACCTCTACTTCTACATAGCTTAGTCCACGAAGACCTGTTGTAATAGAAGGTTGTTGATTAGAGATCATTCCAGTATCTGAAATTAAGATCACATCATTTTTAAGTTTTTCGGTATTGTTTTCAACGAAGGTTTTTAGGTTGACACTCCCTACTTCTTCTTCTCCTTCAATCATGAATTTCACGTTGCAAGGCAAAGTATTGCTTTGAATCATGTATTCGAATGCTTTTACATGCATGTACATTTGGCCTTTGTCGTCACAGGCACCACGAGCAAAAATGGCTCCTTCCGGATGAATATCAGTGGTTTTTATCACTGGTTCAAATGGGGGCGAAGTCCAAAGTTCCATTGGATCAGCCGGTTGTACATCATAATGGCCATAAACCAATACCGTAGGTAAGTTTTTGTCTATTATTTTTTCCCCATAAACAATTGGGTAACCATCCGTTTCACAGATTTCTACGAAATCGCAACCTGCTTTTTCTAGGCTTACTTTTACCGCTTCCGAAGTTTCGATAACATCTTGAGAGTAGGCTGCATCAGCACTTACAGAAGGCATTTTTAATAATTCAATTAATTCGTTGATGAAACGATCTTTGTTTTCTTGAACGTATGACTTGATATTTTCCATTTATTAACTAATTTTTTATAGTTTCAAAAGTACAAAAAATAGAATGAAAAAATTTTTAAAAAAAATACTTTGAAAGTTCAAACTTATGTCTATATTTGCACCCACAATTGCACGCGGATATGGTGAAATTGGTAGACATGCCAGACTTAGGATCTGGTGCCGCAAGGCGTGTAGGTTCGAGTCCTATTATCCGCACTTTTAACAACCCAATTATCTGATAATTAGATAATTGGGTTTTTGTTTTTTAGGAGTTGCCAAACCATTGCCAAACTTTTTAAAAAAGGTATAGAAAGCATTCTGTTTAAATTGATTAATCTTAAGGAAAGAAAAGTGAAAAAGGAAAACATCTATCTAGAACTAATAATTAGTACTTTCGAGCAAATACAAAGGATCAAGACAAAATGTTGTGGGGAAATATTAAAATCTTGATATTTGTGTTTCCAAATTATACCAAATGCAA
>NZ_JBZXDY010000034.1:0-28363 GCF_058725285.1 Flavobacterium sp. DW-iso2 | reverse complement strand
ACCAATATTGTCTCGAACTCATTTGTTAATGCAAGAAAAAGGATTGTTGAATTAAAATAAAAGAAGGGATGATTTTTCAATTATCTTCTCCCGTGGAGTCGGGGGGATTACAATCGAACACCTTTTACCTATATTAATGTTCTTGGATAACTTAGGGAAATAGTTTGTAAAGGCTTATGATTGTTGGGAATTTTTAATTTTTTCATGTTGTTTTTGTATCTCTTTTTTAAATGATAATTATGAGTTTTTTATATTTAATTTTAAATATATAGTTTTTTGAAATATAAATTGTTTCATTAAAAATGTCTTGAGGTGTTCGACTGTCGAACATCCCGCTGCGCAAAGAGTTAATTAATAGTCTGCTCGCTGCGCAAATGTCTCCGACTTTGCGCCCACTGCTATCAGCCACAATGCTAATCAATAATTAGTTTCATACTAAAATAATTAAAATAGAAATATGACCAAAGAAGGCTATGTAATACGTGATCAAAGCAAGGCACATTTTATAACAGCAACGGTAGTAGATTGGGTTGATGTTTTTTCTAGAAAGATTTATCGAGACAGCATTATTGATTGTCTTAATTTTTATGTCAAAAATAAGGGCATGCTTGTATTTGGTTATGTAATTATGAGTAATCATATTCATTTGGTGCTACAATCTAGTGCAGGTGAGTTGTCGGATTTATTGCGTGATTTTAAAAAATTTACGGCAAAAACTATTTTAGAAAAAATTCAAACTGAACCAGAAAGTAGACGGGAATGGATGTTGGAACGATTTAAGTTGCCAACCGAAAGTCATTCGAGGGACAAAAACTACCAATTTTGACAGTATGGTAATCATGCAGAAGAAATTTATGCGCCTAAGTTTATTTGGTCAAAGCTAGATTATATTCACATGAATCCTGTGCGTGCAGGCATTGTCGAAAAAGCTTCCGATTATATTTACTCGAGTGCGAGCAATTATATACACGATAGTGGTTTAGTGACCATAGAAAAAATGGATAATCCGATTGCCGATGTTTTGAAGTCTTGGTCATTTACAAAATACAGTAGTTATTAAGATGGGATAAGAGAAAATGGAGGTGAGCGCAAAGTCGGAGACATTTGCGTAGCGTTAGAAACGAACACTTCGGAGAGCGGAGCCCTAATGGCATGAAACCGTCGACTCCGTTAGTAGCGATAGCGGGGATTCGGATATGTTTTTTTAAATCTTAATTGGACTGCTTAATAAATGTAATTGGTATTAAAATCTTAATACATCATAATTAGAATCTCTTGATTTGCTAATTCTTGTCTCCCAATGAATATCTGGATTATTTTTAAGCCCGTTTGGATAATAATACAAATTCATCGCATGAATATATAAATAAGGAGTAATAGGAGCATCCAGATTTTCAGAATTATCATCTTTAAAATAAATATCAATAAACAAATCATCAGCATGAGAAACATCAACACTACGAGTGTCAAAAAAAAAATCGGAATTTAGTATTCTACCATAATCAGGTTTAGGTTCTTTGTAATTCCTATCAAAGAAAAAACGCTCTTTATAATAAGATTGATAATAAAAACTTTGATCTTTGAGAAATTCATTTCCTTTCTTTAATGAGAATTTTTTTAATTCATTTTTATAAAATAGAATAATGGATGGAAAATCTTCAGGCGGATTATTTATTATAAAATATTCACTTAACATTCTTTCTCTTTTTTTTCGATTTACATCAATGTGCATTTTAAAAACTTCAGTTTTCTTATCCTCGCATGAACTAAATAAAAATATAATGAACAGATAAATTATTGTTTTTCTAATTTTATTATTTTCCATATATCTATTTTTGATTATAACTCCCTGAAATTTGTTTCTTAAACTTTATAATGGTAATAAAAGGTCTTAATTGATAATATTCTCGAGGAAGAACGAGTGTTGAGCCTCTAAAAAAATACCATTCCCCTTTTATTTTTACGCCATAAAAGTCAACAATATAGTCTTGAACAGCGCCTTTCCTTATTGTCTGTTGAAATACTGCTCCGTAAAATCTATTTTTCTGTTTATTAAAACAAAGTAAAGAATCTAATTGATAGGGATTTATTATAGGGATTTCAAGGCTATTAGAGACCCAATTAGCAATTGTGTCATTAGCTTTTTTATATATTGAAAAATATTCTTTATCTCCTGTTAATTTTTTAGAAGAGTAAAAATATTGTTCTCTTTTTTTAATTAATTCTTCCTTTTTTTGCTCCTCGGTTAATTCCTTTTTACATGAAAATAGTAAAAACGGAACTATTAAAAACACTATTTTAATTCCTTGGTTTGACATCGCCTTCATTTATAGGTAAGTTAAATATCCAATCATAATTCACTATGGAGTGACTTGCAGTAAAGCCTAATTGTTCTGGGTACTATCTATTTTATTTTTCCAGTTTTTGTTTACCCTATAAATTACAAATTCATCAAATGTTTTACAATTATAACAACTAGCAAAAGTACCATCATTATTACGGTTTTCCATATTTATAAATTTACTGTCATTAATTTTATATTGAACCTTGTTAGAATTAGTAGCAGATGGTAATTCAATTAAATAACCACTAAAAATTTCTTCGATAGCAATTTGTTTCATTAAATCTAAACTCAACGGAATATGCATATCGTCTTGATAATAGTCGCGAGGAAGGTAGGTAGTAGATCCTTGAAAAAAATACCATTTTCCTTTTATTTTTACGCCATAAAAATCTTGTATATTATCTCCCGCATCAGTGCCGTAGCTTGATCCAAGAGCCATGTAACATCTGTCTTTTGTAGTGTTAAAGCAAACTAAACTATCAAGTATTAAACTATTTGCAAATTGTCCTGTATATTTTAATTTATTAGTAGTCCAATTTACTACTGTATCTCTTGCATTATTATATACCCTATAATATTCTTTTTCTCCTACCAATGTTTTTGAATAGTTAAAGTATAAAGCTCTCTTTTTGTTAGCAATTTGCATACGTTTTAGATCAAATTGTTTTTGTTCCTCTTTGGTCAAAACCTTATCCTTGCAAGAAGACAAAAATAATATGATACACAGCACAACAATTTTAATTCCTTGTTTTAACATAGCCTTCTTGTTCTTTCGTTATTGTACTAAATATCCAATCATAGTTCACTATGGAGTGACTTGCAGTAAATCCTAATTACTCTAGAAGCTACTCAACAACTCGAAAAGGAGGGGGTGATGGCGCTGGGGCAACATCACTACTATCCATTTTATTTTTCCAATTATCATTAACAATACTTAATACCTCGATTTCAAATGTTTTCGAACTTCGCCCGTAAGTACCATCATTGTTACGGTTTTCCATATTTATAAATTTACTGTCATTAATTTTATATTGAACCTTGTTAGAATTAGTAGCAGAGGATAATTCAATTAAATAACCACTAAAAATTTCTTCGATAGCAATTTGTTTCATTAAATCTAAACTCAACGGAATATGCATATCGTCTTGATAATAGTCTCGAGGAAGGTAGGTAGTAGATCCTTTAAAAAAGTACCATTTTCCTTTTATTTTTACGCCATAAAAATCTTTTATATTATCTCCCGCATCAGTGCCATAGCTTGATCCAAGAGCCATGTAACATCTGTCTTTTGTAGTGTTAAAGCAAACTAAACTATCAAGTATTAAACTATTTGCAAATTGTCCTGTATATTTTAATTTATTAGTAGTCCAATTTACTACCGTATCTCTTGCATTATTATATACCTCATAATATTCTTTTTCTCCTACCAATGTTTTTGAATAGTTAAAGTATAAAGCTCTCTTTTTGTTAGCAATTTGCATACGTTTTAGATCAAATTGTTTTTGTTCCTCTTTGGTCAAAACCTTATCCTTGCAAGAAGACAAAAATAATATGATACACAGCACTACAATTTTAATTCCTTGTTTTAACATAGCCTTCTTTGGTCATTTTTTTATTTTAATTATTTAGTATGCACCTAATTATTGATTAGCACTGTGAATCATAGCATTGGGCGCAAAGTCGGAGACATTTGCGCAGCGATAATTGCTGTAAATCCTAATTACTCTAGAAGCTACTCAACAACTCGAAAAGGAGGGGGTGATGGCGCTGGGGCAACATCACTACTATCCATTTTATTTTTCCAATTGTCATTAACAATACTTAATACCTCGATTTCAAATGTTTTCGAACTTCGCCCGTAAGTACCATCATTATTACGGTTTTCCATATTTATAAATTTACTGTCATTAATTTTATATTTAACCTTGTTAGAATTAGTAGCAGATGGTGTTTCAATTAAATAACCACTAAAAACGTTCTGTACAGCTATTTTTTTCATTTTTTCAAGGCTCAATGGTGTATGTATATCCTCTTGGTAGTATTCGCGGGGTAGTACAAGAAGAGATCCACGGAAGAAATACCATTCCCCTTTTATTTTTACGCCATAAAAATCGTATATGTAATCTTGAACTCCTTCTTCTACCATAGTTTGTTTTAAAACTGCTCCGTAAAATCTATTTTTCTGTTTATTAAAACAAAGTAATGAATCTAATTGATAGGGATTTATTATAGGGATTTCAAGGCTATTAGAGACCCAATTAGCAATTGTATCATTAGCTTTTTTATATATTGAAAAATATTCTTTGTCTCCTGTTAATTTCTTAGAATAAGAAAAATATTGTTCTCTTTTTTTTCCTAAATTTTCATTATTTTGCTCCTCTGTTAATTCCTTTTTACATGAAAATAGTAAAAATGGAACTATTAAAAACACTATTTTAATTCCTTGGTTTGACATCGCCGTTATTTTTTGTTAATGTAAATATCCAATCATAATTCACTATGGAGTGACTTGCAGTAAAGCCTAATTGTTCTGGTGTTCTTTGTTTTATTGGGATTTTTATTCTCTTTAGATCTTCAATACCTTTCATACCGCACTGAGGCGCAACACCATCCTGTATTTCTATAGGATTTTCTTTAGTCGTTCTTTCGTCACTCCCATATTGCCATGTTCTGTCTTCTAATCCTGGTGGCACACTCCCTGAGCAGGCATTTTCGGGGGCAAGAACGTAATAATTGCCTATAGTTATGCCTTCTTGTTGTAAAACCTCTATCATTCCTAAGCTATAGGCAAAGCCCATACTGTGTGCTACGATATCGACTACTCCATTTACTGTCATTTTTCCATCTTTTATTGTTTTTGAGCAACTTATGGTGCCTTCTTTTAATTTTTTTATAAAATTTGCGGCAGCGGCTTTGCCGTCTTCTTTTCTTTCATTAAAACCAAGTACATTTGCTGCGGTATTGTGGTAGGCAGTTGGGGTTAAAGATACACATTCCTGTGTAATTGCAACTCCTAACTCGCCCCCTATAACACTCAATATATTTGCAGCTACAGCATAATTTTTTTCTACGCTAGTTAAGCTTTTAATAAATTTACAAGTATTTATGTGATTGCTGGTATTTATATCCTTATTCCCGTCGGCATAAATAAGATGGCTTTTACTATTTATGGCTAAAGCAAATTTATCATCAATAGCTCCCCAATAACTTAGCTTATCATATTCAAAAACTTCATTGTTTTTATCAATTATTTTAGTTGGATCATAGCCGTTTACAAATAAAATAAAATTATTACTCTTATCACTCATTAGATAATTGTACATAAATTCAATTTGCTCTTTATTGACAAATATTTGAATTTTACCATCAATGTCTAATCCGTAGATATCACCATACATATTCTTACGTTGTATTCTTGTAATCTTTCCATCTGGATGAATCTCAGTATTATCATTCTGTATTTCTAATTGAATAAATGGGTACGTCATACCTCCTACGATTATATCCTTTTCGACTACTGCATTTGCTATTTTAGGCAAATCTTTCATCTTTAAGTTCTCATTTAGATCTACAGCCGCTTTTATTTTAGCTAAAGTAGTTAAGACGTCATTGGTGTTGTTATTACTTTTGTTTTTATCGGAAAGTGGTAGTTTATTACAACCGTCAGCTGCTGTGACTTGGTCTGTTGGTAGAATAGTCAAATCAGGAGTACTAAAGTTAATCGAATTCCTTACCGCAATATAATAATTGCAAGAATTTGTAACTTTTTGTATAACTAATCTAAATTTATTTTTGGCAATAGTACCGTTATAAGCATTTGTATATGGTGTCTTTATGCTAGTTGTATAAAATCCATCATTAACAAATATGTAGTCTTTTCCGTTAACATTAAATGCATAGAGCGTTCCGTTGAGAAAATTACCATTATTAGAACTAATAACATTGATGTAATCGCTATCCACTTTTCCATCATTTGCCTGAAAACTAAAAGGGTGCTCCATGATGGTAGCAACCTATCCTATATTGTGTGCCAATGTGCACCAGCAGTTTGCAAGTTAAGCTTTTTCGCTATAACTAATATTTGGTATTAATTGCAGTAATTAAGTTATGCTGCCGAAGGGCTGCTAAGAGGTACACTAAGTTTGGGATTAAAAAGGGATATTTTTTTATTTCACATAAATACACCAAAAACATAGCATCCTTAAATGCAGCACAATACTTAAATTTTGCTTGACTGCTGTCTGTGGAATCATTTGTTAGTTATATGCTTTTCTAAACTGTATGGGCGTTAAATTTGTTTTGTTTTTGAACAGTTTGCTAAATGATTGTGGATAATCAAATCCTAAGAGGAAAGCAATTTCACTAACGCTCATTTGAGTAGTTGTTAAAATATCTTTGGCTTTTTCGATTAGTTTATTGTGAATATGTTGTTGCGTGTTTTGACCCGTTACATTTCGTAACATATCACTCAAGTAGGCAGAAGAAACATTGAGTTCCTTTGCTACTTTATCAACTGTAGGTAATAGTATTTCTGAATTTTTAGAGAAATAATTTTCTAAAACAAATTCAAAATTTATCAGTAAATCATTGGTGGCCATTTTTCTTGTTAGAAATTGACGACTGTAAAACCGGTTGCAATAACTCAAAATCAATTCAAGATTAGACACAATAACATCTTGACTAAAATTGTCTAAACGTGAATTGATTTCATTTTGAATATTTTTCACAATGATTTCAATTGTTTTTTCTTCTTCTTCAGATAGGTGTAATGCCTCATTTGTTTCGTAATTAAAAAAACCGTAATTTTTAATAGCTTTACCTAATGAATATTGTCTAATTAAATCAGGATGAAATAATAGCGACCAACCATCATTATTTTTGTCTTCTTCTTTATCAACAGCTATAATCTGATTTGGCGCAATAAATGACATTGTTCCTTCATCAAAATCATAATTATTTTTGCCATATTTAAGTTGTCCTTTAAAACTTCTTTTTATAGAAATGTTGTAAAAATCTAATAGTAATTTTTGATTTTTGGATTGATTATTAGGAGTCGTTGTAGAATGGTCAATAATTGTAATTAATGGATTTAAGGGACTTGGTAATCCCAAAAAATGGTGTATAGCCACTACTGAATTTATTTTTATGATATTTGGGTTTAAATTTTTCATAATTTAATATTAGCAGGCAATACTAAATTATTGCCTGCTTTGATAATTTGTAAATTTAAGCATTTTGGAAATCAATTCCTGCACTTCTATCCATTGTCATTATTTCAAGAACATTTCCTGGATATTCAATAGGTATTTTGCTAACATTATTTAATTGTTCCAATTCATCGTTTGTAAAAGTAACTTCTACCGCTTTTAAATTATCTTCTAATTGATGTAATTTTGTAGCACCAATGATTGCACTTGTTACAACAGGTTGGTGTAGTAACCAAGCCAATGCTAATTGAGCAATTGACACCTTTTTTTGTTCAGCCATTGGTCTCAACACGTCTAAAACATCATAAGCTCTTTCTTCGTGAAAAGGTGGAAACGGAAAAGTATTTAATCTTCCTTCTTCTTTTTGCCCATTTCTTTTGTATTTACCTGTTAATAAACCACCACTTAAAGGACTCCAAATAAGCATTCCAACATTTTGGTCTAAAAGCAAAGGAACAATTTCACGTTCTGCATCTCGAACATCTAATGAATAGTTGGCTTGTAAAGAAGCAAAACGATCTAAATGATTGTATTTTGAATAACTCAAGCCTTTCATTAGTTGCCAAGCGGAAGTATTACAAGCTCCAAAATATCTTATTTTACCACTTCTAACCAAATCATCCAACGTTCTAATGGTTTCTTCGATAGGAGTTAATGGGTCGATGGTGTGAATTTGATAAAGGTCGATATAATCAGTTCCGAGTCTTTTTAAAATGGCATCAACTTGTTGAATAATGTGCTTTTTTGAAAGTCCAAGGTCATTCTGACTTTTACCCATTGTACCTCTAACTTTTGTAGCCAAAACCAAATCATCTCTATTAATATCTAAATTTTTGATGGCTCGACCAATCATTGTTTCCGATAATCCTTCTGAATAAATATTAGCTGTGTCTATAAAATTGACGCCTGCTTCCGTTACGGTTTTAATTTGTTCATCTACTGCATTTTGGTCGAGATTTCCCATATAGCCAAAAAAACCTTTCCCCCCATAATTCATCGTCCCTAAACATAGAGTTGAAACTTTTAAACCTGTATTTCCTAAAATTTTGTACTTCATTTTGAATGTTTTAATTGTGAAGTGCAAAGTTCAGTAGTTTATAAAATCAGTTTGTATCCAAATTGATTTGTTTTGTGTTCAAAATGAAGTTTAAAATGTTTTAATTGGATGATTGTTTTCTTTGGAGGTGTAATTACCTCCTAGGCTTTATATATCACCTTATACAATTATAAACTCTCTGGTTGACATCACAAAATTTTGGTCAAGATAGGTTATATTTTTGCTTGATCTTTTTTATTTCCTTCTCTAATCTGGTGAGGATGACTAGATCTGACTCACACATGACAGGATCAGTTTTATTTATCCGTTTATTAAGTAATGCCATTTCCCGTCCAACTGTAACTTGTTCCGTTATAGCATACGCTTCTGTCTGCTTCACAGAGGAGTGCCCAAGCATTTCCTTCACAACATTGATTGGGACGTTATTTTGTAAGGTAACGGTGCTCCCAAACGTTCTGCGAGCCATATGAGTATTGAGAGTAAACGGAAAAGCACACAGTAATGCAATCTCCTTTAGGTATTCGTTCATTTTTTGATTTGAAGCAATAGGCAAAACAGTGCCACGTTGTAAACAAAGAGGATGTTCTTTATATTTTTCGATTATTTTAAGCGCTTGCGGTAGGAGAGGGACATTAGTTGAAGATCCTGTTTTTTGTCTTTCAGACATGATCCATGATAATTTATCGACACCCACTTTAATATCAGTCTTTTTTAATTGATATACATCAATATAAGCTAACCCTGTGTAGCATTGAAAAACGAACACGTCTCTCACCACATTGAGTCGGTCAGTACTAAAGTAATGTCGCTCCAATTCATATAATTCCTGAGTAGAAAGAGGTTTTTTTATGATTTTTGATTTTTTACCTTTAAAGTTCTTAAATGGATCTTTTAAGATGACTTCATTGTCAATCGCACGTAGAACTATCTTTTTAAAGTTAGCGATATATTTAAGGGTTGTATTATTACTGCAATTGCGCACAGACCGTAAGTAAAATTCAAAGTCTTTTATAAATGCGAGATTCAAATCAGAAAATTCGAGATCTTCTGCATTAAATTTAAGTCTAATAAAAGCTCTTAAATGATTAATAGTGATTGTGAAACGATCAAGAGTTCCTTTTGCATATCCTTTACCTAGTAGAGCCGTCATTTCATCGTTATGTTTTTGGAATTCTTCAACAACTTTCGCTCTTGCAGCATTTTTTCCCAAAATGTAATCCATAACTTTCTGAGCAGTTATAGGTTTGCCGTTATACATATTCTCAGTCTTATATTGATTGATTTTAAGAATAAGAGAATCCAAGAAAAAGTTAATAGATTTTGCATCTTCCTTGGAACCGATTGCTCTTTCTAGTTTTTGATCCCAACGTAAGATATCCCACTTACGTTTTGTAGATGTTTCTTTAGGAATTCCATCGACGGTAATTCTAAGGTAAACGGCTCTAATTTTACTTTCATTGCGGGGGATTTTCAAAAAGAAAACCAGCCCAAAACTGCTTTCTAACATAATTCAACTTTTAGGGTTAATAAATGTAGAATTGTAATTTCAAAAAATCAAGTCGTTAAGTACGTTAACTACAGTATTAATGGGGGTTTAGATGATATTCTGTGGCACATTTTAAAAAATACAAATGTGCCACGATTCTGCCATAGAAACTTTGAGCGTTATTATAAATTTTGACAAAGTGCAGAAAATGAAAAAAGCCTGCAAATCGTTGGATTTGCAGGCTTAACACTGTTTTTGAGGACTTTTGAAAAGATTGAAAAGCTTTCATTTTTCTTTCTTAATCCCTTTTTGTGGGGAGAGTAGGATTCGAACCTACGAAGACGTAGTCAGCAGATTTACAGTCTGCCCTCGTTGGCCGCTTGAGTATCTCCCCGAAGCCTTTGAGTACAACACTTATGTTGTTAGCGGTGGCAAATATAGTAACACTTTTCGTTTCTGCAAACTAAATTTGAACTTAATTTTAGTATTATTTTTAACGTATTGGTATTGAACAAAATAAAAAAATCTCCACTAGGGAGATTTTTTTATTTTGTTCTTGAAAAGCGATTATTTGGCTAAAAGTTCAAGGATTTTTGTTCTAAGTTCTGCACCTCTTAAATCTCTTGCCACGATTTTACCAGAAGCATCAAGTATAAAAGTTGCAGGAATTGCTTCAACTCCATATTGAGCTGCAATTGGTTCATCCCAAAATTTTAAATTAGAAACCTGATTCCAGGTTAACTTATCTTTTGCGATAGCTTCTTTCCATTTAGCTGCATCTTTATCTAATGAAACACCAATGATATTAAGCCCTTTTGAGTGTAACTCTTTATAAATCGCAACTACATTTGGGTTTTCTTGACGACATGGACCACACCATGAAGCCCAGAAATCTACAATTGTAACTTTCCCTAAGCTTTCTTTAAGAGAAATGACTTTCCCTTCTGGGTTAGGGGCAGAAAAATTAGAAGTTCATTTAGCGTCTCCAACAGGAGCAGCAGTAGCACCAACAGCAGGAGTATTAATTTCGGTAAGTTTTGTTTTTACCGTTTTTCCAGCTTTAGTGTTTTTTAAAGACTCTTCTAAACTGTTGAAAATTGTTTCTGTTTTTTTAATGTCAGCACTTGGATCGTTAGCCATTCCTTGTACAATTAAAACACTAATATATGATTTAGGATGTGATTCAGCGTAAGTTGTATATTTTGCTTTAGTGGCAGCACCAACTTCTGCTTGAATTTCTGAATATCCTTTCATCAATTTATTGATTACAGCTGTATCTTTCACTTGTTGTGCTGTATTCATTGCTTGCATGTTTTGATTTTGGAAATCCATTAGTTTCTTTTGAACTACTTTAATTTCCTCATTGAATTTAACATACTCATCATTACTGTAAGTTCCTGAAACTTTCGATTTTTGAATACTGTCTTTATCAATAGCGATAGTGATTTCTCCATTTTCTAAGATAAAAGGAATTTTTCCATAAGGTTGTTTTCCAGCTACTGATTCTAATTGTATTGTATGGAAAGCTGGTTCAGTAACTTTTCCTTTGATTTCAAACTTACCGTTTTCTACTTTTACAGTATCTAAAGCTGTAATAGCACCAGTAGTAGGATCTTGAGTTTCTAAGATTATAGTTTTACCATTTTCAATACCAGTTGCAGTACCAGTGATAAGGAATTCGTCTTTTCCAACTTTGTTGCAAGAAAATAAAACAACAGCAGCAGAAAGTAATAAAATTATTTTTTTCATTATTAATTTAGTTAATTAAGTTAAGTGTGCAAAAGTATTTAAAATTATTAAGGTACAATTAATTTTATGACCTAAATTTTTGTTATTTTTTTAGTATTCACAATGATAATTAACCGAGGGAAGCTGTTAAATTATCTAATAAAAGGGTGCGACTTAAACGAGATAACGTTTGTAATACATTATTTCGGTTAGCAATATTCTTTAGTCTTTGTTTCGCGAGAAATTAGTGTTTAATTTAGAGTGTTATCAGTATTTAGTCAAAGCGTTGTAATAATGTTGGTAGTTGTATGCAGGAAGATAGGGATTGATTGAAATCACTAATCTAGTTTAATAGCACTCCTTTTTTTAAAATAGTGGGTATTTTTGATTTAGAGATTTAACATAAAGGTGGTTTTTAAGGTAACTGAAATTGCAGTTCACATCGCTGAATGTCAGATTCAGCTTGTTCTATTTCATTTAAAGTAATCTTGATTTCTAGATTTACCGTTCTTAATTCTTTGTGCAAGGCAGCATTAATAGGGTCTGTTTCTAGGCTTAAGTCAATTTCGGCCTTTGTTGCTTTTAAAATGTTTAGGGTTTGTTCTGCCTTTTTATGTTGTGATTTGTACCTGTCGTAGTGATTCGTCATTTGTATAGTAGTATTTAAGCACGCCTAAAGTACTTAAAACAAATTAATTATACTAGGACCTATAATTTAATTTTATGCAATCCTATTTTGTAGTCAAAAGACTTTAAAGTAAAATAACAGCGCATAAAAAAAGCACCCAATTAGGAGTGCTTTTATATTTCTCTTTTAGAATAATCTAGTCTTGGTTCAATGTTTTTCTCCAAGTAAAAGATGTAAGAATATGTCTTTTTGCAAATCTTCCTGGAGAAGATGCATTCACCATTTTTACATAAGTTGCTTTAGGTACACTGATGTACTCATAAACGCTACCGTTTGAAAAATTGATGATCAATCTACCTTCAACAAATTTATAATCTGTTATTGCTGCAGTTGTAATTGTTTCTGTATATTCAGGTAAGTTCAACTTTGTAGTTTCAGGATTGATACTTACTAAGAAGTGGTAGGCCTCAATTACTTGTTTACTTTTTTCTTCAGCTGCTTTTAATCCTGCCTCATCACCTTGAAATTTATCAGGATGACATTCTTTCATAGAATTACGGTAGATCGTTTTTAACTCTTTAAGCTCTGCAGTTTTTTCTACATTTAGCAGTTTGCGGTATTCAACTATTTTTTTCATAAATATGGTAACTACTTGTCTTTTAATATAAAATCAATATAATTTGGTTTCAGAATCGACAAATTTTTTGCAAAGGTACACTTTTTTTTAAAATTTTAGTTTGAGACTAAAAAATATTCCTAAAAAAGAGAGTACATTAGTTATTATTTTGCCAAAAAAGAGACTCTAAAACAATGTTATTGTTGTGGTTTGTTGTTTGCTTTATCGAAATTCTTAGACTTTTTAGGGTACTTGTTGTGGCTGATATCACTAGGGTTTTCAATGATTGACTTAATTGTAATATAATCTCCTAAATTATGATTAGAAATCGCCATTTTATAGTCTAAAAGATATATACCACAAAAAAAATTGTTGTTTTCATCTTTTTCCATTATCCCAGTATAAACCCCTTTTTGTAACATTTTTTCTTGTGAAGACTTTGTCATGATCAATTTAATTTTATAAAATTCTAATTGGCAAAGTTAATCAAATATTTAGTTCCCGCTGCTGCATTTTAGACTTTCTGATTACCTTTGTTCAATGGAAAAAATATTTCGTCCCAGTCCCAAATCTTTTAAGAACACTTTTTGTGTGTTTCAGGAGGTACTGTTAAACAATCTTGAAGGATTAACGGTACAATATGAAAGTAAGTCGGGGAGTTGTTATTATTATACTAAATTAGGGATGTTTCGAGTATCAAATCATTGGGGACGATTAGCTAATAGTAAATGGAGATTAGAACCTATGAAACCTGAATCTGATTCAAAAACAAAATTAGGTTTTGCACCTTGGACACAATTTTATCCTGATAATTCGCTGGAAGAATTATATTATTTAGAAATGAATTATGGGAAGAATGCTGTTAATTACCAGCACAAAAATAATCCTAATTATAATGGAAAAGCAGTACTTCGTACAAGTTTTGAAACCACTAAAAAAATCAAACAAATTAGGAATCTACTCAATTTGACGGCATGGGCTAAGTATTATGAATACGATGACTTAGATGTTTTGCGGAAACAAATTATAGAGGAATTGATTTTTACTAATAAAACTTTAGAAGAGATTAAGCGTGAGTTAATTTGATTTCTACTACAACTTAATTGCGGTTTGATATTTAATCATTGGAGGCGATCAATTCGATATCATTTAGCGAAATAGGTTTAGACAAATAGCCTAAAATTGCAGGATATTTTTTTGATTTATTCCTGTCTTCAATAGCAATGGAAGAACTAGCAATGTAGACGCTAATGTTTTCATTTTTTAAAGATTGCAGCATTCCCATTTCTTCCATAAACTCCCATCCGTCCATAACAGGCATATTGATGTCAAGTAGAATAATATCTGGAAGTAATTCCTTATTTTCTATCGTATTGATCAAGGCAACTATTCCTTCTTTTCCATCACGAAAGGATGAGATAGCTGAGAATAGAGCTGTTTTTTGAATAATTTTAGTAATTATAATTTGATAAATTGCGTCATCGTCTATGACCCATATTTTCTTTTTTGTCATCGAATATAGATTTTAAATGTAGTTCCTATGTTTGGTGTACTCTCGACCGTAATGTTGCCGTTCATAGCGTCAATTTGGTTTTTTGTAATAAATAAGCCAATTCCCTTTGATTCAGGATTATTGCTGAATGTTTTGTACATCCCGAAGATTTTGTCGGCATTTTTTACCAGATCTATTCCAATGCCGTTATCCGAAATTTGCAGTACTTTCCTTTTATCTTCAATTAACCATTTAATGGTAATAATGGGTTTCCGGTCAGGATGCCTGTAACGGATTGAGTTAGATAGGATGTTATGTAAAACACTCTCTAAGTAGGAGGGGTTGTAATTGACCGTTACATCATTCGATATTTCGTTCAAAATAGAAACGTTGTGGGTACTTATTTGTTCAGAAAGTGCATTTTGCGCAGTCTCTACATATTGATTTAAGTTTAAAGATTCTGAAACCAAACCAATGTTGTTTCTTATATTGATAACATCATTGAGGTGTAGCATCGTTTCGTTTAACGAATTAGAAACTGATTTCAATAGCAGTAACATCTCGTTTTTTTCTTGCTCAGAATCTGAAGATTCAATTAACGACATTATTGATGCAATATTACTGGTATGTGATCTTAGATTATGAGATACAATATAAGAAAAATTCAAAAGTCTTTTATTTTGTTCGGTAACCATGTTAAAAGAATACTTCAAATCTTTTTCTGCTTCCTTATTTTTGGTAATATCGATCATAATTCCCCGTAAGCCACAGGCCTTATCATTTTCAAAAACGATAGTTACGATGTCTTTTAGCCAAACAATTGAACGGTTTTTTGCAATCATTCGATATTCAAAATCATGGTTTAAATTTTGACTTGTTTTTAAAATACAATAATTAATTGCAGTTTCCCTGTCCTCTGGATGAATGTGGTCTGCCCAAAAAGTAGGACTTGCAATCCATTCCTGTGAAGTGTACCCTAATATTTGCTCTACTTTTTTACTTATAAAAGAAAAAGAAAAGGTTTCAATATCGCTTTCCCATACGATTCCATCAATAGTATTGATGAGAGATTCAGTTCTTTTTTGTGAATCAATAATTTTTTTTTCAGCTATTTTTCGCTCTGTAATATCCTCTGTTGATATGATTACTCTTTCCAGAGAATCTTCATACCCTCTCAGTACGCTATATACAAAATGAATATCTCTGATTTCACCTGTTGGTTTTTTTATTTTCGCGTCCATCATCAAATGCCTTTTTCCTTTGCAAATGGCTTCTAGATGCTTTGAAAAAGAAGGGATAGATTCTTCGCCAAATAGGAGATCGACATTATTAAGAAGTTCAGATTTGGTTTTTGGAGCGTATTGAATTAAACATTGATTATTGACATTTACAATTTTTACTAGAGAGAAGCATTTTTTTACTACTTCGGGATGGTTCCTAAAATAAGACGAAACTGTTTTACCACTTTCGTTAATGAGTTTTAACTCCAGAAGGTAATTTTTTACTGCAGAATAATCTTCTTCCCACAAAGGCATTGGTGAATCGTCAAAAAGGTTTTTAAAACTCATTTTGCTTTTTATAAGTAATTGCTCAGCCTCTTTTTTTAATGAAATATCTTCAACAATCGCAATATGTGTCGAAGGTTTTTCATCTATATTCCAAAGTGGTGAAACGGTAAGATTAGTCCAGATAATTTTCCCCGACTTTGTTAGGTACCGTTTTTCCATGGAATACTCCCTAATTGTTCCTTGCTTCAGTTTTTCCAAATTAGATAGATCTTCTTTTAAGTCGTCAGGATGCGTTACGGATTGAAAAGTTCTATTTTGTAATTCTTGCTCTGAATATTCTAATAATTTGCAATATTTTTCATTAATCTCGAGAAAATAGCCGCTAAAGGAATCCATATAGGCTATCCCCACGGCCGCTTGGTCAAAAATAGATTTAAATTTTATTTCACCATCAGAAAGATTAGCGGCCTGTTGTTCCACTAAAAGCTGTAATTCAGCTGGTTTTTTCAGCATCAGGGTTATCAGAAAACCAAATAATCCAGCTAAAAGCAAACCGAAAATGGCGGGTAGTACAATTTGTGCATATAGATAATTTTGATGCTTTGATGTAAGGTATATCTTCCAATCGCCGTCAGGAATACTAATCGCAACGCTATAATTGTTTGAAAATTTGTTCTCTTTGGGCAGATAGAAGACTTCTTTTTCACTAGCAGGATCTATTTTTGAAAACTGAAAGTAATATTTAGCACTGTCGATGCTAGAAACTCCTGAAGACTTCAATAAATCTTCTAGTTTAATGATTACTGCTGAAAAACCCCAGAATTTATTATTCTGGAATACTGGAAGACGCCCTACAATTCCAACACCGCCTTGCTTTAAATTAATAGGGCCTGCAAAGTACATTTTTTGATTTCGAATTGATTTTAACGCTTCTTTTTGAAGATATACCGACTTTAAAATATCTAAGCCCATTGCAGCTTCGTTGCCTTTCATGGGTAAAGTATACCGAATTACTCCTTTAGGAACTAATTGTACGGCTGAGATAGTTTGATTTGAAGCTAATAATTTCTTGCCAATGCTGTCGAAATTTTCAGGAACTCCTTTATCATTTATCGTAAGAGCTAAGGTTAGTGTTGTGGTATACGAATTTTTAAGTGACTGTTCAATATTTTGACGAATAATTTGAAGCTTATTCCTCATAGCATACTGTTCGTCATCTTCAATTATTTTATATTGTTGATAGCCTATGTATCCAACAATAGTGCTCAAGAATAAGAACGTGAAAAAACCGGTAGTTCTAGGCTTCGTTAAAAACCAACTGAAGTATTTTAATCTATTATTTTTAGAACTCATTTATACTTTTTGATAGATTTAGGGAATCTTGAATTATTTATATAAAAAATTAATTAGTAAGATTCCATAAATATATTATAATATTACGGGAAACCGTAAAATTATAAAGATTTAATTAAAGTAAGGAATGACTGCATTCGTATTGAAATGCGGTTTAAAAACTTACTAAGCCTATATAGTCAACTAATTTATTGTTTTGATTTTTATTAAACGAAGAAATAATGTTAATAAATTAATTTTCATTGTTTATTATGATTGAATTATTAATTGAGTGTTGTTTTTAAAGAGGCTAATTAGTTATAAAAGATCCTAATTAGCTGCAGGAGTTTGCTATTAGTTAAAATTTAAATGCCGAACTTTGCCCCATATTTGTATAATACAAGTACCTTCTACTTAAGATAAAAGCTATTTTTTTTTTAAAAAAACTATGGAAGTACCATGGTGATTAGAAGACTTGTTTTTTAATAAGAGATTGATAAATAAACTATTATGAGCAGGAATAACGAAAAAAACATCAAAAAGCATAACGATAAGCTTCATAAAGCGCAGGACAGAGTTAAAAACGCAGAAATTCTTCGCAAAGAAAAATTAAAAGAAATTACTAAAAAATTTCACGACGCAAAAAATTTAGATACACTGTAATTAAAGAAATAATGGAAAACGATAAATTCATCGAATTGAACAAAAATGTTCAGGAAATAATTGATTTGATTGCAGCTAAGAATGCAAAAGAAGCGAATAATAGATTAGTGGAAGTTAGTGAGCAGTTAGATGATTTTCTTGATTTCTCAGATGATGACGAGGATTTGATTGAAATCAGTAAATATCAAGTATTATTGAATCAATTGTACCAAAAGATAATTGCTCTTAACGGGCAGGCATAACTGATACATGAAAACATTAAAATGCTATTGCGGTTCGCTAAAGGAGTTTAGTCAATGTTGCGAAGTCTACATTAAGGGAATTAAAAAAGCTCCTACTGCAGAAGCTTTGATGCGTTCCCGCTACTCTGCATTTGCTACCCAAAAAGCAGATTATCTCGTAGCTACAACTCATTTTTCTACTCGGAAACAGCATAGAAAAGAGGATATTCTAGAATGGTCTCAAAGCAATAAGTGGATTAAATTATCGGTTTTAGACACCACTGTATATACCGTTACTTTTAAAGCATTTTACCTTGATATCGAACTTCAAGCGCAAATTCATCATGAGCATTCTACTTTTAAATTAGAAGATGGAAGTTGGTTTTATGTTGACGGAGAATTTTATTAGTTTTTGTAGTAATCAAATAGGCTTGTATGTACATACCGCGTGAGTGATTGCAGCGGAAATCCTCTCTCGTCTCGTTCTTAAAACGAGACGAGAGAGATTGAGAGCGAAAAGCACGACCCTTGCGGTCACGCCCAAATTACGTTGAGGGGCTAGTTCATGTTTTAACTAAAAATTAATATTCGTTTGTCAATGCGCTGTTTCAAAATGATGTAATTTTAAAGTCTATGAAAAATGATACTAAAAAAGGTTTCTACTTCAAGCAATATGAGGCGCCAAATCAGTCTCCGTTTGATAAACTCTTTGGAATTTTCAAAGAATTAATCACGCACACTTCAGGAGATTTTGACGAAGCAATTGACTGGTTGCGGGAACTAGACAAAGAATATAAACTCACCGATGAACACTATTCCATCGATGATTTTATAGAAGATTTGAAGAAAAAAGGATACATCAAAGATGAACTTAAGGACGATGGAACGTCAGGTATTGGTATAACTGCCAAAACGGAACGTGCGATCAGGCAGCAAGCTTTAGATCAGATTTTTGGAAACTTGAAGCGCTCTGGAAACGGAAATCATAAAACAAAACATTCCGGCAATGGGGATGAGCATACGGGAGAATTTAGAGAGTTTCATTTTGGCGACGGCCTTGAACGAATTTCTTTGACCGAAAGTTTGCGTAACGCCCAAATCAATAATGGAGTAGAGGACTTTATGCTCACTGAAAATGATTTGGTTGTTGAAGATACCCAATACAAATCCCAGATGAGTACGGTGCTAATGATCGACATTAGCCACAGTATGATTTTGTATGGTGAAGACCGAATCACGCCTGCCAAAAAAGTGGCGATGGCTTTAGCAGAGCTGATTACTACTCGTTATCCAAAAGATACATTGGATATTTTGGTTTTTGGAAATGATGCTTGGACGATTGCCATCAAAGATTTACCGTACTTAAAGGTAGGGCCTTTTCACACCAATACCGTTGCGGGATTGCAATTAGCAATGGATTTACTGCGAAGAAAGAGAAATACCAATAAACAAATTTTTATGATCACGGACGGTAAACCGAGTTGTGTTCGCGAAAAAGACGGTAGTTACTACATGAACAGTAACGGTCTTGACGAATATATTGTCGATAAATGCTACAGTCAGGCACAACAAGCCCGAAAACTGCACATTCCCATCACGACGTTCATGATTGCAAACGATCCCTACTTGCAGCAATTTGTCAACAAATTTACGGAAGCCAATCAAGGGAAAGCCTTTTACACCGGACTGAAAGGACTAGGTGAAATGATCTTTGAGGATTATGAGACCAATCGTAAGAAGAGAATAAAATAGTGTTCAGTGTTCAGTTTTTAGTGTTCACTCGAGCTGTTGAAAATAGAATGTAGAAATACGAATAAAGAGAAAAAGACTTAGTGAACTTTGCGTGGAGCCTTGCGCCCTTTGCGGTTAAATAGAATAAGTAACGTTTAGAATGTAGAATAAAGACTTCCCGCAGTTTGCGGTTAAACAAATAAAAAAAAATGAAAATAGAAAACATAAATACATTAGGCGAATTAAAAGCTTCAGGATATCAAAGTAAAAGTATAAAAGAAGAATTGCGTACTAATCTTCGTGAGAAAATAAAATCAGGAAAACCAACATTTGATGGTGTTCACGGTTTTGAGAATACAGTGATTCCAGAGTTAGAACGTGCTATTTTATCGCGTCACAATATCAATTTATTAGGACTTCGTGGTCAAGCCAAAACGCGTTTAGCCAGAAAAATGGTCGAATTATTGGATGAGTATATTCCGTTTGTGAGTGGTTCAGAGATCAATGATGATCCTTTGAAACCTATTTCGCGCTACGCCAAAGATCTAATTGCGATAAACGGAGATGCGACTGCTATTTCATGGTTGCATAGAAGTGATCGTTTCTTTGAAAAACTAGCAACGCCAGATGTTACCGTTGCGGATTTAATAGGTGATATTGATCCTATCAAAGCAGCCAATTTAAAACTGTCCTATGCTGATGATCGTGTGATTCATTTTGGTATGATTCCGCGCGCAAACCGTTGCATCTTTGTGATTAACGAATTACCTGATTTACAAGCGAGAATACAAGTGGCATTGTTTAATATTTTACAGGAAGGTGATATTCAAATTAGAGGATTCAAATTGAGAATGCCACTGGATATGCAGTTTGTATTCACCGCAAACCCTGAAGATTATACCAATCGTGGAAATATCGTGACTCCGTTGAAAGATAGAATCGGGTCTCAAATATTGACGCACTATCCTGAAACGATACAAATTGCCCGTACCATTACGGAGCAGGAAGCAAACCTAGATGCTGTTCAGAGTGATATGGTTCACGTTCCTTCTTTAGCAAAAGATTTATTAGAACAAATCAGTTTTGAAGCTAGAGAAAGTGAATATATTGACAATAAAAGTGGGGTAAGTGCCCGTATGAGCATAACTGCTTATGAAAACTTATTAAGCACGGCAGAACGTCGTGCTCTAAAAGCTGGCGTTGATAAAACGACTTTGCGTTTGTCTGATTTTATGGGGATTATTCCATCGATTACTGGTAAGGTAGAGTTGGTTTATGAAGGAGAGCAGGAGGGAGCGGCTTATGTAGCCCAAAACCTGATTGGATCAGCGATTCATACTTTTTTTCCAGGCTATTTTCCTAAAATTGAAAAACTGGAAAAACCAGATGAAAAAACGGCTTATACGGATTTAATTGAGTGGTTTTTTGCCGAAAGCGGTTTTGAATTATTAGATGACGCTACGGATGAGGAATACCAAAGAATTTTGGGTTCAATAGTACCTCTCGAAATCTTGGTTAAGAAATACCAGCCCCAATTAGAAAAGGAAGACCGATTCTTTATGAAAGAATTTATTCTTTGGGCGATGGTAGAATATAAAAAACTGAGTAAAGACAGAATTACGGATGGTTATCAGTTTAAGGATATGTACGGCAGTTACATCAGTAAATTATAATCGAAAAATAAGAGTTATATAATTGTAAAAAGGATTCAGATTCACTTCTGGATCCTTTTTTTCTTCATATATACTAATAGTTACTAAGTTTAGTTTATAAAAATCTATTGCTATTTCTTTTTAAACTACCTTGCTCCGTTGGCATCACTTTCGGTCAATGTACTACAATGGAAAATAGCTTTGAAGCTTTAATTACCTCCTATATTGAGAATAAAGTAGGGATCTCTGAACATTTTTTAAGCGACGACTTGGCCAATAGCTTAAAGCAAAATTTACTCGCCTTAAACCAACAAAATTTATTAATTGTTGCAGGAACAGGTAATTCAGAAGTAATCGCTTATGATAACGCCGTGCGAAGTGATTCTATTTATTGGTTAGACAAAAAGCACAATAATGAATTTGAAAATGCTTTTTTTGAACAAATTGAAGCTTTTATTGCCTACTTGAATGAGAGTTGTTATACTGGAATTACGGGCTATGAATTTCATTATTCCTTGTATGAAAAAGGAGATTTTTACCTGCAGCATTTTGATCAATTTCACAATAACCCTAGTAGGAAGTATTCGATGATTAGTTATTTAAATGACAATTGGCAACCGGCTGATGGAGGAGAATTACTAATTCACCAAGAAAATAATAACCAGAAAATCGCGCCTACACAAGGAAAGACAGTTTTCTTTAAAAGTGATGAACTACTTCATGAAGTTTTAGTGACTCAAAATACCCGAATGAGTATTACTGGATGGCTAAAATGTGATTGATTTTTATCATATCTTTCGATACCAAATATAATAATTGGGTCACAGACGCAACGGATCTAGCACATTGCTACAGACTGATTTTAAGAAAGTCAATAGATCTGTCGTATGTACATGTTATTTTTTGATTTAGTCCGCTCCGTTAATAGTTGTATTATATTTTTAAGTCAAAAGTATTATTTGAGTATTGATTTAAACGGTATTAAAAGGAATAGTCTATTTTAACGAATCATTTCAAGTTGTAAATACAACCTGTCCGATTCATTTTCTAATTGGATTATTTGAGTTTCTATATTTTGGAGATCATTTTGTAACAAACTAATTTCTTCCGTTTTTTCACTTTCAGATCGAAAGAATGTAAATTTTTCGGCATCACTTAAATCTTTTGTCGATGTTGCTAATTTATTTTTATTGTCAATCAGCAAGGCCTTAATTTCGCTAATACGACTGTTGATCGAATCTCTTTTTCTCAGGTTATTATTTTCTAACGCTATTCTTTTTCTAATTTCCTCTTGAATGCGTTCTTCATTACGTTCGTTTTGCTCTAGTTTAATTTTTTCGTTGCTAAATTCGGTTTGTTTATTTTTTAAGTCTAATTCACTTCTTTTATTATTTTGAATGACATTAAGAATAAAAACGGTTAGGAGTATTGCTGAAAATAACAGCGCTAAAAAAAAGTGACTTTTTTTTAGTCCTAATATGGTTTTAGAAGTTTTGTAAAGCTCTATTTCGGGAGTAGTAATAGCTTGTTTTATAGATGGAGGAACTACTGTGAAAAACGATTTAAGTTCTTGTATGTCAGTAGCGTGCTTCCATTCGTCCATACCTTGGTGCCAAACTAAAGTAGCTTTGGTAAGCTGTTGGGTTTTTAATTCGTCTAGTGTAAATGGCCCACCATTCTCTTGGCCATTATTGATATAGTACGTTCTCATTATTTGCGAATATTAACTGTGCTTTAATAGAACGTAATATTACAAAAAAAATGTACTTTGTTTGTATTGAAAACGGAAGTTTGTTTTACACAAATTGGGTGTTATATTTTTCCATAAACTCTTGAAACAAAATTCCCATTAAGGAATGCTGCGGAGTCAATTTGGCTTTGTAGAAGAGCGCCTTTATACTTGCCTTCGAGTAGTAATTGTGCGGCTTGCGCCAAAGGTGCCGCAGTAGTTGTCTGAATCGCTCTTAATTGATGATTCCCTATTTTTTGTGGGAGTATGGTTTTGGCTATTTCGCGGCGGCGTAAAACTCCTTCGATGTCTTTGCCTTCTATGGCAGCATACAATACAATTTGGTCGTCCTCTATATGCGGAATTGCTTCTTGCATCTTCTGTTGGAGTTCTTTAATTGCATCTTTTGTAGTGCCTATTTTTTTTATTTGCTTTTCAATCCATACATAATGACCAGGATAGCGTAATGTTTTATAATCGAGATGGCACACTTTTCCAGATAAAGCATCTGGTAAATCTGCGGCACCTCCAGAGGTAAGATCTTCTTCATAAGTAATGCCGTCAATAATTATGGTAGCTCTTTCTGATAAGGACGGCAGTGTGGTTTTGACATAGTCCCTCAGTACAATGGTATCTTTCAGGTACTCGGTTGCCACACCTACGGGACTCCAAGTAAATCCGTAAAAGTGAGGTGTCACGGCATGTTTTGTTAAGGCACCAACTTTAAATTCTAGTGTGTGGATAGAGTTGACTTTGTAATCATTTTGAAATTGCTTGAATAATTCATGGGCTAATAAATCAATATAACCTGGCGCTAAGCCAGTCTGCAATAGAAAACCAGTAGTTGCATTTTTAGACAAAGTTATAATTTCCGCCGTTTCGGCAACATATTCAGTAAGGTTGGCGTAATGAAGGTTAAAGTCTTTTGCAAATTGAGCTATTCTTGGTGCTGCGACACCTGGCAGGCAGTCCAGAATGATATCTCCTTGTTGAAAGATGGTAATCATTTCCTCAGTTAATCCTTTTTCGTCAAGATTAAAAGCTTTAATGATACAGGGTTTTGTAGTTCCTTCCTCTATCCACTTAGCTACTTTTTTAGCTTTTAAAAAACTTCGATCGCCAATAAAAAGAGTTGGAGTGGTATCACTCCATTCGGCTAAAATTAAACTAACAGCCTCAGCAATACCTCCGGCTCCTGCGATAATAATATTGAAATGTTTTTTCATATATTAAAGTTAGTAAATTTTATGTAAACAACTGATTTTTAATTTATTAAATAGTAATTATGTTTAACTTTACTGGAAATTATATAGTTTTTTATTTTTATGGCTATGAAGGTACAAAGACGCTAATTTAATGAGTGAGTATTTTTGAAACTAGCGATAAGCACTCAGGTTCGCAGTAAAATTTTAACCTTGTAGATTTGGTTTAGTTATAAAAAATGGACTATTGTTTTTAGTAATACATTCTAAAGTCTAGCAGTTTACAAAGCGCATAATGTTTTTGATGCAATTCTTCAACTATTTCAACAAGGTCGTCTTGTTCTTCACATAAGCTGAAAAAAGCTTTGTCTAAGTGAATACTGCTCAAGGTATGTAATGATTCCCCGTAACCGGAAATGGCACGAGCATTAGTGATGTCCAAAAAGTACTGGGCTTCTTCGGCAGTTAAGTCTAAAACTTTTTTATTAGAAAAGTGTACTATTTTACCTCTTAATTTTCCTTCAAATAACTCAGCAATTTCCTCTAAGCTATAGTAATAATCATGTAAGCAAATATTGTTTTCTTGTCCGGGCATTACCAAATAAATAATAACATAATCTTTAAAATTATGATCGTCATAAAGTAAAGCACCTAAGCTTTCTTCTAATCCTTCAATGGTATCGCAGGTTTTGTAAATACTGGCAATATTATGCTCAAGGGCAAATTTTTCTAAGTTTTTTACCACCTCAGTATTTGTAGTGGTGTCTATGTCAGGAACACCTTCGAGGCAGAAGATAAAGGTTTCATCGTCCATGAAATTATGTTTTGTATTCGTAATTTTTAGACTAAATTAAAATATTTAAAGAGACTTTTTAGTTCTTATGACCAAATTTAATGTTAATTTTTATCCAGAAGTCGGATTCAATTATTTTCTGTATTTTTCGAAAATAATAGTATTTTTAATCTCCGTAAAAGAATATAAGCGAACTATGCTAAAATGGATTCAATCAGGTTGGTTGTAGTTAGAAAATCAACTATCTTTCTATCTTTAAATGAAATTAAAATTTTAATTAAATTAATAAAACTAATCAGCGAACTATGTCTAGATTAGACAATACTCAGAACTTACCAATCTTCCAAAAAGCAGAACTGATTTACCAATTAGTTGAAAGCTTGATGGGGTCGTTACCGGAAGACGATGATTATATTCAAGGAACAAAAGACTTGATGCGAGCCGATGCTATGATTATTACGGTAAAAATTGCGGGAGCCGAAGGAGGTGATTTATACAGTATTCGGATGCAAAATGCGGCTATTATTAGAGATCATGCGATGCACTTATATGTACAGGTGGGAAGTTTGCGATTTCATGAGAGTTATAAAGATTTAGAATACGTAAAACTCATTAGAAAAGAAATTGATGAATTTCGGTTGTTGTTTTTAGATTGGGTAGCTAGTTTTGACACTAGCAATCACATTTGGGATGAATGGGGTTTGTTTAATCCGCAAGGAGTAGTTCCACCGACAGAGAGTGATGATTTTGATATTAACGATTTTTTTGATGGGGATGAATAGATTTTATCCAAGGTTTACTTTCTGCCCAGGATAGTAACGAAAAGCCCGCAAGGGAAGAGCCCGTATAAAACAAAACCCAAAACAGCGACCAGAGGAAGCTCGTTTTGGGTTTATGTTTTAAGGGCGATTCCCGCGGACTTGTAGTGAATAGCCTGAAATGGCAGTCATGTGACTGCTACTATACAGCTGCTCGCTAAGTAAATTCCGTTTGAATAGTACTTAATGGTGTTAAAAAACAAAAGCCCCTAGATTGACTAAGGACTTTTGTGTAAAAGGGAATTATTTTTTAGACTCTTCGATAGAAAGTTTTCTAAATTCTTTTAGCATTTTTTCCATTTCTAAAGTTGACTTACGTGCTCTTGCTCCAGCAGCTTTTACTCCTTTTTCAATTAGAGATTCTGTTTCTGCAGTAAATGCTTCAAACTCAGCGTTAATCTTTGCTACTAATTCTTTCATGTCTTTTATTATTATAGTTAAGTTACAAAAATAGAATTTTGCGAAAGATAGCCTAGTAATATTATGTTAAAAATAACTCACCACTGCTATTTATTGCTCTATCAGTGGTGAAATTAGGGATTGTGTTAAGTACAATTGGCTAATTTGGAGATCAAACGAAAGCTGTTATTTTCTTTTTATTTGAAATTTTATTGATGTTTAAAGACTGCTAACTTGCTCACGATTGCTATTTTCCGATACAGAAAATAACTTTCCTTACTTTAATGGCGTTTTAAACCTCTGTGGTACAATTATGGTACAATTTAAAGCAAACTATCACAAAACTAAACAAAGTATCCTTATTAAGACAACATATCTCATGGGAGTTGTTTGTACAAAAATAGTTATTAATTTTGAATGTTTATTACATCACTGTTATAAAAAAGCTAAGTCTTATATGATGGTGATACCTAGAAATTAGGATTTAAAAAAAAAGAGGTCAAAAGAAAAGAGGTCAAAAATCTAGTTTTACTTCAGATTTTTCACCTCTTTTCAATATCATTTTCGATCTCGAAATAAGTTTTTACTCGACCAGACTTAATCCATTTCATTAACTCATGCCTGTAAAAATAAATGCGTTTACCTTGTTTATTAAATGGGATTTCCCTTTTACACACTTTACTATAGATTGTTGATACCGATAGATTTAAAAGTTTTGATGCTTCTTGAATGTTTAGAAGTTCTTCCTTATTTTCTTCTACAGTAGAAATTCTTGCAATTAGTTTTTCTAAATAATCCAATTTATCATGAATCTTGTTCATCATTATAGGTATTTGGTCAAAAGTGAATGGCTTCATGGCGATCTGTTGTTTAAAACTTCACGTAAAAATATCCAATACGACCATTGGAGATAATAGATGTCCTTTAAAGCGAGAGTTTGGCGTTTAATTTCTAATTATTACTAATTCTAAGGCAATTGAGAATAATTATTCATATCAGCAAATGTGGGTTCGCTTCATCTAGTTTAATAGCGCTGTACAAACAAATTTTGATTTTTTTTGTAGAGGATTTGAAACGTTTACCGTAAATATTTAGAATTAGATATCGTTATCATTTATGCTGTAAATTCCAATGCTATTGATCACTCAATTCCGATTTAAAAACATGATTAAATCTTTTTTAGTATTGTAATTCAAGTACTTATGGAAATTTATGGATCCTAATTGTAATTTTATCACAGCTGTTTTTTTATCAATATACCTACCTTTTTTTACGGAAATAGTACCTAACATAATATATTTTTTACTCTTAATTTGTAGTTGTAAATAGATTGCTAATTGTAGTGTAAATAATAATGTTACGCTAAAAAAAGTCATTATAAACTTATAAATTTTATATATAAAGAAAAACTATCTTTTGTGATTTTGCCGCGGATATGGGAATCGTTATAGGGGCTTGAAGCAAGTAGATGCGATTAATCGAGAAGGCTATACCACTATTGATTTTTCAATGTATGATAGACTTCAAGCTGGCTTTGGAAAATTTGTATTTATAACACGTAGAAGTTTTGAAAAAGAATTTAAGGAAATGTCAAAAAAAACTGAAGAAAAGGTAGAGTAGGATTCGAACCTAATCGGCTGAACCCTTATCTATGCTGCATTTGTCTAAATTTATAACCCAATGTGCCACGATATTGCCATAAGAACAAAATTAATTAATTTCATGGATAAAGGGCAAAATTATCAGCTAATTAACTT
>NZ_JBZXDY010000033.1:0-28756 GCF_058725285.1 Flavobacterium sp. DW-iso2 | reverse complement strand
TTCCACACACCCTCCAATTTTCGGCTCCCTTTAGGGCAGGGGAAAAACGAAAATTTCCACACACCCTCCAATTTTCGACTCCCTTTAGGGCCGGGGAAAAACGAAAATTTCCACACACTCTCCAATTTTCGACTCCCTTTAGGGTCGGGGAAAAGCGAAAATTTCCACACACCCTCCAATTTTCGACTCCCTTTAGGGCAGGGGAAAAACGAAAATTTCCACACACCCTCTAATTTTCAACTCCCTTTAGGGTCGGGGAAAAACGAAAATTTCCACACACCCTCCAATTTTCGGCTCCCTTTAGGGTCGGGGAAAAACGAAAATTCCCACACACCCTCCAATTTTCGGCTCCCTTTAGGGTCGGGGAAAAACGAAAATCTTCACACACCCTCTAATTTTCGGCTCCCTTTAGGGTCGGGGAAAAACGAAAATTTCCACACACCCTCTAATTTTCGGCTCCCTTTAGGGTCGGGGAAAAACGAAAATTCCACACACCTAATTTTCAACTCCCTTTAGGGCAGGGGCAAAACGAAAATTTCCACACACCCTCCAATTTTCGGCTCCCTTTAGGGCAGGGGAAAAACGAAAATCTTCACACACCTTCTAAATTTTCGGCTCCCTTTAGTCCCGAAAGCTTTCGGGAGGGGAAAAACGAAAATCTTCAAGTCTTATATCACTATCATTAGTGCCGATTCAAAATAACGCTCATACATCATCTAAGGAGTAGCCTATATACGAAACTTTATACACCTTAAATTGCTGAAGCAATTGCGCTGATTTTTCTTCTAACTTTCCAATGTCAATATTATTTTTATTCCTTTTTACTTCCGCAAACAATACGGTTTTTGCTAAATCATTTACAGCAACAATATCAATTTCATTTTGATTATTTCGTTCCCAGTAGGTTCCAATCAGATTGTATTTTTTTTCAGCTTTTCGTTCTTCTATGAAGTATTTTTCTAAAATCTTCCCACTGTAGGTAGTATAATCCCGATCTACAATTTGTTTCAAGTAGTCTAAGTTTCCAGCTTCTACTGCACTGCGATATTTATATATAAAACGGAACCAAAAACTTAAAAAATTATCTGATATCGAATACTTAACACTACGACTGTTTGGTTTTGCTAATATTGGGCGTACTTTTTGAACTACACCATATTCATTCTCCAAGCGATCCAAAAACCCTCCTGTTTGCATTTCCATGATAGATTCTATGGCCACTCTAGACGTTTTTCCGGAAGCAATTAAGGAAAGTATCGAAAAATAATTACCATAATCTTTACCAAACTCTTCTATCAACACATTTTTACCTTCTTCTAAAAAAAGAGAATTTTCACCTATAACTTCCGCAATTATGGTTTGTTTTGTAAATGCTTGTTTTGTGACTAAAAGCTCGACATACTTGGCAACTCCTCCTGTAATTAAATAAAAGGCTAGCAAATCCTCCCCCGAATAATGTGGATGATAATCCTTTAAAATCTCTTTTAACGTGGCCACATCAAAAGCTTTGAGATGAATGCGTTGTGTTGCCCTTCCAAAAAGGGGTTCTTTAGCATTTTCAAAAATACGAGTCATCATCGAATAAACAGAACCGCACAGCAATAGATTTATTTTACTATCCTTCTTATTACTGTCCCATAGGTGCTGCATGTCTGAAAATACCGAAGCATTTACCGTATTGAACTCCTGAAATTCATCAATAATTAACGTGAAATGACGGCTCTTGGCTACTTCCATTAAAAACCCAAACAGCGCTTTAAACGTTTTTAGTTCTCCAAATATCGGTATTTGCAATTTTCGTTTCACTTCCTCCACAAACTCTATACAAAGCAAAGCTTCATTTTTTTTGGCTACAAAAAAATAAAGACAGTTGTTTTTTTGGTAAGCTTCCAGTAAAAGACTGGTTTTACCAATTCTTCTGCGACCTACCACAAAAGTCATTTGAGCCGATTGATGAGCCGCTTCTTCTATTTTGCTCAATAAATTCAATTCGCTAGTTCTGTTATAAAATTTCATTATTTATCGTAATTTAAATTACCGTAACCGTAATTACGATACCAAATATAATGCATTGTTTTGAAACACACAATACAACAAAAAGGAAATCCCAATTCCGAAGTTTCGAGATTAAATCCAAAATTCCAATAATCAAAAACCGATAACTCATAACCTTAAATTCCCACCTCCATTTAAGCTCGTAAAACATAACGCTCTCGATTTTCGGCTCCCTTTAGGGCAGGGGAAAAACGAAAATTTCCACACACCCTCTAATTTTCGGCTCCCTTTAGGGCAGGGGAAAAACGAAAATTTCCACACACCTTCTAATTTTCGGCTCCCTTTAGGGCAGGGGAAAAACGAAAATTTCCACACACCCTCCAATTTTCACCTCCCTTTAGGGCAGGGGGAAAACGAAAATTTCCACACACCCTCTAATTTTCGGCTCCCTTTAGGGTCGGGGAAAAACGAAAATTTCCACACACCCTCCAATTTTCGGCTCCCTTTAGGGCAGGGGCAAAACGAAAATTTCCACACACCCTCCAATTTTCGGCTCTCCTTAGGGCAGGGGAAAAACGAAAATTTCCACACACCCTCCAATTTTCGGCTCCCTTTAGGGCAGGGGAAAAACGAAAATTTCCACACACCCTCTCGATTTTCGGCTCCCTTTAGGGTCGGGGAAAAACGAAAATTTCCACACACCCTCCAATTTTCGGCTCCCTTTAGGGTCGGGGAAAAGCGAAAATCTTCACACACCCTCTAATTTTCGACTCCCTTTAGGGCAGGGGAAAAACGAAAATTTCCACACACCCTCTAATTTCCGGCTCCCTTTAGGGCAGGGGAAAAACGAAAATTTCCACACACCCTCCAATTTTCGGCTCCCTTTAGGGCAGGGGCAAAACGAAAATCTTCACACACCCTCCAATTTTCGGCTCCCTTTAGGGTCGGGGAAAAACGAAAATTTCCACACACCCTCCAATTTTCGGCTCCCTTTAGGGTCGGGGAAAAACGAAAATCTTCACACACCCCAATTTTCGGCTCCCTTTAGGGCAGGGGCAAAACGAAAATCTTCACACACCCTCCAATTTTCGACTCCCTTTAGGGTCGGGGAAAAACGAAAATGTGCACTTTTAATCGTTAGTCGATTTCCAACACTCAAGAACCCATAACCGATAACAGAAAACAGCTTACTACCAATATTGAGAACGGAACACGGATGACACGGATTTAAACTGATGAAAACAGATCCCTACATAAGAAATCAGCGAAAATCCGCCCAATCCGTGTCATATGTGTTCCAATATTAAATAACTACTCCCCTTACCGAACATTCATAAAGGAAAAACCGAAGCCACTTTGTGCACTTTGCATAACCTTTGCTCCCTCTGCGGTTAAAGCATCTATCCCCGCAAAAACCCAACAAATAAAACACGATGGACTGCAAGTCCATAGATTTGGTTTAGCAGGCTAAAAGTCTGCAAGGCTAGATTGTGAAAAACCAGTAAAGTTTCGCCACTGATCCACTGATTAAAAATAATTTTTGAAAATCTGTGAATCTGTGGCGAAAAAACTTTTTTAGAAGCTAAAGCGAGATGCACTGAAAGTGCATAGTTTTAAACTCTATTTGAAACCAATAAAAGGTTCTGCAAAAAAGCAATATTTAAAAAGCTAATTGTCAGTTTAGTTTATCCCGACAGGAACGCTTTCAGGAGAATCGGGAAGTGATTTTTAAAATTGCGTTAGCTATTTTAAAATCGTATCGAAAACCGCTTACTACATCAAAATTATAAACCAATAGACTTAAAACTTTCCCCCTTCGGGGGCTAGGGGGATTTAAAACTCCCAGTCAATCCCATCAAACCCCGGCAAAATCAAATCCTTCTCAGAAACAATTACTTCCTCGGGACGCAGCTGCCAATCAATATTTAACGTAGCATCATCATAGCGAATCCCTCTTTCACTTTCTTTATGATAAACCTGATCGACTTTATATAGTACGGAAGCAGTTTCACTCAATACCGAAAACCCATGTGCAAAACCAGGAGGCACCATCAATTGTTTTTTATTCTCTGCACTTAGTACAACTGAAAAATGTTGACCGTATGTTGATGAATTTTTGCGCAAATCTACCGCTACATCTAGAATTTCTCCTTGCAAAACGCGTACTAGCTTGGCTTGTGCAAAAGGATTAATTTGTAAATGCAAGCCACGAATCACTCCTCGTTTAGAAAACGACTGATTGTCTTGTATGAAGTCATACATAATGCCATTCTCGTTAAATTTAACTTTATTGTAGGCTTCAAAAAAATAACCGCGTTCATCATGGAATGCGGTTGGGGTAATAATTACTAAATCTTGAATGGTAGTCATCTCAATGGTCATGCGATATTTTTATTTATTATTTTTAAATGATTCGAAAGTTTTCATCAAACCCTCTCTGGATGTAACTGGTAATGATTTACCAATAGCAGTTATAATTTTCTGATTACTTACCACATAATTCTCCGTTAGTTTCTGCAAACGCTCCGAATTGAGAGGTAAATGAAAATAATCTCCTAATTTCGCTATCGATTTAATCCAATATGACGGAATATTTACAATCCTGTTTTTCTTTGCTAAGCTTTGACCTAACAATGCAATTACCTCATTAGTCGAAAGCGCTTCATCATCGGCCACATTATAAATTCCTGAAGATATATTTCCATTTTCCAATAATTCTTTTATAATAAAACAAAGGTTGTCGATACTTAAAAACGATCGTTTATTATCAAAAGCTCCCAAAGGCCAAGGCAATCCTCTATTAACTAAATTATATAATAAATTTAAATTTCCTTTATTTCCGGGGCCATGAATCATGCAAGGACGTATGATGAAAAGCCTTTTATTTCCTGATAATTTTTGTGAAAGTAAATATTTCTCTGCTTCAAATTTGGATTTTCCGTACGGCGTTTTAGGATTAGAAATATGGTTTTCATCTAAAGCCCTGTCAATTGAATCTGCAGTCGCTTTTACACTACTAAAACAAATAAAGTCTCGTACTTCTGAATCTAAGAATTGATTAAAAAGTTTTTTCGTCAAATCCGTATTTACTGCAAAGTATTCTGCCACAGAAGATCTATTTGCTGTATCATGAGCTTTACCTGCAAGATGAATAATTGCATCTGCCTTTTTATCAAAACACCAATTTTCATTTCGTAGCGATAACCCTTGAACTACATTTCTATTTTCTTTTAAAAATATTGAAAGATTTTGACCTATAAATCCTGAAATTCCTGTGATGACAATTTTCATAAACTCTTATATATTCATTAAAGGTTTCCAATCTTCTTTTTCAGATTTTAAAAAAATATCTGACAACCAACCTTCTATTGAGCATTTATAATACATGTTTTTTGTAATATCTGGAATTGGACTAGTAAAGAAAGCTTCATCTAAAGAAATATTATTCCTATCAATCACGTAAAAAACATCTGGAGAATAGAAAGGGTATTTTTTAACTTCAGCATTTGTGGTGATCATTTTCTTTCCAGATCCAATAGCCTCAAAAGTACGCATCGTCAATCCTTTTTGACCGGGATGATTGATATCTAAAATTACATTAGACATTTTGTAAAGATTTACAATTTCATCTGTACTAAGACTATTAAAACTTAATTTTTTATAGTCAAATTCTTTAAAACTTTTATCAAATGATTTTTTATACCAATATACTGCTTTGCTATGCATATAATAAAAGGTAAAAGCCGTAAGTCCATTTCTAGAACACCAATTTGAAACTGCGGTACTGATCAAATAACGATCTGAATGTGCCGTTCCTAAAAACAAAAGATCATGTTTTTTTTCAAACACATCACTTTTTTTGATGTGTTTGTACTTGTCTAAATAGAATAGCGGCCGAAATCCTATATTATATTTTTCGGCATCGCCTAAATCAAAGCTAAATCTTTTATGAAAACATTTCAGTATTGTAGTAGGATGCGCATGGTTTGTAAAGGAATCCCAAGTGAAAAATATTAGTTCACAATTGGGCTGTTGTTTTTTAAACTTTTCAAGAAACTCAACAGTGATTACTTCTCCTCTGTTTACAAACAAAAAATCAAAAACAACTTTCTCTGTCACCTTTAAAATATTTTGATAGTATTCATCAATTTTTTTTTGATAAAGACTTCTTTTTAATCTAATAATTCCTTTAGTAAAATTATTATTTACAGGTCTTTCATCATAATAAGTTACAATTGCACCATTTTCCTCCATTTTTTGCTTTATCTCTTTTTCAAGATTAAAAGTTTGAACGGAGAAAAATAGTATTTTTTTATCTGAAATTTTATCTTTTAGATTCATTATTTATACAATCCTTTTGCTTTCATTTCATCAATCGATTTTTGATAATTATCTTTTTCGACCTCTTGCGTATTTACCCAATTGGTAAATTGTTTCAATCCTTCCTCAAATGAATATTTAGGTGTAAATCCTAACTTTGAATTTATTTTAGTTAAATCTGCATAATTATGACGAATATCACCCAAACGATAGTTACCACTTACTGCTACTGGAACATCTACGCCATAATTTTTGATCAAATTAGTAGCAACACTTATTACATCTGTAGCAACACCAGTACCTACATTGAAAATTTCATTGTTTGCTTCTTCTTTTTCAATTCCTAAAATAGTAGCATCAACGACATCATCTATATATACAAAGTCACGTGTTTCCTTGCCATCTTCAAAAATATTAATTCCATTTCCGTTTTTTATTTGAGTAGAAAAAATAGACAGTATACCAGTGTAAGGATTTTTTAAAGATTGTCCCGGTCCATATACGTTTTGATATCTAAAAGAAACTGGAGCAATACCTATTGTAGGGCAAACAGTCATTACCATTTGTTCCTGATTTTGCTTAGTGATCCCGTATACTGATGATGGATGAATTTTAGAATCTTCGTCAGTACCTACTAATTTTAAGTTATTAGAACCATCATATTTAACTTCAAAATCACCTTCATCCATATAATCAGAGGTACGATGCTTAGGATAAACACTTTCTCCTTTTTCGTTGATATACTTTCCTTCACCATAAATAGAACGAGAAGAAGCAATAATAACTTTTTCAACTTTGTGGGAACTATTAGCAAGTAAATCTAACATAATTGCTGTCCCGTTAACATTTACATCTACGTATTTATGTATTTCATACATTGATTGTCCCGTACCAGTCTCGGCAGCATAGTGTACTATTACATCTTGCCCTTTGATTGCTACAAGCCAATCTTGTTTTGAGGTTACCGTACCTTTTATAAAAGTTACTTTGTCTTTAATACTCTTATATAAAGGCGAACTTTCCTCAGGATTTTCGCCATGTATTTGTTTTGACAGGTTGTCTAACACTGTGATTTTATGTCCCTTTTCTATAAGTTTAAGAGCTAAATTACTTCCTATGAATCCAGCACCTCCCGTAATTAGTATATTTTTCATTATTTCTTGTTTATATTTTTTCCCATCTTTGGGATTCAAAATTGTACTTTTTTATTGGTTTTGCTGGTGTTCCCACCGCAATTACATAAGAAGGTAGGCTTTTTGAAACTACGGAGTTTGCTCCTACAATTGTGCCTCTACCTATGGTTACTCCAGGCAATACCGATACAAATTCTCCTAACCAAACATTATCCTCTATAACAACAGGCTTTGAGGACAATGGTCGCTCTAGCGGACTGACGTTGGGATTGCTATCATAATCATTACCTATATAACTTCCATGCGTACAATCTGAAATGTAGATTTTACTTGCCATTAAAACATTCGCTCCAATGCGAACACTTTTCATCGCAGTAATATGAACAGAGTCATTTATTTGCACATTCTCACCAAAAAAAAGAACCTTATTATTATTTTCTGGATATGCTTCAAGCCTACAATAACAGCCCGTTGTGAAGCCCTTTTTAACACTCATAAACTCCTTACCTCTAATATCGATAGGAAACCTTATAAGTCTCGCTTTACTAAATATTAATTTAGTCCTTATAATATTAATTGATAGCGTGAAAACCTGAAATACCGTGTATCTCTTTAAAAAATTTTTCATAATCATCTACATAATCTAAAAATTACCTGCGTCAAACAATATAATCTAAATTTAATTTGCATATAACGAGAGTTACTACTTGTTTCACCTCCTGTAGAAACATTATTACCATGTCTTCTGTACTTGATTAAGGGTTTATAAATAACTATTGTTTTAAAATAAAACTCAGAAATTAAAGAAATCCATAGGTCATGGGGACATAATTCTGTTTTTTGCGGAAAAGGCAATAGCTTAACTAAAATCTCTTTCTTAAAAGCCATACACGCCCCCAAATATTGAGATTTGTACATGTTCTTGAAAAATCCTTTTGCCCCTCCTCTCATAGAAAAAAAAGTGTGTTTCAAATCCTGAAGATTTTCATCAACAAATAAGGCATCAGACACTACAAAATCACATTTTTCTAGTGAATTCATTGTTTCAGAAACCTTATTATCCATCCAAACATCATCTTGATCAGAAAGAAAGATAAAATCTCCACTCGCATTTTTTATAGCATTCTCAAAGTTATGGGTATATCCTCTTTCCACATTATTGTAGACAATTTTAATTCTTTTATCATTAAACTCATTTACGATCTTTATCGTACCATCATCAGAGCCATCATCAGATATAATAATTTCATCTTCGGAACCAAGTTGATTTAAGATTGAATCAATTTGATCTTTAATATATTTTTCTCCATTATAAGTTGCAATGCAAACTGATATCATATGTTTATTTTTGAAAAAATTCTTTTATTGTTTCTGATATATAAACAATTTGAACTTCACTTAACTCCGGATACATTGGCAATGAAAGAATTTGATTTTGATATAAATTTGCAATAGGAAAATCATCTGGACTATAGTTCAAATATTTATAGGCTTCCATGTTATGCAGCGCAACTGGGTAATGAACTGCCGTTTCAATATTTTTTGATTTTAAAAAAGCTGCCAATTCCTCTCTCTTTTTTGTTCTAATTACATATAAATGAAATGAATGCTTCGATTCTGGCCTAACAACTGGTAAAATAATATCCTTTATTTCTCCCAAATATTTATTATACAAGTTCGCATTAGTTATCCGGTTGTCCGTCCAAGATAATATATAAGGAAGTTTCGCTGTTAATATAGCAGCTTGAATACCATCCATTCTACTATTTATACCCTCAATAATATGATTGTGCTTTTTTAATGCCCCATGCCTGGCAAACATTCTGCATTTTACAGCCAGTTCATCATCATTTGTTAATATACATCCTGCATCTCCATACGCTCCTAAATTTTTACCTGGATAAAATGAAAACGATCCAGCAATACCAGTTATACCAGCTCTATTTCCTTTATATTCGGAAAAATGAGATTGAGCACAATCTTCAATTACTGGAATTCCATATTTATTTGCAATAGTCATTATTTTATCCATATCACACATCTGACCTTGTAAATGAACTGGGATAATTGCTTTTGTTCTCGAAGTAATGGCAGATTCTAATAAATTTTCATCTAGTGTATATAATATTGGATCAATATCTACAAATACTGGCTTTGCTCCTGTTTGCGTAATTGTTTCAGATGATGATATCCAACTATTTGCCACTGTTATTACCTCATCACCATTCCCAATTTGAAGCATTTTCATTAAAATATACAATGAATCGGTTCCATTGGCTACTGCCAAACAATGCTTAACACCATACAGTGCTGCGAATTTATTTTCAAATTCCTCAACATACTTACCGCCAATAAATGCCGTTTCATTTATAACATTTTCAATAGCATTGTCAATATTTTCCTTTATCGAAATATATTGACTTTTTAAATCAACAAATGGTACTTTCATCAGTTATTCTTTTTTTTTAAAAAATTTTGCAGGATTGCCAATATACACTCCTGGCTTAGTTATGTTTTTTGTTACTACAGCTCCCGCTCCTATTACAACGTTGTCACAAATTTCTACAGGTAAAATAGTCGCATTACTACCTATTGAAACATTCCTACCAACTATAGTTTTTTTCCAAAGACTTATATCCCCCATGGCAGGTCCACCGTTTGCAAATAAGTCATTAATAAAAACAACTCCATGTCCTACAAAACAGTCATCTCCTATTTCAACAAGCTCACAAATGAAAGTATGAGACTGAATTTTACAATTATCCCCTATTTTAACATCTTTCTGTATTTCTACGAACGGCCCGACAAATGTATTATTCCCAATAGTACAGCCATATAAATTAACTGGCTTGACTATTTTAACATCAGTTCCAAATACCACATCAGATTTTATTTGAGAATTAAAAATCAACGGTTCATTCATGAATTTAATTTTTTTGCTGACTTATAAATTTTTTCAATAATTTCAACAGTTTTCAATCCTTCAAAAGCATTCGTTGTAATGACACCGTCATTAGTCAAAACATCAACAAGATTTTCATATATTTTGTCATGATTAGACATAGACCCTTGATAGGCGCCGTAATTATTAGCAGTATTCCCTTCTGGTAAATTTTCAATCTTAAATCCCTTAATATTCTGGTATTCCAATTCGTTAAGGTATTGCCCACCGATTTTAACTGTTCCTTTTTCTCCAAAGATAGTTAACGAACCCTCCATATTTTTTCCATAACTATTAACTGTATAGTTAATGGTTCCCAATGCACCATTATTAAATTCCAATGCTACAACTCCTGTATCCTCAAATTCAATAATATTTTTATGAGCAAAATTTCCTGTTAAAGCATACGCGTTCCGAACATCTCCAATCATCCAATATAACAAGTCAACAAAATGGCTAAATTGAGTAAATAATGTACCTCCATCCATATCTTCCGTTCCTTTCCATGAATCTTTATAATAATCTTCATTTCTATTCCAGAAACAACTTAATTGAACACTATAAATCTTACCAAGTTTACCCTCATCTATAGCCTGTTTAACAGCTGCAACTGGAGGGTTAAAACGATTCTGCTTTATTGCAAAAAGTCTTTTATTCGCTTTTTCAGCTACTTGAATCATATCTCCACAATCGCTTAAATTTATAGCCATTGGTTTTTCACATATTACATGATGACCCGATTTTAATGATTCTATACTATGATTAGCATGCAAACCGTTTGGAGAACAAACAGAAACAACATCAATATTAAGATCATCAGCGCTTAACATATCATCGATAGAGTAAAAAGCTTTTGCATCATACTTTTCAGCTAATAAATCCGCTTTTTCCTTATTAATATCGCAAACTGCAACTAAATTACCATTATTGTTAATATGCTCCCCATGACGCTGAGCAATTCTTCCACATCCGATTATCGCAAAATTAATTTTCTTCATTGTGTTTATTGTTTTTGTTATTGTAAAGACATTCGTTATACGAAGTAATATATTGTTTGGCTATAATCTTTGAATCAAACATAGATTTACCAATATTACTAATTTCCAATCTGTTTTTCATAACCAATTCTTTGATTTCTTCAAGAAGACCATTCGAAGAAGTTGAATTCTCATCAACAATTAATCCCATACCATATTTTGAGATAATATCAGCTGCTGCTCCAACATTTTTATTAACTATTACAGGCAGTCCATTCACCCAATATTCAACAACTTTAGTCCCTAAACGAGTATCAGAATCTAACTGTAACGGAAGTGCATGAAAACCAATATCAGCGCAAGACAACCATTTATAAAGTTCTTTTGAATTAGATTCCGTAATATAAAAATAATCTTGAGGGATATTCGCCTTAATTAATATTTCCTCTATAGTATGCTTACTATCACTAGATAAAAATAAAAACCTAAAATTGTCACTTAATTTTGAAAATAACATCAAAATTTTAATCAATGCTTCCCTGTTCACGCCACTTACTCCCAGACTACCAGAATAAACTAAAATTATATTTTCTTGCCAGTCTAATTTAGTTCTCTTATCAATTCTTTCTTGAGCATCATAATAAATTTCTTCTGTATTTACAATTATTGAGTTAAGATGAGTCACAGAAGTAGGCTTAATACTATTGATATAAGAAACCATCGCTTCTGAAACTGCGCTATTAACTTTAGCGGTATGGATACAAAAACTTTCCTGTTTGAGCCAAAATTTATATTCTTTTGAGTTTAACTCTAGTTTCCCTGCAGCCACGTTTTCTGCTGGGTAAAGACTTCTCAAATCGAATAAAATTGGTATACTATAAACGTTAGAGGCTATAATAGTTGGCCAATAACTTCTACAATGAATTACATCTCCTTTAACCCTAACAAAAAATATACAAAAAAATTCCAACCACTTTAGAATCAAAATTGACTGCATAACACTACTTAAAGCATATCTTAATGGCGGCAATACAGGATAATATCTAATTTCCATCCGATTTGAAAGTGTGGATCGATACTCTTTTAAAATCTTTTTATGAGTTTTATATTTTATCGGACTATTAATAATTAATACTTCAAAAGTTATATTTGAATCTACCGCTAGTATCGCGTTTAATTTATTAATAACCTGATTTCTGAATAAACCAGAACCTATATCTTCAATTGTAAAATAAGTTACGTGCATTACTTTTAAAAAATTAAATTATAAATTTTCATACTTTTTTATTCTGTTTAGATTTAATATAATCCAAATTGTTGGCATCATAACTAATATGATTCTAAATTTAATATCCATTAAAAAAATTACGACAGTAAGAAATGCGACTCCACTAATTGATCTATAAATTAATCTGAAATAATAGATATAAACTAACACAAAAAGAATAAGACCAATGTTCAGGATAACAAATGACGGTCCTGAATCCACTACAGTAGGATTTATATTTGGTAAAACATAATTCGAAATATCATGAAATGGCCTTGTGGCCTCTTCATATAATGTCAAAGGACTTAAAGAATACATCCCATCTTGTCCCTCTGAGCCATAATCCTCCAAAGAAAGGTTACTTTTACTGGGGTCATCCAGTTGTAAAGTATCCCGTAACAATAAAAAAGTGCTATAAAACAAAAGAATTCTATCATAGAACAACATCGCTAGAACAAGCCCGCTAATAAACAAAGATGCTATTTTAGCAAAAGTTATTTTCCTTAAAAAAATTATTGAAAAAAATAACAGATACAAAACAATCCCAAATCTTCCTGTAACTACAGTTGCACTAAAACCTAAAAAAAGTTGAAAATACCCAAATCCATTAAACTTATAACCATTGCATCTGTATTCTCCATATAAATATAAAACTGTAAAAAAAGAAATAAAATCATAGCCAGAAAAAAGTCCCGAAATTCTAAACTCAGAGACAAATGGCTTGGCCAAAATAATATTAAAAAAAACATTTAATGGTGGATAAGCAGCACAAAGAAGAATTACAACACAATGAATAATGAAAACCCTTTGTAAAACATTTCTAAGAACTTCATAAGATATATCTAACAGAAACTTCTCGAACACTACTAGTATTAATAAAAATCTAGGAATGTAAATTATAAACCGCAATAAATATTCATTTCCTGAGAACAAGTAAAAAGGAAAAATAATTAGTGGAAAAACTATTGCCGGAAACAAATCAGTTTTTCTAAATTTTAAATCTTTATATTGAGCACACAATAAAATCAAAATCATCAAATTACTCAACAACTCAGAGCCCATTGTAAAGAGAAAGATTACAGTAAAGTACAATACATATTTATTGTTAATTTTTCTAAATTTCAACACCAATTACATTTGTAAGATTAAGAATCACCTTGCGATTTAGAAGAATTCATGAAAAATTTTATCGTCTTTTTAATTTTAGGCAAATATGTACTTTTAAGAATTTTACCATAATATGATGGGTAATCATAATATGATTTTACGGGACGATTCATAATTCCTTCAAATTGTTCAAGAGTGATTTTAAATTTTTTAATCAAATATTCTCTATCGTCTAATTGTTCCTGAACTGGATAAGGAGGTTGCTCTAATTCATCTAATGCATCTTCACGAGTAACAACACCGGCACAAATAAGACTCGACAAGTGCATCTTTCTCTTATCATAACCAAATTTTTGAGGTAAAATATAACCTTGGAAAAATTTCGTGTAAATTGACTCGTAATGTTTCCCTCCATAGTCTTTCCAGTTCAATTTTTCTGTAATCAATCTTTTAGCTTCATCCTTGTCATAATCTATAAAATTCAATATGTTCACCCATTTTTTTGAGAAAACATCTTCAAAAATGGTTAATCTATTTCCGTGAGGAAAAGTTTTAATTTTTTTTGAACCAAACTTTTTTTGTATACCTTTTATATACCCGAAATCAGAATGTCCCTGCGACCAACTTAAAGCATGATGACTCTCTGTTTTAACATTAATTCCATTTATAACATGCTTTATTTTGTGTTTTTTGGCTACCTGTCTTAATACAGAAAATATCGCGTGATCAGAAGGAACTTCAGAATCTGGAGTAGATGATTTCAAAAAGGATAATTGAATATCCTTAAACTCTTCCCAATCTATCACATGAGTATATAAATCAATATCCAATTTCTTGACAATATTTTCCATGTTAATAACTGACAATTCAGAATTCCAACCATTGTCTAAATGAACAGCTAGCGGACGTAAACCTAATTTCTCTTTTACTAAATAAGCAACGTATGTGCTATCAACACCTCCACTAAGTCCAATAATACAATCATATTCATTAGATTGACCATCTTTTTTTATTTGTTTTACTAAATCATTCAAAATATCTTGGGCTTCATTTCCTTTAGGAAGTTGAGCCATTTGCTTATCATAATGAGCACAATGGTTGCAAACGCCAACTTCGTTAAAAGTAATATCTGGATCAGTTGTGTCCATGACACATTTAGTACATATTCTATATTTTTTATTCATGATTTTAATCTTATATAAATTTATCTAACTACCAAATTTCTTTTCTATTTGGATAAGTAATTAAAACTGCTTTATGTTTCCCATGAAACACAAACATACTCCCTGCTGCAACAGCAGAAGCACCACTTTTAATCGCTTCAGAGAAGTCCGAGACTTTACCAGCACCACCCGCAGCCACAACCGGAATGGAAACAAGCTTACTCACTTGTTCTATCAGCGTACAATCATATCCTAGCATAGTGCCATCCCTATCAACAGAGTTAATTAATATTTCCCCAGCACCCAGTTTCTCCATTTGCAAAAGGGCATCACTAATGCTAATTTTTAATTTTTTAGTAGCTCCATTAGTCCAAACCTCATATTTACCAAAAATGTTCTTTTTAACATCAATAGAAATTACAATTGTTGAACTACCAAATAAACCCACAGCCTCTTTTATAAAATTTGGGTTCTCAAAAGCATAACTGTTTATACAAATTTTTTCGACTCCTAGTCTCAATATTCTTCTTATAGAATCGATATCGCTTATTCCACCACCATAACATAGCGGCATAAAGCACTCTGAAGCAATATTTGAAATTAAATCATAATCTATAGCTTTCTTTCCTCTAGAAACCATAATATCCAGAAAAATCAACTCATCAACTTCCTTATCGTTAAAAATGCGAATGGCATTAATGGGATCACCAATATATTTTGAATCTTTAAACTTAGTCGTTTTTACAAGACCATCATTTTGCAAAAGTAAAATCGGAATAACACGAGGTTTTAACATATTATATTTTAGCAAAGTTAGACAACATTTTTAATCCAAATTTATGACTCTTCTCAGGATGAAACTGGACTCCATATATATTGTTTTTTTGGAATGCACTTGTAAACGGAATACCGTAAACCGTTTTTGCAATCTCAAATTCCGGACTATTTAACTCTACATAATAAGAATGAACATGATAGTATCTTATATCTTCCAAAATTTCAAAACCTGCAAATAATGGTGAACTAAATTTTGGCAACACCTCATTCCATCCCATATGCGGTACTTTCATACTCTGTTCTTCAAACTTGAACCGCTTAACATTTGCATCAATCCAATTCAACCCATCACAATTTCCTTCCTCACTACATTTTGCCATCAACTGCATTCCTAAGCAAATCCCTAAAGCAGGAATTTGCTCATGCATTACTTTTTGATTTAAAATTGGCAACCAACCATTTTCATTAAGGACTCTCATTCCTTCCTCAAAATGACCCACTCCAGGCAGTATTATTTTTTGCGCGTCTTTACATTCTTCTGGACTATTAATTATTTCCGACTTGAATCCCAGTTTTTTAAGCATATTTTGGATGGAACCTAAATTCCCCATTCCATAATTAATAATTGATATCATAATTTATTTTCAAAAACGTTAATCCACTGGCCTATTCTTGAATTCCAGCTAGATAGTTCATATATTTTTTCCCTATTTGTTTCAACTTGACTAGAGTAATCCTCAAAACTATTTAGCATTTCTAAAATCTTTTCCTCCAAGTCATTCGCATTAAAAGACCATAATTTTATACCATTATATAAAAAATAGTCATACGGTAACCATTCGCCGGCAAGTAATACGTTTTTAGAATATAAATGCTCTTGTAATGACGCGGAAGCTGCATCTGTAGTTTGAGCATTTATAACAAAATCCGTACATATTCTGATTTTTGCAACATCCTCATCAGAAAGAAAATTATCGAAAATAACATGGTCAATTCTTAAAATATCGAGTTTGTTTTTTATTGAATTTTTATATATTGAATCTCCACCATATCCAAAAGGGATAATAATAAATATTTTATTTTTAAGCTCTTTAGGCAGGTTTGTAAACGATTCTAAAACTAACAGATGTTGTTGCGCTTCAATACCGTTATAGCCGATGGTAACCATCAATTTGTCCTCAGGTAAACTAATATTTTTCTTGAGATCCCCTTTTGCAAAAGTTGTCGCTAACTTTTCAATTAAATCTAATTTTCCAATACCGAAGCCAATATGCTTAATTTTTTGCAAAAACCTATTTTCATAATAATTTGAAAATTCCTCAGCCATTTTTGGATTAGATATAATAATTGAATCACATTTAGCAAATAACGGTTTCATTTTATTTCTTTTGTTATCTGATATTCTATAAAAATCAGAACCCCAAATACAAGTACTTACAGATTTTGCATTAGTTTTAAATGAACGAATAAAAAAAGAATAAAAAGGTAAAACATAATGGATTGAAATATGATCGACCTTTAAAGGTTTTGCAGCAAAATACATCTTATAAAATATTAGCCTAAGTATTGTTCCCAAAAATCTAACCGCACAAATTTTTCTTATTATCGAGGACTCTAAATGATAATTAATATGCTCTTTCCCATCTACAATTTTCAGAGTATACATGTCAAACATGTCAAATACCTCAACTTCTATGCCTTTTTCATTTAATAGTTTTGAAAATTCATCAATATAAGGATATGAACCTTTTATCAGGGTAATAAATAAAATTTTCATAATGATGATTTTTTTATAAATTTTGTAAATAACATATTTAATTCTATCTTATAAATTAAAATAATGCTAATTAACGACGCAAAATTTGCAATGCCACAATACCCTTTATTGGCAACAAAAGTATTTATAGAAGCTATTATTAAAACGATGGCTATGGCAATAGTTGTTTTTAAAATTTTAAAGTTTAAAGGAAAATAATAATTTGAAATCAACGTACGCATATAAAAGAAGGCAATATAAGCAAGGCCTGTAGAAATTGATGCTCCTATGGCTCCATATTTAGGCACTAAAAAAGATACCCCAAAGACGTTAACAGCTGCCGCTATTACAGATATTATAAGATGCCAGTATGTCTTATTTTTAAAATTAATACCACCAACTGTAATTTCTGACAAAGTGTACATTATCGGCATAAAAATTAAAAATGGTACAATCGTTGTGGCATTTCTATAATTTTCAGCAAAAAGAAGTATTATTAAATCCTTCATAGAAATAATTAAAATAGCCAGAATAAAAAAAATACCACTTAAACCATTGAACACATTTTGGAACATTTTTTTACTTTCAATAGAATTTTTCTCATAAGCCTCGTATGATATTGGCACCCAAAAATTAGAAAAAGTAACTTGAAGAATAGTTAAAATTGCCACTATTTTATAAGCTGCCGTATAAAGACCAATTTCATTAAAATTAGAGTAATATTTAAGTGCTATTTTATCTATACCTTCAAAAACCCATGAAATAATAAATGTCGGAACAAATGGAAGCCCATATCTTAAAATTTCAGTAATATCAGTCTTATTAATTGTTACTGCAATTTTATTCCAATATTTTCTTTCAATAAAAACTCCTATTATGGCAGCTAATGAAAATGAAAATAAACTCCCATAAATAATCGCAAGAAACGAACTTTCTACATATTTAGCGTATAAGACGATAACGCTAATGTTAACTATACTTTGAACAATTTTCAAGTTTGAGAATAACATTCCTTTTTGATTCATTCTTATCAATAAGCTAGAAAATCGTTCTATAACTCCAAAAAATAATAGTAAGGACAACAGAATTGGAACCTGCAAACTTATTCTATCAATTAGCAATACACTTATCTTCTCACCCATTATAAGTATAAGAACTATACATAAGCAAGTAAGAAATATTGGAATTACTATTGAATTAGTTAGAAGGAGCCCAATCTTATTTATATACTTTTTTTGATAAAAAAATCTTACAAAACTTTGGTCAGCTCCTAATTGAACAAAATTAATTAATAAACTAAAAGCTAAAATCACCATCGAAGCTTTACCAAATTCGTCAGGCAAAACAAGGGCAGTAATTATTGGCGTGCTTAAGAATGATAAGGCGGCAGAAATTAATCCGCCATATGAAAATTTAATAAAAAACCTAAGCGATTTACTTTGTTGCATTCAAATTATTAATTACTTCTAAAAAACATACATTTTTGCTAAAAAAAAACTTACTCATTAATTAATCTAATTAGCTTATTTATGTTAGGTATTAACATTTAATTCAAATATTTTTTTAATACCATCTTTTAACGAATATTTTGGGCTCCAATTTAATATGCTTTTTGCTCTACTATTATCAGCAACCGTATTCATAATTTCACCTTTCCGCCTTTCATTACTTGACACAATGGAATGATTTGTCCCAAGTAGTCCCTGAATTAAATTAATAATTTCTAATACTGAATAACTCTCTCCGCACCCTAAATTAAAAACATTAAAATTTCCAGCTGCTTCAATAGATAGAATTATTGCATCTGAAACATCATCTATGAAAATATAGTCTCGTTTAGGTTCTAAATCTTTCACTTTTATAATATCTGAATTTTTAATCTGAGAAATTACAGTTTGTATAAGATAATTATCTGATTGACCCGGCCCATAGATATTAAAAGGACGAATAATAACAACATCTATATTTTCATTTTTCGAAAAAAACTCACAAGTATCTTCCGCTAATTTTTTTGATAAACCGTAAGGGTTTGACGCAATAATTTTAGCACTTTCTTTTATAGGTAATATTTCTGGGTTTCCATACAAATACGAGCTAATAAAAATTAGCTTAGCATTATGCTTTTTACAATAATTAAGAGCATTTAATGTGCCGAATAAATTACACTGCAAATAATCATAATTTTTTTTCCAACTCTCGGGAACAACTGACTTTGCAGCTAAGTGTATAACAACATCAACTTTAGGGAGTTTTTCCCATGTAGTCGATAGTGCAATATCACCATCTTCACGATGTAACGCTATAACTTCATACCCGAGTGCTTGAAGTTTAGGTAATAGATTAGAACCTATAAAGCCTTTTGATCCAGTAACAAGAACTTTAGTCATTAATAAATTTTGTTTTCATTTCCCCAAATTCTTCTATAGCTTGCATATAATCATCTGGTCTACCAATATCCAACCAGTATCCATCAAAAACATTAACACTTACATTTTTTTTTTCTTTTAGCATGGCTAACATCAGGTTATCAAAACCATATAAAGAATTATAAGGAATATAACTTAAGATTTTACTGTTTATCATGTAAATCCCCATACTCACTTCAAATTTATTTACCGGTTTTTCTATAAAACCTTGAAGATTACTATTACTATCTATATCTAATACACCATAGTCAATTTTTTGATCCCTTCTGAATGATGAAATAGTAAACAATTCTTTCGCTTTTACATGGTCATCATAAAATTTTGAAAAATTTAAATCCGTTAAAATATCACCGTTCATAACTAAAAAATCATCTGGTAAATCATTAATTAATTTCAATGGCCCCATAGTTCCTAATGGTTTGTCTTCAAAAGAGTAGTCAATTAATACATTCCATTTTTTTCCATCACCAAAAAAAGCTTTAATTAATTCTGCTTGATGATTAACCGCCAATGTGATATGACTAAATCCATTTGAAACTAATTGTCTTATAACTACCTCTAAAATTGGATATTCTCCTATTGGCATTAATGGCTTTGGCAATACCACAGTATAAGGACGCAATCTAGTCCCTTTACCTCCTGCTAAAATTACTGCACGTTTAATCATAAAAATTTGTTTTTTTGCTTTATTAAAATAATATTATTTACCTTCTTTTTTTACTATAAAATTAAAAAACAATGTCACTATTTAAAGTTAACTTTACTATTTGAATCTAAAATTCGAAAATAATTTAGATTCAAAACTTTTACTTTACTAAAATAATCTCTTCTGTAGTTTTGCATTACAACGATCGATAATAAAAAATTCTACATTTTAGGATAAATAGCTAGGTAATAGCATTTTTGTGCTTCCTAAATTACTACTTAAATAATTCCAAAATTCTAAAAATTGTTAGTTGAATTGCATAAATGACTATCTTTTTTAGATTTTGCATTAAAAATTAAACTACTATATTAAAATTTAAATTAATTACATTTTTGAATCTAAATATTTCCCTGTTTCTTTATGTCCAAAATCGGTGATTAAGTCATGAAATAAGTCTACTATAGCTTCCTTAGTCCAAGAAAGCTTCGATTTCATTAAACCAATTTTTTTGCTAAAATTTACTAATTTGACCTCATCATACAAAGCTTCATTTTTTATAACCCCAAGTTTCGCAAAACGAGTCATATCTAGTATTTCGTTGTCTGTATAAAATTCTTCAAAATCTTTTTCACCAGTTGTATCACTAGCTGTAAACAAACAAGGCCATTTTTTTTGAGCAATCAATTCTTCTATATTTTCTCTAGCTTCTTCTTCTGTCGCACATAAATAAGGCTCGTACCCAATTTCAGCAAGATATCTAACTGCAATATCAGCAAAGGAAATTAAATTCAAATTCTCATCTAATTTAGGAAAAAAGACATCCCTGTTTTCTCCAAATATACAAGACATTAAACATAATTCCCCAGATTCTTTGGGTGTTACAAAATAGCGCTTGATATCGTTTGGAGCAACGATAGGTTGTCTTTTTTGGACTCTTTGATTAAATCCATGTAATAAAGAACCATCTGAAAAAGCCACATTAGCAAATCGAGCCGTTGAAACGTTTATTTCTTTACTTTTACGCATCAAATACATTTCCATGATACGCTTAGAAGCGCCCATCATATTCACAGGATTTGCTGCTTTATCAGTAGAAACGCAAAAATATTTTTTAGTACCGTTTTCAATCGATTGCTGCATTGTTTTCTCAGTGTTGAAAATATTAACATCTATCATTCGCATCAAAGTAAAAGAATCTTTTTCACTTCTAACATGCTTTAACGCCGACAAATTCAATACATAATCAAATTGACCGTCCGCTTTAATAAAAGCATCGTACTCAACCGAACCAATATCCAAAGCAAAAGTTTGAAAATCTCCTTCAATATATCCATAAGAGCTTCTCAAATCACGAACTAACTCTACCATATTATTTTCACTAATGTCAACAACATGTAATTTGAGTGGATTTCTTTTAAATATTTCTTTAGTCACAGCTTGTCCAATAGAACCTGCACCACCAATCACTAAAAAAGAAGAGCTCGCTACAATACTTGCCAATTCCCCTTTATGAATATTAATATCTCTTTCAAAAATCTCAGTATCTCTCCCTAATAAGTTGAGTATATTCATAAACTACACTTTAATCATTATATAACTAATAGTATTACTTAATTAATTTTTTTTAACACCATATCGGCAATACTTTCTCCTATCGATAAAGAAGAAGTGGCAGCTGGAGAAGGTGCATTACAAATATTAATCACGTTTTTATTTTCAAATATTAAAAAATCATCTGATAAATTACCTTTCCTGTCACAGGCTTGAGCCCTAACACCTGCATTGCCTACTTCTAAATCTTCTTTTTGTATTTCAGGAACTAATTTTTGTAAAGCTTTAGTAAATGCCGTTTTTGAATAGGAACGATACATTTCATACAATCCATCTTTCCAGTATTTCAAAGCTACTTTTTGAAACCCGGAATGACCTAAGGTTTCTAAAAGTTCTTTAAAATTAAACGTCTTATTATCGTAACCTTCTCTGGCAAATGCCAGGACAGCATTAGGTCCTGCCTCAACACCTCCATGAATCATTCTTGTAAAATGCACTCCTAAAAACGGAAAATTAGGATTAGGTACTGGATATATTAAATTATTGACTAAATACTCCTTTTCTTTTTTTAAAGTATAATACTCTCCTCTGAATGGCAAAATCTGCACATCTAATTCTGGATTTGTTAATTTTGCAATTTTATCAGAGTATAATCCCGCACAATTAATCACCAAATTTGTTTCAAAATTCCTTTTTTCTGTTTGTATTTCAGTAGTAGAGCCAATTATATTTATATCTTTAACAACACTATCAAAAACAATCTCCCCCCCTAATAATAAAAAGAGATCTAAATATTTTTGGGAAACTTCTTTATAATCAACAATTCCTGTCTGTGGAACCCAAATTCCCCCTAAACCAAAACAATGCGGTTCTATTTCCTTTATTTCCTCGTTATTAATTTTTTTTATACCTAACAACCCATTTTCAACCCCTCGTGTGTAAATAGTATCCAAGATAGGCAACTCTTCTTTAGTAGTAGCCACAATAATCTTCCCACAAAGATCAATTGAAATTTCATTTTGATTACAAAATTTTATTATTTTTTCATAACCGCTTTTGCAATTAGTAGCTTTTAAACTACCTGGTTTATAGTAGATCCCCGAATGCACAACACCACTATTATGACCTGTTTGATGAAGAGCAATATGCGATTCTTTTTCTAAAACTAGAACTTTTAATTTGCAATTAGTTTTTTTTATATTCAAAGCAGAGGATAATCCTACAATACCTCCGCCAATTATTATAATATCATACATCATTTAAATTATAATTTTACTTTTATTGATATTTATACCTATTACTCCACCACCAACTCATATAATACTATTTTCAATGCTTGAGTAAGTTATTTTTTTTTTAAAACCCTCCTAAATATCAAGAATAAAACAACTAAAAAACTGACCAAAATTCCTCCCAGCAAAATCCCCTTCGCTTTGCCAAACCTTTCCTTATGCAAAGGTAAAATAGGGCTATCAATAACCTGAATTAAAGGAGTTTCTTTACGCAAAGTTACTTTTGCAAGCTCGCTTTGTTTTACCAATTCCGTTAAAATCGCGGTATTAGCCTGCACGTCTACTTGTCTTCTAGCAGACGGAGTTCTACGTACATTTAATGCTGGATTCAAATTAAACGTATTATCATTGGCAACAGCCACTCCTGTAATAGCACCATTTAACGCTCTGCGAATAGAATCTGTTTGTCTTTCCAGCACATCCATATTCTCACGAGATTTTCTGCTTTTAGTCTCGATATAAAAATCTGAAACCTCCTTAACTAAAGCTTCGGTAAAATATTTAGCAAACAATTCGTTGGTAGAATTGACATCAATTGATATAATAGCGATTTTTTTATCTTTTTGACCTACACTTAAACCATTGGTAGATAGATCAGCATACATCACGCCTAAAATACTATCTTGAACTCGAGTATAGTCCTTACGGTCTTCATTGGGTAAAAATTGAATAGTAGCAAATTTGGGCTTGTCTTTCCAACTGTCTCGCCACCCTTGATTTTGAATATACATCTCCGCCAAAGAAATGGTTTTCCCTTCATAGGTAACTGGAGTTAATAACGTTTGCTCTACCATACTTCTAGACTTGAATAATTCAGTTAGATTAGAACCTGTAAAGATACTTCCGCCGCCGCCTCCTAAATCTAAACCGAAAGAACTCGCCAAACCCAATGCTCCACCTAGTCCACCTCCTCCTTTTTCATCTTCTAGTGCAAAAGACAAAGTCGCAGTATAAACCGGTTTTTTAATAAAAGAATAAGTTAAACCAATAGCAGCACCTATTATTCCTGCCAATACGATTATTTTCCATTGAGACAGCAAATAAGAATACCATTCTTTCGCTTTTTCAAGTAGCTCCTTTAAGGATATTTCGTCGTTTGTAATTTGTTCGTTCATTTTATACTGTTATCCGTTGTGGGGTTCTCTGCTATCCGTTTTCTGTTATCCGTTATCGGTTGTCTGTTTTCGGTTTTCTGTTTTCGTCTGTTGATGCGAGATTGTTTATGATTGAATTGACTGTTGTCTGTTTTTGTTTTCTATTCTCTGTTCTCTGTTTTCGTATGCTGATGCTCGATTAGATGTAATCCGATACGGCGCTTTCTGGAAAACCGATAAGTCATAACTGATAACTACTCTCTTTTTTCTGTTCTCTGTTTTAGTATGTTGAGTCGAGAATATATGTAATCCGATACCAGGCTTTCCGGTAAACCGCTAACCGATAACTGTTTTCTGTTTCGTCTGTTGATAAGAGACTCTATTTAATCGGATAGTACTTATTTCGGAAAACTGATAACTGATAACCGATAACTCATAAATGACAACCCACAACAGAAAACCGCCAACTCACAACGGCATATTCTATTTAAAAGCAGTAACAATCAACAGCGCCAAACTAGCAATAACACTTCCTATACTGACCAATTCTCCTGTACTCATCTTTTTGACTTCCGGTTTCTCAGGAACTATAATTTGCGATCCTGGTGTTACCTTTGGATAAGATTTAAAAAATAGAAACGAATGAGCTACAGCCGCTTTTCCATTAGGATAAATAATATAGGCCTTTTTCTTCCACCCTTTAGCATCTACTCCCCCAACGGAACTCAGGTAATAACCAAAACCTCTTCCTTTTTCATAAGGAATCTCCGAAGTCAACAAGACATTTCCTGTCACCTTAACCCCCTCATTAAAAGCAGCTACTTCAATTTCGTCCCCTGGAAACAGGATGACATTGGTATTGTTATTTGGGTTTTTAACAATCGACTTCCAGTCGACCGGTATGGTAGCATACTTCACTACCTCATTCATCTTCTTAAAGGAACTATTTTGAATACTGTCCTTCACTCTATTACTTATACTATCCCTAACCGCTACTGGTAACTTTTCTTTCTTTATTGCCCCTAATTTCAAATCGATGCTTTCAATTTCTTCAATTTGTTTGGCTTTGATCGGTCTTTTTATTTTCACCCCTGCTACATTAGCTAACGAGGTCAAACCGCCCGCTCTTTGCACCACATCATAAACCCTGTCTTTCTTTGTCGCCAAGACGTATTTACCAGCATAATTTACCGCTCCACTGATGGTTACCATCTCAGGTTTCTCGTAAAAAGCCATTTTACGAACATTGACCACGTCAAAGGGTTGCAAAGCAAAATTCTTTAACTGCTCATTGTGCGCCGCATCAATCTCTAGATTAAATAGCTGAACCTTATTAGGATTCGCATCGTCAATTTCTTCTGATACTATCATTCTAGCCACTTCCACTCTTTTAGAAGCAGAACCAGTTAACCCCCCAGCTTGAATTAATAAATCGTTCAAGGTCAGTCCCTCATGATAATCATATACATCGGGATCTTTTACTTCTCCATCAATGGTGATCTTAAACTTTTCCACGAAATCTAAAACGGAATATACCGTCACCTTATCTTCTCTTCTTAATGTAAGATCAGACTCTAAATCGCCTTGTAACGCTTTTGCCAAGTCGACATTGACTATTTCTGTTGTTAAATCTGATTTTAATCGAATGATACGCGCTCTATTGCTATACGCATCTTCTTTCAATCCATCCGCTTTTGCAATCAAATCAGAGACACGCATCCCTTCATAAAAAGAATAGGTATTAGGTCTAAATACAGCTCCGTCAATTTTGATACGATTCTCAAATCGGTTTAAAATTTTAGTCACCTTAAACACATCTCCAGACAAGGGCTGATACGTATTGAAATCGGAATCCTTTATATCCAGCACTCTAAATTCTTTCCCTGTTTTTTGCAATACATTTACCGCGGCCGTATAAGCAAAATCATTAAATCCAGAAGCAAACGACAATAAATCAGAGAAGGACTCTTCTTTTTTTATTTCAAAAATCCCTGGGCGTTTTACTTCCCCTTCAACCGTAACTCTTTGCGTATAAGCTGGAATTCTAATAACATCATTATCTTTTAGTCCTATATTGCTCGATTGGTCCCCCTTCACTAAAAAATCATAGATATCAACCGTTCGGTACAATTTGTTATTTCGAATCAATTCTATATTTCTATAACTACCATTTTCACCAGGACCTCCCGCTAAAAACAACGCATTATATACGGTTGCTAAAGAGGAGATCGAATAATTTCCCGGTTGCTTACCTCCTATTATAGTTACTTTAATGGTTCGAATGCGACTCAAACTAACACTCACCTGAGATTGTCCAGAAGGTACCGTACTGTACACTCTTGAAATCGCCGCTTTTATTTTTTGAGTTGCCGATTCAATGGTCATTCCTGAAACGACTATTTCTCCAACATATTGAATACTTATTTTTCCTTCAATAGTAACAGGGGTGCTCGCATTAAATTCTTGAACACCGTATACACTTATTTGTAATTCATCCCCCGGTCCTAAGATATAATTTACAGGTGTAGCTAATTTTAAATTAGGTTCAAAATTTAAAGTAGGATTATCAAATAGCTGAGACCCATAAATAAGTGAATTAATCGAATCCTTGACTTTGTTATTGATGATTTTTTCCTGCGCTCTTCCATATTCCTGTTCTTGGTCATTAGACTCATTCCCATCCTTATCATATGGCTTTACAACCTCTTTTTTTGAAGTAGGCATCGCTAATCTTTCCTTTAATTTAGCAAATTCACTAGCAGGCATCCCTTTAGCCAAAGCCATCTGTCTTGCTTGATCTATAGTTACGTTATTACTTTGCAACTGCGCTTTTATTTTCGAAATATCACTATCTGACAAGTAATCTACTTTCAAGGTACTTAAATCAGTACTTTTTAATAAATCTTGTGCAGTGGCAGTTGATGATTGAAAAAGAGCAATAAGCAAGACGATTACAGTAATAATTTTTTTCATATTCAATTTATTAGAATTCAAATCTAAAGAATAATTCGTTTTTTAAAGTGTTTTATTAGCAAAAAACGTACAAAACCGTTTGTTTTTACTACGGCTCCGCCCTAGCGACTCCCATAAGGGACGCACTAAATTTTTTTAAGGTTGCAAAAATAGATTAAATAAAAACAATTGCGGTCTTTTACTTAACATTTTATCGCTATGCTAAAAACACTATTTTATTAGAATACAAAAGGCAAACTAACCATTAAAAAATCAATCATACCGCTATTTTTCTATGATAACGATAAAACATAAATTTGAAATATGGCTTAGTCTCATTTTTACGCTCTCCTTCGCTTTGACAAACCGCTATAAAAATAGTAACACCAATAGCAAAATCAATCTTTTCGGCAAATATAGCCACTATATAGCACTTAAAAAATTCCTCCTTTAAGTATTGAAAAGGCAAAGTCCGATAAAGCGCTAAAAAAGTAAACTAACTAACTATAAAGTAATCAGATACAGCACTAAAAAAACACACCCACAAAAATAAAATATCACCAAATTTAGTGATATAAAAACCTATATTTTTCTAAGAGATTATCCCCATCTTTTGGTCGTCTTACCCACTTACAATTTGATAACAGTGACCGCCTATCACTTTAAGTAGTAAAGAACAAATCCAGAGATTGCATTAGATACTTTTTACTAGCGTCCAAAAATCAGAGCCCTCCCTTTAAACCCAGGAAAAATAAATGATTTTTAAAACACTCTCGTTCCAAAAATCATCTGGCCCCCTTTAGGGTCGGGGAAAAACAAATGATTTCCTAAAACACTCTCCCTCCAAAAATCATTTGGCTCCCTTTAGGGTCGGGGAAAAACAAATGATTTCTAAAACACTCTCCCTCCAAAAATCATTTGGCTCCCTTTAGGGCCGGGGAAAAACAAATGATTTTTAAAATACTTAACCAAATCTCCCTTTAGACCCAAGAAAAACAAATGATTTTTAAAACACTCTCGCTCCAAAAATCATTTGGCTCCCTTTAGGGCCGGGGAAAAACAAATGATTTTTAAAATCTTCGAAAATCAGCCTTTACAACATTCTCTAATTTCATCCAACACACATTCTATCTCGGTGATTACTTGTTCATTTGTAAAACGAATAACCCTTAACCCTTGAAAATTCAAAAAATCAGTTCGTTTTTGATCTTTTTCAATTTGCTCTAAAGCCGAATGATACGCGCCATCCACTTCAATGATAAGTTTATGTTGATGACAATAGAAATCTACAATATAGATACCAATTGGGTGCTGTCGTCTAAATTTTAATCCTTGAAATTGATTTGATTTTAATCGCTC
>NZ_JBZXDY010000032.1:0-39302 GCF_058725285.1 Flavobacterium sp. DW-iso2 | reverse complement strand
GAAAATTAAAACAATGAAAATCAAATAGATAAAAAATAAAATATTACGATTTTATTTTTTATCGGACATTAATGAAAATAAATCAGTCCTTTATGGTTAATTTAACCAATTCAATTTTCTTATTTGTAGCCTCTTCTATTACAAAATGATAGGTACCTATGGTAATCACCTCTCCTTTTAACGGAATATCGTTAGTAAAATCGACAATAAAACCACCTAGAGTACCATAAGAATCACTTTCAGGTATATTAAGTTTGTAAGCTTGATTCAAATACTCAACATCAAATCGAGCCGAAAAAATATAAGTATCATCCCCAAGTTCCTTTTCTATCAACTCTTCATCTAAATCATGCTCGTCTTCAATCTCTCCAAAAAGTTCCTCTACAATATCTTCAATTGTTATTATACCAGAAGTTCCGCCATATTCATCCAGCACCACCGCAACACTCTTTCGCTTTTTAGTAAGCAAATTCATAACATCTTTAATGTAAATTGTTTCAGGAACAAATTCGACAGGAATAACGACAGCTTTAATACTTTTGGGTTTCTTAAACAAATCAAAGGAATGTACGTAACCTACAATATCATCTAATGAATTTTGATAGACCACGACTTTAGAATACCCTGTTTCGATAAACAATTCTTTAAGTTCTGCTATTGTATCAAATAAATCGATAGCTACCAGTTCCGTTCTAGGACTCATAACATCTCTAGCCTTCACCCCTGAAAATTCCAAGGCATTTTGAAACATTTGAATTTCTGAATCTACCTCATCATCATCCTCAACGCTACTCATTTGCTCCGTAATATAATTTCCAAGTTCCACTTTACTAAAATAAAGTTGTATTTGATCACCGTCTGTTCTAAAGAATTTTTTTAAAACAAAATCAGAAACCCAGATTAAGAAAGTAGAAATAAAATAGAAAAGTAAATAGAAAACATAGGCTGGTAGCGCAAAAAACTTGATTAGACCATTTGCATAAATTTGGAAAAAGACTTTCGGTAAAAACTCTGCTGTTATTAGAACTATCAAGGTAGACAGCACCGTCTGGATAAGCAAATTCAATAAGTCCGAAAAATGATATCCTAGCGAATCTATCTGACGCATCAGTAACGCACCCATAAAAAAACCATAAACTACCAGCGCAATATTGTTCCCAATAAGCATAGCAGCTATGAATTTTGAAGGTTTTTCGGTAAGTTTAGTAAGGATTTTAGAAAGAAAATTATCTTGTTTTTTTTCTATTTCCAGATAAATTTTATTCGAAGAAATAAATGCAATTTCCATTCCAGAAAAAAAGGCACTTAGTATTAGACATACTATTATGACACCAATTTCCATAGATTAGGATTGGTCATTACGATCCTGCATCTTCTTTGCATATTTTCTTCTGAAAAAAAACATAAAAATTGCAAGTCCGGCAATCATCACACTTAACCAAGGAGTAGCCTCAGGATCGCTCCATTTTACAATAGCTTCATAAATGAAGTACAAAGCAAAAATAAGATAAATGTAAGGCGTGTATTTTAAGTAACCCATAATATAAATATTTGATTTTTATTGAGCCGAATCAAATTCGCCCGTTAATCTTTGTGAATTAATAATCTTGAAATCTTTACTAAAATCTATTCCTTGTCCGTTTGAAGATCCTTTGATATCTGTAAATTTAAACTTTTTTTCAGTAAAAAACCACTCATTTTTTTGATCGTAATACAATTGCTCCGTTTCGAGTGTTTGCCCTTGTTCAGTTGCTATCTTCACTTTTCCCTGCAAATCAATTATACCAGTAACCTTATAAGATATAGCATAATTTGACGTCACGCGAGTCTTTTTTCCTTTGTCATCATACAATGTGACATCTATCCCTTTAGGAAATTCCGTAAAAGGAAAATTAACAGTAGAGAAATCCAACATTTTAGGACTAAGTAAAACAACTTTAATAAGCCCCGAATCAGTATACTTTAAATTTACTTTATCAGCATCTCCGCTTGGTGTAAATTCCGTGACATTGATTTTTTGAACTTCCTTGAAATTACTTTCACACCCAAAAAACGTAGTCACAGCAAAAACTGTGACTACGTTAATTATTTTATATCTTTTAAATAAATCCATACGTCAATATCGACAAGGTGAAATGTACTGTAATCCTTTTATTATTGGAATTTTCTTTGAACGAACCATTTGTCATTCAATGAAAACCCTACACTAATGTTAGCATAATTCTCTTGAACCAAGTTTGATGATGTAGTTCCTCTTTTCCCTAACTCGAATCCAATATTTACATTAGACAAAGTACCCGTAATAGGCAATCCCAATCCTAAAGTAAGTCCAACATCATTTATAGATTCCCCACTAACGACCAAGCCTGTTTTTTCATATTTCAAACCCCCTCGATAAACAATTCTTTTTGCATAACTTGAAAATGAATTGTAATTAGGAATATAATACCCTCCTAAACTCACATTTCCGTACTTTCCATATCCTACATTACCAAAGTCATTATAGGTATTAGCTTGTCCTGAAGATTTTGAATAAGCCACTTTCCCACCAATTAACCACTTGTGAGATTCACCAATACCTGCACTTAAGGTTGTCTTGCTTGAAAACTTCAAGTCAACATTATTTTTTTGTTCTCCCAAAACATCCACAATATTAAACCCTGAATTGTAATCTACAGTAGCTATATCCCTTGTGTTTTGAGATGTCAAGGTGTTTTGGAATGTGTAATTAAGACTCCCATACACATTTAGCTTATTCTTTAACTTAACCTTATACATCGCTCCAATGTCGAAATTTACCCCAGACAAATCAGCCCTGTTTTTCTCGCTGGTTCCCACAGGAGTTCCAGTAATGAACTCTAAACTATTCGTTTCAATTCTTCCAAAATTATACTGAACATCAGCTCCTATATTAAAATTGGAATTTACTTTATACCCCAATCCAAGAAATGCTTTATTCAATCCTCCTGTACCATTATATCTTCTATTGATTGTATTAACATCTTCCGAAACAGACTCAATTTTATAGCCTACAGAAGAATAAGGAATTAATCCAAATCCAACTCCTATTTTTCCGAAAGGCAATCCAACCGCAAGATAATCTAAAGTTGTTCTTCTTGCCTTTTCACTCTTAGAATCTGATTTTAATGTTGTCGTATTATAAGTTCCTCCTAGTGTAAAAGTGGTAAGCTTTAAATTAGCAAAACTTGCAGGGTTTTGTAAGTTAATATGAATACTGTCTTGTTCTACCTCTACTCCAGCCATAGAACGACCTTCAGCTGTTCCTTTAAATCTAATGTCTCCAATTCCATAATAAGAATAAGGTGATGAAGTACCTTCTTGAGCAAAGGAAACTAACGACAAAAGCAAACATGCGCTTATTATAATTTTTTTAATCATTTTTGATTTTATATTGAAATGTTTGATTCAAACTTTCTAAAAGAAAATTTGAATTGGCAAATATGGTATTTTTTAATCGTTTAGCCAAAAATTCTGTATCCCCACCCGTTAAAATTATTATAAAATTTGAACAAAGACCTCGATATTCATCAATGAAACCATCAATCTCATAGACTAATCCATTTACAACTCCAGAATGAATTGATTGCGAAGTTGAATTCCCTACTAAATCTTTAGGACTTTCTAACGACAACAATGGTAGTTTAGCAGTAAAATCATGCAATGATTTATATCGTAATTGCAATCCTGGGGCTATAGCACCTCCAAGATATTTGTCATTCTCATTTACAAAATCAAATGTAACACAGGTTCCAGCATCAATGACTAATCTATTTTTCCCCGGAAACTGAAAAGTTGCTCCAGCAGCAAGAACCATTCTGTCAATCCCCAGAGTTTTTGGTGTTTCATACCCATTAACAAATGGAAAAGAGTCATTGTGAGAAATAAAATGAACCACAACCTCTTTTTCAAACTTTAAAAAAGCCTGTTTTTCGACATTTCCAACGGATGCCACAACCAAATGGGAAGTATTTATAAATTTTTTTAAAATATTTTCAATGTTTTTTTGGAGCTCCTCTTTCATAAAAACGAAATGCTGTAAGAGCTTATCCCCCTCAAAAACAGCAGCTTTAATTCTTGTATTCCCTACATCAACTGTTAAAATCATAATTTGAATTTTGATTTCGCGAAGATACGAATTGATTTTTTTAAAAAAATGTATTGGATATACTAAAAAACATTCTATCTTTGCACCCGCAATCAGCAAGCATTACAGCTTACGAAAAGCAACAATGGTGCCTTAGCTCAGATGGTAGAGCAATGGACTGAAAATCCATGTGTCCCTGGTTCGATCCCTGGAGGCACCACTTTAAAACCCAAATAGAAATATTTGGGTTTTTTGTTTTTATAATGCAATCACCAGTACGAAAAAAAGGAGCAAATTGCTCCTTTTTTCTTTTCAGCTCAATAATCGCTTATCATATTTACAAACCTTCATTACATTATGAATGAACAATATCTAAACTAAAGCATAAATTCCGTTAGCACTAGTCATAACTAACAGCAAAGTCGCTTACAATTCATTAAACTTAAATTGCTGTCCACCCACTGACGCTTCATACATGAGCCCACCTTTCTGCATCGTAAATACCATAACGCCTTCAGCATACTTTACATTTGCCGAGGCTCCAGCCGTTACCGCTACTGCCGAAACTTGAGCTGCAAACTCTAATTGACTGTCTTTAAATCGTTCCATATCCTTTTTAGACTCAAAAAATATCACCTCCCGATATGCTTGTCCACCTGCTTGAAACCCTATACTCAGTTGCGATAGCTTTGCCATACCTACCAAAGCACTTTGCTCATAGACCACTCCATTTCCAGCTGCTCCTCCTATGCCAAACCCACCTTTACCTACATTAGGAAAGACGGCATAGCCATACGCTTTTTCAAAAAGTCCTTCCATAAGAGGATCCGTTTTAATGAATTCAATCTTAGCCATCTTGCTGTCGGCAATAATTTTATTTTTTTTTGAGCGAGATTGCCCGAACATGGGGGTTATGACTATTATACAAGCCATCACCATTATCCAAATAACTTTTACTTTTTTCATAGCTTCTATTTTAAATTGTTATCAAAAAAACCAATTCCGAATACGGACACTTTCAATCATTAACTAAAAAGTGAAATATGGTTATTCAAATTTAAAATAAATTTTTCAAATAATAATCAAATAACCTGATTACCAATAACATAAAGTAATAAATTATAAAACGACAACACTACTTCCATTTGCTTTTAAGTCGCAAAAAAATCAATGCTGTTATATATGCATCGCCAATTGCTGTGTGTCGGTCACTTGTCTGAATTTTAAAAATTCCACATAATTCGTCCAAACCTGTATGCTGATCTTCCTGTAGTCCCTTAAATTTTTGATACATCATATCAGTATCGATACTTCTATTTTTAAGTTTACTCAGCCCCATTCGTTTTAATGCCTCATTTATCATTTTAACATCAAAACTCACATGATGACCCACAAGTACAGCATCCTTTATAAAAGCGAGAAATTGCATCACTGCTTCAGTTTCTGTTATTTTTTCTTCCTTCCCTTCTTTTAAAATTCCATGAATAGGCACTGTTTCTTTTTTAAAAATATCTTGAATCAAAAACAACTCTAAATAATCGCTTACACTAATGGTATTTTCATAAATACCAACAGCACCAATCGACAGAATCACATCTGTTCTATAATTCAAGCCTGTAGTTTCTGTATCAAAAGCCACACTGCGTTGTTCTAAATTATTTTTTACTTTAGAATCAAAACAGGACAAATAGCTTTGCCAAAATTCAGGATAGACTTTTTTATCTTTTTTAAACCAATTAAATAGCTTCATTTAAGTAAAATAAGTGAGTTGAAATCGAGTTTTGAGAATTTCCTGCACCTCGTGTATCGGCTGAAAAGCATTTTTGAGCTTTACCTTATCTAGCTTTGATAATTTATTTAAGTCTAGATATCGTCCACCGGAATTATTTGCAAAACCTTCTTCAGTTCTAAATTTTAGCAATACAGAGAACGCCTCTGAACAAGCCTCATAAATCGCAGCGTTTTGCGGCTCTAAAGCTGATAATTCTTTAAATCGCACCAAAGTATTATTAGTCCCAGTAATTTTTTGATTCAAACACAGTAATCTGGCCGCATCAATTAAAGGCATTAACCCCCGACCTTTAACATCAAAACTATCTTTATATTCGCCATCTTTCTCTACTAAAAACTGCCTAAAGAAACCCAATGGAGGTGGGCTTTTCATAGCATCTCCTCCTAAGTAAGCAAAGAAGATTTGATTATTATCTATATTTTTAAAAATAGCCTCCGTAATTGCGTCAACTAACGTTTTATCTCCATAAACAAAGTCATAATCAAAAAAAATGGAGCACATTAGAATCCCTTTCTCTCCCGGGCTGTGAATCCAAGTCTCATACTGCTCCTTCCATTCTGTTACTGACTTGCACCATAATGGATTACTCGCCATCATTTCAGCGGGACAAAATTCGTAGCCTACTACATTTAATACATTCGTCACATTTTCTGCTAATTTTATAAAGTATTTTTTAACCTCATCATATCTATCTGCGGCTACATCTTCAAAAACCAAGGCATTATCTTGATCTGTCAATAACAATTGTTCTTTTCTTCCCTGGCTTCCTATATTCAACCATGCAAATGGAACGGGAGGCTGTTCCTTCATTTTTAAAATAGACAATTCAATGGCTCTTTTTGTAATAGCCGTATTAATCTCCCCTACAATTTGACAAATATGTCCGATAGGAATATTTTCATACAACGCATTCTGAATCAACTGCGTTAAATTCTCTCTAATCCCTTGAAGTTCTAAAGCAGTATTTGCACGTTTTGTTTGTTTCACAAGCACTCCAGGATTATTAGCCTGAGCAGTAAAAACATCGTGCTCAGAAATAATCCCTATAATTTCTGATGCTGTCGTACCATCTGAAGTCACACACAAATGCCCAATATTATGCTGCATCATTAGCAACTGGACCTCAGCAACAGATCGATTTGCAGGGACAGTAATTACCGGTGCTGACATAATTTGGTCCCCGGTATCGTTTATAGCAAACATTCCCGTAGCAATTTTAGACCGCAAATCTTTGTCGGTAATAATACCTATTGGCAATCGATTCTCTTCAATGACAACACTTCCTATTTTATACTTCACCATCATCTGAGCTATACTTTTTACAGTTACTTTTCTGTTAGCCGTGATCGGGTTTTCAGTATGCGAAATGGGTTTGAAATACTGAATTATAGCATCCTGTTCGTTATAAATTACATTTTCTGAAATCAGTTTCCCCTTATTCTCTTTGTCGTAGGGATTTCGTGTATTAGACGCGAAACTTTCTAATAAAAACTCAGAAACCTCCGGATTCTGAAAAATATAGGCTTTAAAAACAGCAATTGGAATAGCATAAAGCAAACTTTCTTCCCGAGCCATGGCATCCATCAAATAATTATCCTTAGCAAAGAAAGGACGCAACCCTAGAATATCGCCTTCATCACATTTATCGATGAGGATTTCTTTTTCATCATAAGAAATCGACAAGCCCACTGCTCCGTCTTTAACAATATAAAAAAAAGAATGAGGCTGGTCATTCACATTAAAAAGCACCTGATTTTTCTCCAAATAAACCACCTGAGATTCTTTGGAGATGGTAATCAAATCAGGCATACTAAGACTCAAAAATGGAGGGTGTTTTTTTAAAAAATCGGCTACTCGTTCTGCTATTGAATTTTTCATAAACTGTTTATTGATATCTAAAATTACATAAAATAGACAAGGTTCTAACTATAGACTAATTAAACTCCAGAAAAAGTAAGAGCAAATCTCGCTTAAAACCGCTAAAACCTCAACAAATTATTGTTATAAATAAACTTCCTATAAATTAAACCCATTTTATTTACATTATTCGTTTAGTATAATTGCTAATTTACTATATTTATGCAAATTTTATATATATGGAACTTTTAGCCTGTCCGAAATGCCAAGGAACCCACATCATCAAAAGCGGTGTAATCAACAATAAACAAAGGTATTTATGTAAAAAATGCAATTATTTTTTTACTGTTAATAAAATCGGAAAAAAGATCGATGATTACTATGTCACCAAAGCATTACAGCTGTACCTAGAAGGATTGAGTTATCGCGAAATCGAGCGTATTATTGGGGTGTCCCATGTTACCATCAGTAACTGGGTAAAGTCTTTTAACATAAAAAAACCTTCTCATGCTAACTACCATCCTACTTACAAGATTTTTAATCACTTAGAACTAGTAGAATATATCAAAAACAAAGATTTACTATCAGGAGCAGGAATGATAATAACCGAGTTAGGGGATAAGTTTATGCTTATAAAATGGGAACGTTTCAAAGATTAACTATAGCTTTTTACACAAATATATACCTTACTTTTTTTTCTTAACAAAAAATTAGACTTTGGCGGTCTAGAAACTAACCACTTCTCTTAACCAAACTAATAATTAATTATGAAAAAAGTTTATTTGATTGCAGCAGTCCTGCTTCTATCCTTAAAAGGCTTTTCACAAGGCTCTCCTGATTATGGAGCCGGAATGAAATTTAACCTTGATGAGGATGGCTCAAAGTATCTTAGAGTGATATCTTGGGCGCAAATTTGGGGACAATACAATTCAGACCGTCCACTTGACGGAAACGGGAATGAACAAGCTGACTTAGATTTCAGTGTAAGAAGAGCACGTGTATTGTTATATGCACAAATTAATAAAGACTTTTTAATTGTAACTCATTTTGGACTTAATAGTCTAAACGCAGATTCAATGAGTCCAACGGGAAAAGGTGATGGCTCACAATTATTCATGCATGATGTTTGGGCTCAATACAGCCTTGGAAAAGACAATGCTATTGGGGGTGGATTACATTACTGGAATGGAATCTCTCGTTTGAACAACCAAGGTACTTTAAACCTAATGACCTTAGACAACCAAAGACAAGCTTGGGCGACTTTAGGTTTATCTGATCAATTTGCCAGACACATTGGGGTATACGCCAAAGGAGTTTTTGGGAAATTTCAATATCGCGTTGCTATAAACGGTGCGGAAACTAACAATTTACAAGCCACTACAGTACCAACAAATAATGGTCCAGCAACTTATACTGGTACAAGATTATTAGGTTCAAAAGAAGCAGGAAGAACATACGCTGGTTATTTTGAATATGGCTTTTTAGATTCTGAAAGCAACTTCTTACCTTATAAAGTAGGTACTTATTTAGGAACAAAAAAAGTATTCAACATAGGAGCTGGTTTCTTTTCACATCCTAATGGTTCTGTAATTGCTGATGCAGCTGGAAATTTAAGCGGAGAAAACGTTACTATTTTCGGACTTGATGCTTTTTATGATGTGCCAGTAGGAACTCAAGGCGCTGCTCTTACAGCATATGCCTTATATCAAAACAATGATTACGGAAAAGACTACAGACTAGGGACAACTTATGAAACAGGATCAATGGTTCATGGACACCTAGGTTACGTTCTTCCTGGAAAATCAAAAACTCGCTTTCAACCGTATGTGTCTTATGACCAAAGACAAATAGATGCTATAAACGACAATGCTTCTCAAGTAGGTATTGGTGCTAATGCATTTTTTAGCGGTCATAATTCTAAACTAACTTTAGAATACCAAACTTTAAAATATGGTACAAACAAAGCCGTAAATACAATTACGCTACAAGCAATGATTTACCTATAATCTATTCACTTTTTAATTACAACTATCATGAGCGATAAACAAGACAACGCAACTGCGTATTGGAAGGAAAACCTAAAATACCTTCTAATCTTATTAAGTATTTGGTTTGCTGTTTCCTACGGGGCAGGAATCCTTTTCAAACAAGCATTAGATTCCTTTAAATTAGGTGGCTTCCCACTTGGTTTCTGGTTCGCACAACAAGGTTCAATTTATGTATTTGTCATACTAATATTTGTTTATGTTTATTTAATGAACAAACTAGACAAAAAATACGGCTACGACGAATAATTTAAAAACTATAAAAAAATAAAATATCATGGATTTACAAACTTGGACCTATATACTTGTTGGAGTAACATTTGCCCTCTACATTGGGATTGCAATCTGGTCGCGTGCGACATCGACTAAAGAATTTTATGTTGCCGGTGGAGAAATTTCGCCGTTAGCAAATGGTATGGCTACAGCCGCTGACTGGATGAGTGCCGCTTCCTTTATATCTATGGCTGGAATCATCTCTTTTGATGGATATGACGGGGCCGTTTATTTGATGGGCTGGACGGGCGGATATGTATTACTTGCCCTATTACTTGCGCCTTATCTAAGAAAATTTGGGAAATTTACTGTGCCGGATTTCATTGGAGAACGTTATTACTCTAATAGTGCTAGAACCGTTGCTGTCGTTTGTGCACTAGTGGTTTCTTTTACCTACGTAGCCGGGCAAATGCGTGGTGTGGGCCTCGTATTTTCTAAATTTTTAGAAGTTGACATCGACACTGGAGTTATCATAGGAATGGTAATTGTTTTGTTCTACGCCACTCTAGGAGGAATGAAAGGGATTACATACACCCAAGTAGCACAATATTGTGTCTTAATATTCGCCTTCATGGTTCCTGCTATCTTTATTTCTATACAAATGACAGGTAACCCAGTTCCGCAATTAGGAATGGGAGGAAAAGTTTTAGGGGCTGACACCTATTTACTTGACAAATTAAACGGTCTTTCTACAGATCTTGGATTTGCAGTATATACTGATGGAACAAAATCAATGATAGATGTATTTGCAATCACATTAGCCTTAATGGTTGGTACTGCAGGATTACCTCACGTTATTGTTCGTTTCTTTACCGTTAAAAGAGTAAAGGATGCTAGAAAATCAGCTGGATATGCATTGATTTTAATTGCCATATTATATACTACTGCACCGGCAATTTCTGTTTTTGCAAAAACAAACTTAATTGAAACTGTTAACGGAAAAGACTACACTTCAATGCCAGCCTGGTTTACTAAATGGGAGAAGACCGGCTTATTGGCTTTTGAAGATAAAAACGGAGATGGTAAAATTCAATATTATAATGATGCCTCTAAAGACACTGCCTTTTTAGCAGCTGAAGAAGCAAAAGGAAATAAAGGTAGCGAGTTAGTTATTGATAAAGATATCATGGTACTTGCTAATCCTGAAATTGCTAACTTACCAAACTGGGTTATTGCATTAGTTGCTGCTGGAGCATTAGCTGCTGCCTTATCTACCGCTGCTGGTTTATTACTAGTAATTTCAGCGTCTGTATCTCACGATATTATCAAAAAAATGATCAACCCAAATATTTCTGAAAAAGGAGAACTTTGGGCTGCCCGTGGAGCTGCAGCAGTTGCAGTAGTTATTGCAGGTTATTTTGGTATCAATCCTCCAGGTTTTGTCGCCGCAGTTGTGGCGCTCGCTTTTGGATTAGCCGCTGCATCTCTTTTCCCTGCGATTATCCTTGGAATTTTTGATAAGAAAATGAATAAAGAAGGAGCTATATCAGGTATGGTTATCGGACTTTTATTGATGCTTTTCTACATGTTGAAATTCAAATTTGGTCTTTTTGATGGTGGACAAGATGCTGTTGCCGGTTTAAAAGAAAGCTGGTGGTTTGGAATTTCTCCTGAAGGTTTTGGGACCATAGCAATGATTGTAAACTTTGCCGTAGCATTTACTGTTAAAAGTTTTACACCAGCGCCTCCACAAGATGTTCAAGATATTGTAGAGCACATTAGAATTCCTTCTGGTGCTGGCGAAGCGACACATTAAAAATTATTAAATAGGTTATAAAAATTATTTTTAAACTATACAATCTCTACATTTGTTTGTAGAGATTGTATTATTTAACAACATGAAAAAAAGACACGAACAAAAGTTGGTTATCCTTTCAATGCTTTTAATATTAGCATTGAATATTCCGCTATTGCTATTATTTGATAATTCAAAATCTCTTTTTGGGTTTCCAATAATCTACGTGTATATCTTTTCGGCATGGTTGTTCTCTATAGCGATATCGTACATAATCATAAAAAAATATTATGAGTAGTATTGGTCTCTTATTGATTTTAACCCTCTATGTATCGATTCTCTTTTACATAGCGCATTGGGCAGAAAAAAGGAATAATTCTAAATGGACTACAAACCCTTATATCTATTCTTTTTCCTTAGCGGTATACTGTACTGCATGGACTTATTATGGAAGCATTGGTGTTGCTGCACAATCAGGTTTAAGTTACCTCCCTATTTATTTGGGCCCAGTCATTATCATACCAACTTGGATGATAATTCTTAAGAGAATTGTACGCATTTCAAGAGTAAACAAAATATCTAGTATAGCCGATTTTATTTCTTTGCGTTATGGCAATAGCAGGTTTCTAGGAGCACTAGTAACCTTGATATGTATTTTTGGAGTTTTACCGTATATTGCATTACAACTAAAATCCATTTCCGACACTTTTAATATTGTCACTAATACACAGTCAAGTTCCAATATCTTTAGTGATACTACGACGTATGTTTGTATTGCTTTAGCATTATTTGCCTCCTATTATGGAACAAAATATGTAGATGCTTCCGAGAAAAGACGCGGAATTGTCACCGCTGTTGCGATGGAATCTATCTTAAAATTAGTCTTCTTTTTAATCATTGGTATTTATGTAACTTACTTTGTATTTGATGGCTTTGATGACATCTATGCTAAAGCAGCACTACTTGATAACTTTGACAAAAAAAATACTATCGGGGGACTATCCGAAGGTATCAATTGGTTTTTTCTTTGCGTTTTGTCCATGTTTGCTATTTTTCTTTTGCCAAGACAATTTCATACCGCAATTGTTGAGAACAATAAGGAAACACACATTAGAACAGCGATATGGCTTTTCCCATTGTACTTATTACTTTTCAATATTTTCGTCTTCCCTATTGCTTGGGGTGGCAACATTCTTTTTGAAGGACAAGGTTTAAATGCAGATACTTATTCGCTATTGATTCCACAGTTCTTCAACAATAATACCTTGACCGTTTTAGTATTTCTAGGTGGGTTTTCGGCAGCCATTTCAATGATTATTGTTTCGTCCATTTCCTTATCCACTATGCTAAGCAATAACTTACTGATTCCTTATGGATTTGTGGGTTCATTAGAAAATACTTCGCAAGAAAAAAACAACAAAAGAATCTTAAACTCTAGAAAAATAGCTATTTTTTCATTGATCATTCTAGCCTATTTCATCTATAGATTTTTTGTTTTAGATTACTCATTAGTTTCTATAGGTTTAGTTTCATTTGTCGTTATTGCACAATTGGCACCCGCTTTTTTTGGTGCTTTATTTTGGAAAAGAGGTTCTAAAAAAGGTGCTATAACAGGTATCGTTCTTGGTTTCCTTGTCTGTTTTTACACCTTATTGCTTCCCTATGCCATCGGAATCACATCTTCTTCTAGTACATTCATTCAAGAAGGACCTTGGGCAATTGAAATATTAAAGCCTTTTCAGCTTTTTGGACTGGATTATTTAGAGCCTATTCAACATGCCTTTTTTTGGAGCATGCTGCTAAACACGATGAGTTATCTCGCTGTTTCAGTAAGTTTCAAGGGAAATTACAGAGAGCGCAACTATGCCGAAATGTTTGTGGATATCGATAAATACATCACAAATCATGAGAATGCATTTGTATGGAAAGGAACCGCCTACATCTCCGACATTGAAAAAGTCTTGCAACGTTTCTTGGGGCAGGACAGAACAAAACGTGCACTGAACATTTTTAACGTAAAATACAATATCGATAAAAACATCACCACTGCCGATGCCCGATTTATAAAATTTGCAGAGAATTTATTGACCGGTCATATTGGTACGGCTTCCGCCAAAATTTTAATTTCAAGTGTGATTAAAGAAGACAAAATAAGTCTTCCAGAAGTATTACGTATCCTAGAGGAATCGAAAGAACGCATTATCATCAACAAAAAACTGACCGATACTTCGAATGAGTTCAAGAAAATATCAGATCAGTTAAAACACGCAAATGAGGAACTCATTCAAAAAGACATTCAAAAAGACGAATTTCTGGACACCGTTACGCATGAACTCCGAACACCCATTACTGCGATACGTGCCGCAACTGAAATCCTACATGATGACGATGATGAAATTCCAAATGAAGTAAGAAAACAATTTCTGAAAAGTATTATATCAGAATCAGATCGCCTGAATCGCTTGATTGATAAAATTTTAGATTTAGAAAAATTCGAAACAGGTAAACATAAAATTTATCTGTCAAAAAATGACATTTCAAAAACCATAAAAAACACAATCGCTTCAGTCAGACAATTAATCAAAAACAAAAACATTAGTGTAACATTTAATGCCGCTTCGCAAGAAATAAAAGCCTTTTATGACGAGGAAAGAATCATCCAGGTGATCCACAACCTATTATCAAATGCTCTAAAATTTTGCCCTGCAACCGACGGAGAAATTACGATTACCGTAACTGAGAATAACAAAGATGTAGAAGTCCGCGTCCACAATAATGGCAAGGCGATAAAAGTAGAAGAGTTTGAACCCATATTTGATAAGTTTTATCAGTCTCGAAATCAAAATGTAAAAAAACCTGTGGGAAGCGGCTTAGGACTTGCCATTTGTAAACAAATTATAGAACACCATAAAGGGAACATTTGGGTCGAAAGTACCGAAGAAAAGGGTGCTACATTTATTTTCACATTACCCAATTACAATACAACTGAAAAACAATAGAGATGAAGAAAATTTTAATTGTAGATGATGAACCCAATATTGTTATGTCACTGGAATATACATTCAAGAAGAATAATTTTGAAGTTTTTATAGCACGCGACGGACAAGAAGCATTAGACATTCTAGAGAAACAACTTCCGGATGTTATCATCCTCGATGTCATGATGCCCATGGTTGACGGTTTTGCCACATTAGAACAAATAAAAAAAGACAAACGATTACAACATTGTAAAGTCATTTTCTTATCGGCAAAGAACAAGGAAAAAGACATTGAAAAAGGAATTTCATTAGGAGCAAATCTCTATGTGACAAAGCCCTTTTCAATAAAAAAATTAGTAGAACAAGTACAGGAATTAATTCAATAATTTAGAATATCTTCATCATGAATTACAAAGAATATTACGCAAAAAGCATTTCTCAACCTGAAAATTTCTGGAAGGAGCAAGCAAACACAATCGAATGGTATAACAAACCTGAAATCACCTTGTCAGAAGATGAGAACGGCTATCCTTTATGGTATAAGGACGGCGAATTAAATGTATGCTACCTCGCGCTGGACAAACACATTCAGGATGGCTATGGTGATCAAGTGGCAATTATCTATGATTCCCCAGTGACCCAAACCATAAAAAAATACACGTTCTCAGAAGTAAAAACCGAAGTAGCAAAACTCGCCGGCGGAATGCAATCCTTAGGATTAAAAAAAGGACATACAGCCATAATTTATATGCCGATGATTCCCCAAGCTGCTTTTGCAATGTTAGCTTGTGCTAGAATTGGGGTAACCCATTCGGTAGTTTTTGGAGGTTTTGCACCGCATGAATTAGCAATCAGAATAGATGATTGCAAACCTCGTTTGATTATAACGGCCTCCTCTGGAATAGAAGTGGACCGATTAATCACCTACAAACCCTTAGTGGATGAGGCTATTGAACTGGCTTCTCACAGACCAAAAAAAGTAATCGTATTCAACAGAAAACTAGGCGCCCGAATTCCATTTAAGAAATATGATGTGGATTATGATGCTTTAGTTTACGGTTCTGAGGAAACGCCCTGTGTAGCTGTTAACGCCTCACATCCGTTGTACATTTTATATACTTCTGGAACAACTGGAAAACCAAAAGGAGTGGTCCGTGACACTGGTGGTTGCGCGGTTGCCTTAAAATTTTCGATGCAAAAAATCTACAACATAAAAGAAGGTGATGTTTTTTGGGCAGCATCAGATGTGGGCTGGGTAGTAGGTCACAGTTTTATCGTTTATGGTCCTTTAATCAATAGAAACAGTAGTATTATTTTTGAAGGAAAACCAATAAAAACGCCAGATGCCAGTACTTTTTGGAGAATTATTGACGAGCATAAAGTAAATGCAATGTTTACGGCTCCAACAGCCATTCGCGCCATCAAAAAAGAAGACCCAAATGGGGATTTCATAAAAAAATATGATTTGAGTTCTTTGAAAACACAATTTTTGGCCGGAGAACGATGTGATATTCCCACGTTAGAATGGTATAATCAACATATTCCCGTTCCTGCAATTGACCATTGGTGGCAAACCGAATCAGGATGGCCTATGATCGCTAACATGTTAGGAGTTGAAAATTTACCCATAAAACCCGGGTCTGTGGGTAAAGCAGTTTGTGGTTATGATATTAAAATATTTGATGAAGAAGGAAATGAAGTACAAGCCAATCAACAAGGATATGTGGTCGTAAAACTCCCATTGCCTCCTGGAACGCTACTTGATTTATGGAAGGATAACCTCCGCTTTAAGGCAGGCTATTTAGAACAATTTCCAGGTTATTATTTTTCAGGTGATGGAGGATATAAAGATGAGGACGATTACATTTATATTACAGGAAGAGTCGATGATGTTATCAATGTTGCGGGACATCGTCTTTCAACAGCTGAAATGGAAGAAGTAGTCGCGTCGCATCAATCCGTTGCAGAATGTGCAGTTATTGGAATCAACGATGCCCTAAAAGGACAAATCCCTTTAGCATTGGTGGTAACCAAATTATATGATGATACCGAGCATTTTCAGCTAGAACATGAAATTATCCAGATCGTACGCCAGCAAATAGGTGCTGTTGCTTCATTGAGAAACGTAGTTATCGTGAATCGACTGCCAAAAACACGCTCTGGCAAAATTCTTAGGAAACTCATGCGAAGCATCGCAGACGGGGATCAGTTTCAAATTCCGTCAACTATCGATGATGAAGCCATCATCGATGAAATCACCGAGGTCTTACAAAAATATGAAATCGGTACTTTTAACAAGAACAACAATCTAACTAACTAAATACAACAAACAGATTATGAGTCGCTATAAAATTAACAATCTAGAAGAATACTTCAAAGAATATAAAAAATCAGTTCGTGAGCCAAGAAAGTTCTGGGACAAAATTGCTTCCGAAAACTTTACTTGGTATCAAGAATGGGATAAAGTCGTTGATTTTAATATGGCTGAAGCCGAAATTAAATGGTTTGTCGATGCCAAAGTAAACATCACTAAAAACTGTATTGACAGACATCTTGCCAAAAAGGGAGACAAAACCGCAATCATTTTCGAACCGAATGATCCTAGTGAAGAAGCATTGCATATTTCTTATAACGAATTGCACCAACGCGTTTGTAAAATGGCCAACGTATTGCGGGAACAAGGAATAGAAAAAGGAGACCGTGTTTGTATTTATTTACCAATGATTCCTGAACTAGCGATTACCACTTTGGCCTGTGCCAGAATTGGAGCTATCCATTCCGTTGTTTTTGCTGGATTTTCAGCATCAGCAGTGGCCACCAGAATAAATGACAGTGATTGTAAAATGGTCATCACCTCAGACGGTGGATATCGCGGGAACAAAACGATAGATCTGAAAGGAATTATCGACGAAGCATTAGTAAACACGCCTTGTGTTGCTAACGTATTAGTGGTAAAAAGAACCAACAGCACCATAAACATGCAAGAAGGACGTGACCAATGGTTACAACCACTTTTAGATGCAGCTTCAGATAATAATACTGCAGAAATCATGGATGCCGAAGATCCATTGTTTATTCTATACACTTCCGGTTCTACTGGAAAACCAAAGGGAATGGTGCATACCACAGCAGGGTATATGGTTTACACGGCCTACACTTTTAAAAATGTATTCAATTATGAAGAAAACGATATCTTTTGGTGTACTGCAGATATTGGCTGGATAACTGGACATTCTTATATTTTATACGGTCCTTTATTGAACGGAGCTACAACGGTAATTTTTGAGGGAGTTCCTTCTTATCCCGATTATAGTCGTTTTTGGGAAGTTATTGTTAAACACAAAGTCACACAGTTCTATACTGCGCCAACTGCTATTCGTGCTTTGGCAAAAGAGAGTTTAGATTTCGTACAAAAATACCAATTAGACACCTTAAAAGTAATTGGCTCTGTAGGAGAACCTATAAATGAAGAAGCTTGGCATTGGTACAATGACCATGTGGGTGACAAACGATGTCCCGTAGTCGACACTTGGTGGCAAACAGAAACAGGAGGTATTATGATTTCGCCAATTCCTTTTGTGACTCCTACTAAACCAACATATGCTACGCTTCCATTACCAGGAATCCAACCCGTATTAATGGATGAAAAAAGAAATGAAATAGAAGGCAATCAAGTAGTAGGTAGTTTATGTATTAAATATCCATGGCCAGGAATTGCCAGAACCATTTGGGGTGACCATAAAAGATATAAAGAAACTTATTTTTCTGCTTTTCCAGGTAAATATTTTACGGGTGACGGGGCTTTACGTGATGAAGTGGGCTATTACAGAATTACAGGTCGCGTAGATGATGTTGTTATCGTTTCCGGCCACAATCTAGGAACTGCACCTATTGAAGATGCCATTAACGAGCATCCAGCGGTTGCGGAGTCAGCGATTGTAGGATTCCCTCATGACATCAAAGGGAATGCATTATATGGTTTTGTTATTCTAAAAGAAACAGGGGAATATCGTGACAGAGAAAATCTAAGTAAGGAAATCAACCAACAAGTTTCAAACCAGATTGGGCCAATCGCCAAACTGGATAAAATTCAATTTGTATCTGGTTTACCTAAAACTCGTTCGGGTAAAATCATGCGTAGAATATTGCGCAAAATAGCGGAAGGTGATTATTCTAACTTTGGAGACACCTCCACTTTATTGAATCCAGAAATTGTGGAAGAAATAAAGAACGGTAAAATTTAAATTTTTTATTAGTTTTAATTTGTTGAGAAACTGCTTCATTTATGGAGCAGTTTTTTTGTATAAAAAAAGCTGCCTTTTGAGGGACAGCTCTTTCAGAAATCAAACCAAACATTATTCTTTTATGAATTTCATCACTTGAACTTCATTGTTTTCATTTAATGCTTTTACAATGTAAAGTCCATTGCTCAAATCACTTATGGCAAACGGAGCCTCTTTAGAATGAGTCGTATTAAAACTTTTAACTAATTGTCCTGCCATTGAAAAAACCTGAACTTGAGTAGTATTTGTATTTAACGTAAAATAATTAGAAGCAGGATTTGGATATAAATATATTCCAGACTCACCTTCGTAATTTGCTATTGCCAAAGAGGCTACTTTGTTTCCATAAATTCTAAAACCACCAGCTTCAACCGTAATGGCTGCTGTAGCATCCGTTACATTAATAGTCGAATTATCCATTAAATTATACCAAGTTCCCGTATATGGAAACCCAGTCGCTACAGCCTTAGCTGTCACATCAAAATTAGCAAGTACCAAAACATCTTTCAGCTGAGTGCTTGCAATAGCAGCATTTGTTATTTTAATAGTTTGTGATAATGATGAATTATTATTTATCATTGCAGTACCTGCAAAAACAGGCTCTGTTGTTTTCAAACTAATCATCCTTGCCCAATCCGTATAAATTTTATTTCTACCGTTGTTAGCTAACCAACTATTTGTCCACTGTGGTTGTGGTTTTGTATCTAACTTACAATCGCCAGAAATAGCATCTGATGGCGTATTTACCGTTCCATTATTACAACTAAATATAGAGGTATCCCATCCCAGTTCTCCAAAATGCCAAATCATTTTTGGCCCTGGAACCAATAAAGAAACGGCTCCAATAGCTGACATTCGTGACAAAGCAACATCTAATGTTTTTACATTATGCGCCGGGTTTGCACTATTTCCATACTGCACATTTTTATACATTAGGCGCTCTTCATCATGGCTTTCGGCATAACCCATCAACCTGTTCGCTGTAAATCCACGACTGGCGCTCGTCATTCCATAAATGTTTGCAGCGTAACCCATTGATAATTCATTAAAATTATCAGTCATTTTACCCCACATCATGATTCCTTTACCGATTCCGTCTGCATCACCAGAAACACGGTAATTAGCCCATTGTTGTTCTTCACTATTGGTTCCTAAATGTTCAAAAATAATATAGTGTGTTGGGTCCAGACTCCAAGAATAGTCAGCATACATTTTCAAAACGTCTACTCTATCTTGCTGGTACGCATTGGTACAATTATCTTGACCACCTGCAACACTTGAAGGACAGTTTTGAGTAAATCCTTTCGTTAAATCCCAACGGAAACCATCAATTTTAAATTCTTGAATCCATTGTTTTATCACTCGTTTTACATAATTCTGCGTTCCTAGCAACTGATGGTTAAAATCCTCACCCACATTATAACTGTGTTTAGCCTCGATATTGAAATAAGGATTTTCAACTGTTGGCGATCCCCAGCCATCACCGTCAGGATCATTCATCCACATTCTAACCATCGGGTTTCGCCCAAAAGCATGATTCAATGCAACATCAAGAATTACCGCAATTCCGTTTTGATGGCAAACATCAATCATTTCTTTTAGCTTACTTGAACTCCCGTAAAATTTATCTAAAGCCATGTGAAATGAAGTGTTATATCCCCAACTTTCATTTCCTTCAAATTCCATTACTGGCAATAACTCAATCGCATTAATCTTTAAATTCTTAAAATAATCAATTCTGTCAATTATACTTTGGTAATTTCTGCCTGCATCAAAATCTCTAACTAAAAGTTCGTAAACTACTAATTTTTCCTTCTCTGGTTTCACAAAATTTGTTGTTGCAGTACTCCACGCATAAGGCGTTTGTCCTGTTTGCAAAACCGTCACTTCTCTTTCTTGTCCTAAAGGATAGACAGGCATATTAGGATAACTTGCAGCTGGAATACCAGGATCATCAAACGGTGATAAAACCAAGGTAGAATAAGGATCTGCTGTTTTTACCAACGCAGGTGAATTAGCAATTGGAGTGGTTTTTCCTACCCAATACTGATACGTATAATTTACCCCCGATGTTAGACCCGTAAGTTCTAACCAAAATTTCCCAGATGTAGGATCTTTTTTCATCGAATAAGCATTAGTAGGTTGCCAGTTATTAAAACTACCAGCAACATATATAAAATCTTTTAATGGCGCATCAAGTACCAAAGTGGCTTTGGTAGCATCTGCAGTATTATAGTTAATTCCTTCCAATAAACCTGACGGAATAGTTTCTGAAACTGCACCAGGGTTTACAATGACTGTAAATTTCTTAACAAGAGTAGTTGATCCTTGCGTCACTTCAAGTTCATAATTTTGATTAGAAGTAATATTAGTATGGTTAAACGAATAGTTTGCACGACTTCCATTAGTGTTAATACTTATCCCATTTGACTTTAAGTTGTAACTAGCATTTCCACCGGTGTTATTTGCAGCAATATTTAAACTTCCTCCAGAAGTAATTATTGTCGAACTATTTTGTGAAGGAGCAGTCAGAGTTACTTGAAAAGCACCTACTTCTGCATATAAATTTTGGGATTTTTTATCTCCTGTACCATCTTTGGCTTTTATCAAAAAACCTATTCTACCTATTCCTGATCTATTATAAAAAGCAGTAGGGGTTATTGTTTTGGTATAAGTATCAGCAACACTATTATATATAAATTTATTAGCGTCATTTGCAACAGGCCATGTACCATTTGTGGGGCAATCTAAGCTATTAGCGTCATTGATATCATATGACCAAGTCCACAGGTACAAGGCATTTCCAGTTACTCCCCAAGTGGCTTCATTTATACTAATTCCATTAATGGTGATCGTGATTGCTGTTGTCTCTTCGAAAGTAGCTGGACTTATGCTGTAAGTAACTGCCTGTTGTTGAGCAAATGTTGCCATTGAACAAAAAAACAGTACTAAAAGTAATTTTTTTTTCATGGTATTTCCTTTTTACAAAAAAATAAAAAAAGGGCTATCCAGAAGACAGCCCTTTTCATATTTAAAAAAATTAGTTTAATGTAATCGTTTTATCAACAGTATTGATTTTAAAAATTCTTACTCCTGTTGTTCCAGTATATTTAAAATTACTGTCACCATCGCCGGCATTTTCTAACTCTGGCGAAATAGTGTATCCTGAGTTTGAATAAAAAGTAAAATTATTACTAGTACCCCAATTTCCATCATCAGTTCCGTCATTGCCTAAAAAAACTCTGAAAGCTGCTCCTGATTTTAGCGTAAGAGGTACCTCATACACGCCGTCTTTTATCAAACCTAATTCTGTTTCGCTGTTTCCAGACCAACTCCATCCTCCGGGAGTTGCTTCTCCAACTAACCAATAGGAATTTGCAGCGGTTTCTCCTTGAGACAGTGTAAACGTTTTTGCGTTTTGATCTATTTTGATACGATACATCCCCGGATTTCCATTGAATTTAAAGTTTGAATCACCATCATTAGCATTTTCTAAGTTTGAACTTATTTTATAACCTTGATCTACATAATAAAGATAATTTCTTCCTGAACCCCAATCTCCATTTGTAGTAAAGAATCTAAAAGTGTCATTAGCTACATTTACAGCAGCTACTAATACGTTATCATTACAAATTAATGTTAAAGGACTATTCCATCCCCAACCTGCAGAAACGATTCCAGCTCCAACAGCAAATTGATTTGGACAATTGTTAGCCACTGCGGGCTCATAAGCGTTAACCAAAATAGTTAATGGTATAGCAGAAATCATTTTTTCAGCACTTGCAACACTCGACATCACTTTAACATCATAAGATCCTAATTCTCCCGCAACACCACCTAATAGAGTTACGGCATCATTCAATTTTTTAACAGTAATTGAAACCTCAGTACCATTACTAGTTGTTGCAAGAACTTGAGCAGCTGTAAAGTCACCGCCTTTAACATCCATCAGTAAGGTGTATTGTACAACCACATTATTAGAATATTTTGCCGCAGACCAAACAAAGCTATCGGCATCCTGATCTTTATTCTCTTCCACCAAAACAAATTCTTTATCATTTTGAGGGGTGACCATCTCTGGAGTAGAAATAGACAAAAGAACGGGTCTGTTTTCTACATCATCACCAGTACAGGAGATGGCTAAAACACAAACAAAAGCGAATAAAATTTTACTTATATTTTTCATTTTATTATGAATTAATGGATTGATTAGTATCCTGGATTTTGCTTTAAAGTTGGGTTTGCTTGAATAACTCTTGCAGGGATAGGCATTAAATCTCTGAATGATTCTGTACTAGTCCCGTCTAAAGAACCACCTTTCCATTGCCAAATTTTTGTTCCTCCTGTGAATTTTCCAAAACGGATCAAATCAGTTCTTCGGTGACATTCCCAAAACAATTCTCTTCCTCTTTCATCCAAAATAAAGTCTAGAGTTACAGCTGAAGCTAAGATTTGTTGTCCACTTGCTCTTGTTCTTAATTTATTAATATAACCAACTGCAGTATTTATGTCTACTCCACTTGCTCCTCTTGCAGCACATTCAGCATACATTAAATAAACATCTGACAATCTAAACATGGGAAAATCAATATCTGGAACATCATTTCTTTGGGCAGCTGAACCATCCGCATTCTTATTAATAAATTTTGTGACAGCATAACCATCTGTAAAGGTCCCTACATTAGCAATATCTAAAGTCTGTCCCTCGGTATAAAAAGTTCCTCTTTTATCGGAAGTTGCAGTTGCATCTGGAAAAAGGGCAACAAACTCTTTACGAGTTCTTATCCCTTGCCATCCCCCGTCCATACCGCGTGCAGCAGGATCAATACTACCTCCAATAGAAGCGTGCATAATAAAACTCATTCCTCCTCCAATTGCTCTAATAGCATTACCGTCACCTACAATAGGAAAGATAACTTCGCTTTGCGCCCCATTACTATTATTATCAGCAGAAAACAAATGAGCATAAGGCACATTAGCAAATGTGTATCCTGAGTTATCAATGATATCTTTGCATAAAGCAGCCGCTTCATTAAATTTAGGTGTACCGGTATAAACTTGAGCATTTAAATAAACCTGAGCTAATAAAAATTTAGCAGCAGTTTTATCTATTCTACCGTATTCATTGCTTTTAGAAGCCAACAAGCTATTGTCTAAATCAATCAATTCTGATTCAACAAAAGCAAAAACTTCAGCTCTTGTTTTTTGTTCAGGATAAAAGAATCCTACAGGATCATTTTCTGTAGTAATAGGTACATTACCAAATAAATCCATTAAGTTGTAATAGGAGAAAGCTCTTAAGAAACGCGCTTCAGCTCTAAAAGTAGCAATTTCAGCCTTTAAGCCAGCATCAGCGCCTCTGGCTGTTAATTTTTCATCAGTCGTTTGTCTCAAAAATTCATTTGAAAGACTAATTTCATAGAATGCTCTTGAAAATGTTCCTGCCAAAAACTCATTAGCAGGAGACCAAGTTTGTGCATTCATCGTTGGCAAAGTTCCATCAGCCCAAGCAATAATTGCTTCATCTGTAGGTAACTCTTGCATTACAAAAAGTAATCGCAAATAACTACTAAAATCTCCTCCAATTCCGGCAATATCTGGAGATCCATCTCCATCATTACCCCCTACATACAAACCGGCATACATTTTTGCTAAAACTTGCTTATATGATGCTGGATCTTGAAAAAAGGTTTCTGATAAAAATTCATCATCATCCCCGGGCGTAACATTTAAGTCGTTCGTACACGAAGTAAGCGTCATATTTACTCCTAAAATGAATAGGAAAAAATAAGATATATATTTAAATGATATTTTCATTTTGTTTATTTTTAAATTTTTGTTTATCAGCATAGCATTAGAAATTGGCATTTACCCCAAATAAGAAAGTCCTAGCTCTTGGATACACATTATTATCAATTCCGTTAAATCTTTCTGGATCTAAACCATTATACTTAGTCAATATTAAAACATTTTGAACTCCAGCAGTAAACCTCAACGAAACCGCTTTTAATAGCGTTTTGTCAAAAGTATATCCTACAGTAACATTGTCTAGTTTTATGAAAGAAGCGTCTTTTACAAAATAGTTAGACAAATAACGCTGAGTTCCATTATCTTCATAGTTAAAACCAGTATTATAGTAATCTGAGCTTATATTCGATAAATCTGTTTGTCTTCTTAAACCTGCATCTGAATAGCCTAAATTAGAACTCACATTATCAAAAATGTAATTCCCTAAACTGGCTCTCCAGTTCATTGTAAAATCAAACTTTTTATACTGTAAAGTAGAAAACAATCCAAAAGTGTAGTCTGGTGCTGGTTTATGATATCTATAACGATCCTCTACATCTATTTTTCCGTCTTGATTTCTATCCACATAAGCACCTTGAATTGGTCTTTTGTTGGCATCATATAATTGCTCATACACTAAAAATGAATTTGGTGCAAACCCTACTGAATTAATTTGAATTTTATTCCCACTACCCCCAGCAATATTGTCTCCTGATAAGTAGCCTTGAAAACCTGGAACTGTAATTCCTAAATTAGAAATTTTTTGATCAATAAAAGTAGTATTGAAAGCTAAATTCCAAGTCAAATTATCGTTTTTAACAATATCAGACTCGATACTAAATTCCACTCCTTTTGTTCTAACGCTTCCCACATTGAAGAAACCTTGATTTCTCAGGTTAGCCCCGTCAGGAACTGCAATATCAGCTAATAAATCAGTTGATTTTTTGTCAAAATAATTAATAGATCCAGTTATCCTATCGTTGAAGAATCCATAATCTAAACCTACATTTTTCTCGGTCAATTCTTCCCATTTAATATTTTCATTATATCCTTCTGGCCTAGCAGTTGAGTAAATGGTGTTCCCAAAAATATATTGTGAATTAATTGTACCAAGAGTTACTCTTCTTAAATAATCGTATTGAGCAGATATATCTTGCTGTCCCGTTGTTCCATAACCTACTCTTAATTTTAAGTTAGACAAGGTTTCATTATCTTTTAAAAAGGCTTCATCAGATAAATTCCATGCAAAAGCTGCTCCTGCAAAATTCCCCCATCTGTTTGCTTCAGAAAAACGGGAAGTTCCATCTCTACGATAATTCAAAGTCAATAAATAGCGACTATCATATCCTAAGTTTAAACGTCCAAAATAAGATTGTAAGTTAATATCCGGATCAGTGATTACATCTTCATTAGGATTAGGTTGTCTCGTTTCTCCAGATTGATAACGCTCTTTTTGAAACAATTGGTAGTTATAACCGGCCGTTGCATCCACATTAAATTTACCTACTTCTTTAGTGTAATTAAAATAAGCATTTAAGTTTTTATTTTGAAGTGCGTCTGTATAAGTCGAGTAATTCCCTAAATTCACATAACCTGAATCAGTAAATGCTTTTGGTTGGAATCCTAAAGCACTTTGCGTACTCACTTCTGTAGAACCACTACTATCAAATCTATCAATTCCTGCCTCAACAACAGCTCTCAAATCTTCAAAGAAATGAAGCTTATAATCTAATCTCACATTTCCCCATTTTCTAGTAGAAGTAGCGCTACGCTCATCTTGATTTAATCTTGCCACTGGATTTCTTGCTGGCAATAATGGTAAGTTACCCGTAGGGTCTAACCATTCATAGTATCCTCCATATCGCGAGTTAGCCTCATAAACAGCTTGTGTTGGATCAAATCCAATTGCGCTTCCAATAACGGCACCTTCGTCTTGAAATCTATTTTTACCAAAAGATAAATTCCCGCTAATGTCAATTTTTAAGTGGTTATCCAATAAAACTGGGTTTAAGGATAATGATGTGGTCGTTCTTTCGAAAGAAGTGTTTTTAAGAATCCCAGGATTGACAACATTACCAACGGATAATCGTACAGGTATTTTGTTAAACAAAGCACCACTTGCTGATATATTGTTAGTACTAGTCAAAGCAGTATGAAAAATTTCATCTTGCCAATTTGTACTAGAAGTCCCTAACAACGCCTTTTGAGCCGCTGACCCTTTCTCATTAACAAAAGTACGAAATTGATCTGCGCTTAGAACATCAACCGTATTTGCTACTGTACTTACCCCAGTTTGCGAACTAAAACTCACTTTTACGCGACCTTTTGTTCCTTTTTTAGTCGTAATTACAATTACACCATTTGCTGCTCTAGAACCATAAATTGCAGCTGCAGAAGCATCTTTCAAGACGGTAAAAGACTCGATATCATTTGGATCAATAGTAGACAAAATACTAGTTGAACCAGAAGGCACGGTATTACTTAAAGGCAAACCATCTAAAACAATTAATGGTTCATTTGAAGCACTCAATGAAGATCCGCCACGAATACGAATATCTGCTTTAGCACCCGGTGCTCCACCGCCTATTACAGTAACCCCAGAGATACGACCACTAATTAAGCTTTCAGGAGTTACATTTTGTCCTTTATTAAAGTCTTTTGCTCCAATTTGAGAAACTGAACCAGTTGCATCTTTTTTCGTAACGGTACCGTAACCCACTTGGATTACTACTTCACTTAATAGATTTGCATCTTCTTCTAGTGAAACCGTTACTGATTTTTGAGCATCATAAGTAATGACTGTGTTTTTATAACCAATGTAAGAAAATACGACTTTATTGCCTTTCTTAGCATTAAGCAATTGAAACTTTCCATCAAAATCAGTTGAAACGCCATTTGTGCTACCTTGTACATTTACATTTACTCCTGGAATGGGCTGTCCTGATATTTTGTCAAGAACAGTTCCACTAAGCGTATTCTGAGCCAGAATACTAAAAGGAAGTAACAGTACTAAAAATAACAACTTTTTATAAATTGTTTTCATACTTTTTGTTTAAATTAAATTGTGTTTTGTGATGTGTTTTTAACTTTTAATTCTACTTCGAATGTTAAATCTATGTAAATTTTCTTGCATTCGACAAAGAGGTTGTTATATTGGTTTACGAAAACGTAATAGTGTTGAAAACTTTCTACATTAATCAATTAATCAAGGGTTAAATTGCCATTAATAAAAACAAAGCCTATCTTTATTACGAAAATAATTTATTTCAAATAGTACCAATATGAAAAGGAAAGTAACGCTTAAACAAATTGCAAAAGAACTTGACGTTTCAATTTCAACGGTTTCAAAATCACTTAGAAATAGCTTAGAGATAGGAGAAGAAACTCGACTAAAAGTGCAGGCTTTTGCTAAATTTTACAACTACAGACCCAACAATATTGCCCTAAGTTTAAAAAATCGAAAAACGAAAACAATTGGTATTATTATTCCAGAGATTGTTCATCATTTTTTCTCCACTGTGATCAATGGAATAGAACATGTTGCCAACGAAAATGGCTATAGTGTCATCATCTGTCTCTCTGACGATTCGTTTGACAAAGAAGTACGAAACATGGAAATGCTCGCTAACGGTAGCATAGATGGTTTCATTATGTCCTTATCAAAAGAAACCCAATTTAAAGGGGATTACCACCACATTTCAGAAGTAATCGATCAGGGAATGCCCGTTGTAATGTTTGATCGAGTTTCGGATGAAATCCTCTGTGACAAGGTTATTATTGACGATAAACTCGCTGCTTATGAGGCAGTACAAAGTTTAATTGATAAAGGAAGAAAAAAAATAGCCCTTGTCACTACTGTCGATTATGTAAGTGTAGGCAAGCTAAGAACCGATGGTTACACAAAAGCATTATTAGACAATGGACTGCCTTTTAATGAAAAATTAATTATCAAAATTGAAGATGTCGATACCTGCGAAATCATTATTGGTAAACTCCTTGAAGACAAAGCAATCGACGCGGTTTTTGCCGTAAACGAACTCTTTGCCGTCACCAGTATCAAAGCCGCAAACAAAATAGGACTGAATGTACCCAAAGACCTGGCCGTTATCGCTTTTACAGATGGAATTATCTCAAAATATTCTACTCCTACTATTACTACCGTAAGTCAAAGCGGTGTGAAAATGGGAAATCGGGCTGCAAAAATGCTGATCGACAGACTAGAATCAGAGACGGAACAGGAAGAAGATGAAAATTATACGACTGAAGTAATTGAGACCCATCTCATCGAAAGAGAATCTACTAATTAAGATTAGTGCTACAATGTTAGAAACACGAAGTAAATAAAACACAGATAAACTTCACTGAAGAAAATAATACAAAATCTTAACTCATGAAAAGCGATTCATTGCAATCTAACCGCTAGACTTACTGATTACATTTCTTTCTTTTTATCTCGAAGGCATCACTTCTACTCTCCTTATTCTGACCTTTTTTCTTATATAATTCAGTACTACAACCTTGTAGTTAAAAAACTTGCTTTTTATTTGCATCCAAAAAACTGAAAACTGAAATAAATTTTTATATTTACCCATCAAATCTTTTACTTTTACTTCGAAAACAAGTTGAGTTTTGATAAGCATAGCGCTTATCGTTAATATATAAATTACGATAATGGAAAAGCGTAAGTTAAGTTTCTGGCAAATTTGGAACATGAGTTTCGGGTTTCTGGGAATTCAAATGGGTTTTGCCTTGCAAAATTCGAATGTCAGTAGGATATTTCAGACTTTAGGTGCTAATATTGATGACATCCCTATTTTATGGGTCGCCGCTCCTATGACTGGATTAATTATCCAACCTATAATTGGTTATTTTTCAGATAGGACTTGGACAAAATTAGGACGTAGAAAACCTTACTTTTTAGCCGGTGCTATTTTAGCTTCAGGAGCATTATTTATAATGCCCAATTCTCCTGTTCTATGGTTTGCGGCTGGAATGCTTTGGATTATGGACGCCTCCATCAATGTTTCAATGGAACCCTTTCGTGCCTTTGTTGGAGACAACCTTCCGGAAAAGCAACGTACCATGGGATTTGCCATGCAAAGTTTTTTTATCGGAATTGGCGCTTATTTCGCATCAAAACTACCTTTAATTTTCACTCATTTAGGCGTTCAAAATACCGCTCCGCTGGGTATCATTCCAGATTCTGTTAAATACTCCTTCTATTTCGGTGGAGTTGTCTTTATCGCAACGGTGCTGTGGACTGTTATCACTTCTAAAGAATATTCTCCTGAAGAACTGGAGGCTTTTGAAAAACACAAAGAAACCACATTCATAAAAGAAGAACATTCTGCCGAGTGGTTCATTACTAATGGAAAATCCCATTTGTCTAAAGGAATTTTATTCCTGATTGTAAGCGTATTATTTTCAGTATTGATTTTTCATTATCACTTAAAGAAAGATTTATATGTTTTATCACTCGGACTTATTGGTTTGGGAGGATTAGCGATGTTAGTGTCTGGTATCATGCAAAAAAACAACAATACCGAAAATGGCTTTGTAACCATCATGAATGATTTCCAGTTCATGCCAAAAATAATGAAACAATTGGCATGGGTTCAATTTTTTTCTTGGTTTGCGCTTTTCTCCATGTGGATATACACGACACTAGCGGTTACACAGCATATTTACGGCACAACAGATACTACATCTGAGGCCTATAATACAGGTGCGAATCAAGTAGGTGAAATGTTTGCCAATTATAATTTAATTGCTGCAATTGCCGCTTTTTTACTACCGCTATTAGCGAAATATACCAGTACAAAATTCACCCATTTTATTGCATTAGTATGCGGTGGCCTAGGTCTTATATCGATTTATTTTATCCAGGAACCTACGGCGTTTACAATGGAATGGCTTCCAATGATTGGTGTTGGAATTGCTTGGGCCAGTATCCTGTCTATACCTTACGCCATGTTATCTGGATCATTACCTTCTAACAAAATGGGCTATTACATGGGAGTTTTTAACTTTTTTATCGTAATCCCTCAATTAGTAGCTGCATCCATTTTAGGGTTTTTAGTTTCTAAATTTTTTGACAGCGAACCTATTTATGCACTTTTAATTGGCGGAGCTTCCATGATTCTTGCCGGAATTATTTCTCTAACTATTAATGACGAATCAAAAATTATAATAAATGACTAAGAAAGCATTCATCTTCGACCTTGACGGAGTAATTGTCGACACCGCGAGATATCATTTCTTAGCGTGGCAAAAAATTGCAAATGAATTACACATTGATTTCACATTAGAACACAACGAGCTATTGAAAGGCGTAAGCCGCGTACGCTCTCTTGACATCATTTTAGAACTAGGCAAAGTAAAAGCTTCGCAAGAAGACAAAAACAGATGGCTAATTCAGAAAAACGAAGAATACCTCACGTACTTAGTCGATATGGATCAAAGCGAATTATTACCTGGTGTTTTAACAATGCTACATTACTTGAAAGAAAAAAACCAACCGATTGCTCTAGGATCAGCGAGCAAAAATGCAAGGCCTATTCTAGAAAAAACAGGAATCAGACATTATTTTGATGCTATAGTAGATGGGAATGATGTGACCAATGCAAAACCAGATCCAGAAGTTTTCTTGATTGCAGCTAAACTAGTAGACGTAAGTCCCGAGAATGCAATTGTTTTTGAAGATTCTGTAGCAGGAGTTCAGGCTGCCAATATTGGAAAAATGACTAGCATCGGAATAGGAGAGGAATCCATTTTATATGAAGCAAAATACATATTTAAGGATTTTACCCACATAGAAAAAGGCTTTATAGAAAATTTAATTAGTAAATAAAAAAACAAGAATCAAAAATTATTTAGATCAAGCATAAATACCGCACTCTTTAAATTTTTGAACCTTTAAAATATAAAATAATGAACCAAGATTACATAAAACCAGACAATTGGTCCATCATTGAAGAAGGATTTGATGTAGAAAGCGTAAAGTCATCGGAAAGTCTTTTTAGCATTGGTAATGGTGCTATGGGGCAACGCGCCAATTTTGAAGAAAATTATACAGGTGAAACCTTTCAGGGAAGTTACATCGCAGGAATATATTATCCGGATAAAACCAAAGTGGGATGGTGGAAAAATGGCTATCCAGAATATTTTGCCAAAGTTTTAAATGCGCCAAACTGGATTGGAATCGATATTGAAATAAATGGTGAAAACTTAGATTTAAATACCTGTACAGCCGTTACAAACTTTCGTCGCGAACTGAATATGAAAGAAGGTTGGTACAACCGTTCTTTTGAAGCAACTCTTAAAAATGGCACCCAAATCGCGGTCAATATTCGTCGTTTCCTTTCAATCGTTTTAGACGAAGTAGGAATCATAAACTATGAAATTACTCCTTTAAATAAGGATACAAAAATAATTTACAAACCCTATATTGATGCAGGAGTAACCAATGAAGACGCTAACTGGGATGAAAAATTCTGGGAACCTCTTGAAGTGAAAAAATCAGGAAATGAAGGTTTTGTAACCGCTCAGACTTTCAAAACGCATTTTGAGGTCACTACTTTCATGCAAAACAGCATTTTAGAAAATGGGGTAAACGTTCATATTTCGCCATCATCAATCGATACCACTTCAGATAAAATTCAGTTTGAATATGATGTCATTGTAGGAAAAGGTCAAAAATCATCTATCCAAAAAATTGGAGGACACACTGTTTCTTTAAATCATAAAAACACACTTTCTGCTGCTGAAAAAGCAATACAATCTGCTTTAGCTTTAGGCTATGCACAATTATTAGAAGACCAAAAAGAAGCTTGGTCAAAAATCTGGGAGATGTCTGATATTACCATTGATGGTGACGTAAAAGCACAACAAGGAATTCGTTTTAATATTTTTCAACTAAACCAAACCTATTTAGGAAAAGACAGCCGATTGAACATTGGACCAAAAGGATTTACTGGTGAAAAGTACGGAGGATCTACTTACTGGGACACTGAGGCTTATTGTATTCCTTTTTATATGGCTACAAAAGACCAACAAGTAGCACGTAATTTATTGACCTACCGTTACAATCACCTTGAAAAGGCAATTGAAAATGCGCAGAATAATCTTGGATTCAAAAACGGAGCTGCTTTATATCCAATGGTGACCATGAATGGGGAAGAATGCCATAATGAATGGGAAATCACACATGAAGAAATTCACCGAAATGGCGCGATCGCTTTTGCTATTTTCAACTACTATCGTTTTACCGGTGACTACTCTTATATCCCCGAAAAAGGATTGGAAGTATTAATTGGAATTGCTCGTTTCTGGCATCAAAGAGCTAATTTTTCGAAAGACAAAAACCAATATGTAATCTTAGGAGTTACAGGACCCAATGAATATGAAAATAACGTAAACAATAATTTCTACACTAATTATATTGCAAAATGGTGTATTGACTATACCTACGAACAAATTCAGAAGGTTTCATTGGAATTCCCTTCTGATCACAAAAGAATTATCGAAAAAACAAAACTCGCCGACTCAGAACTACAGCAATGGAAAGCAGTGGCTGATAACATGTACTTTCCAGTTTCTGAAGCCTTAGACATATACTTACAACAAGACGGTTTTTTAGATAAAGATTTAGTTCCAGTAAAAGATATGGATCCGGCACAAAGACCAATTAACCAAAAATGGTCTTGGGACCGAGTATTGCGTTCCCCATATATCAAACAAGCTGATGTTTTGCAGTGCTTTTATTTCTTTGAAGAGCATTTCACTAAAGAAGAATTGAAACGCAACTTCGAATTTTACGAATCCTTTACCGTTCATGAAAGTTCACTTTCTCCCTGTGTACACTCCATACAAGCCGCCTCATTAGACAAGATGGACATGGCTTATACATTCTACTTAAGAACCTCCCGTTTAGATTTAGATGACTATAACAAAGAAGTGGAAGAAGGCTGCCACATCACGTCAATGGCTGGAACCTGGATGAGTATTGTTGAAGGTTTTGGCGGAATGCGCGTGAAAAATGACACCCTTTCTTTTTCTCCAAAAATTCCAAAACAATGGAAAGGCTATTCCTTTAAAATCAATTTTAGAAATCAAATTATAAAAGTAGCAATCACGCATATCGAAACTACTTTTTCAGTAGACGGAACTACAGACTTGGCTATTGTAGTAAATGGAAAAAATATTACCGTATCGCCAAACAGCCCGATTGCCGTAACTCAAAACTAATTGTAAAGAACTGTTAGAACACTCTTTCGATTAATTATAAACCAACTATGGTTAACACGCAATCCCAATATTCATTGGGATTGTTTAATTGATTTAAGTTGTACTTCAAGACCTGATACCAATAAAAAGAGAATAACGCAAGCACTTCAAGTAGTGACATCCACAACTTTAATTGTCTGAAAAAAATCTAATCGTAATCATTATGTGCTTAAATATGAATAAATTTACCTCGATTTCACTGGGAAACATATCTTTTTTAAAAATCATTCCCATAATCCTTTTTTTTATGTCTCTAACCATAAATGCACAAATCGATAGGGTCGAACCTCCCTTCTGGTATGCCGGAATGTATAATCCAGAAGTACAGATTATGTTTTATGGTAAAAATATAGCGCAATATGAAGTCACCGCTTCTAATTCAATTGCCATAACCGAACTGAAAAAAACGGAAAACCCGAATTACTTATTTGTTACCATTAACACTAAAAATGTTGCTGCTACCGAAATCATCTTTTCGTTCAGAAATAAAAATCAAATTGCTTTTACACACAAATACAGCTTAAAGAAAAGAAGAGAAAAATCAGCAGAGCGTAAAAGTTTTGACGCATCAGATATGATGTACCTTATCATGCCCGATCGTTTTGCTAATGGTAACCCTAAAAATGACAGCAATAGCGCAACTGTAGAAAAATACAATCGTGATCTACCCGGAGGAAGACACGGTGGAGACATTCAAGGGATAATAAATAACTTAGATTATATTTCCTCTCTTGGAGCGACTGCAATTTGGAGCACGCCTCTTTGCGAGGACAACGACAAAGCGTTTTCGTATCATACCTATGCGCAATCTGACGTCTATAAAATTGACCCTCGTTATGGGACTAATGAAGACTACGTGCGATTGGCCTCTGAGATGCATAAAAGAGACATGAAACTAGTAATGGACTATGTTACTAATCATTGGGGAATTGAACATTGGATGATGAATGATTTACCCACACAGGATTGGATTCATCAATTTGAAAACTATACCCAAACAAATCACAAACGCTCAACGATAAGCGACATTAATGCTTCTAAAATAGATACTGAAATCTGTCTTGATGGTTGGTTTGTTCCATCCATGCCTGATTTAAACCAATCGAATCCTTTGGTACTAAACTACCTCAAACAAAATGCTATTTGGTGGATCGAATATGCAAATCTAGACGGCTTCAGAGTCGACACTTATAACTATTCTGACCCCGCTGGAATTGCATCTTGGACAAAAGCCATCACTGATGAATACCCTAATTTCAATATTGTAGGGGAAATATGGATGCACGATCAAGCCCAAATGGCTTATTGGCAAAAAGACAGTAAAATTGGTGCTATACAAAACTACAATTCGTACCTCCCAAGTGTTATGGATTTTACTTTACACGATGCCATTGGTACTGTTTTCAATGAAGATGACGGAAGTTGGGACAAAGGAATGGTAAAAGTATATGACAATTTCGCTAATGATTTTTTATATCCAAATATCAATAGTATTATGGTTTTTGCCGAAAATCATGATACCAACCGCATCAATCACGTCTATCAAAATGATTTTAGAAAATACCAAATGACCATGGCTTTAATAGCTACTGTCCGCGGGATTCCACAATTGTATTACGGTAGCGAAATAGGAATGGGCGGAGATAAAGACAAAGGAGATGCTGACATACGCCAAGATTTCCCCGGAGGCTGGATAGGCGATGAAAACAATGCTTTTACGAAAGAAGGCCGTACTTCATATCAAAATGAATATTTTGACTTTACATCTAAATTGTTCCAATGGAGAAAAACGAATGAAGCGGTACATTTCGGAAAAATGACGCACTACATTCCTGAAAACAACGTCTACGTCTACTTTAGATATACTGATAAAAAAACGGTTATGATTATAATGAACAATAGCAACGAGAATCAAACGATGAATACCGCTCGTTTTAAGGAAAATATAAAAGAGTTCACAACGGCCAAAAACGTTTTAACAGACTTGACTTTCCAAATCTCTACCGAAATTAGCTTGGAAGCAAAGTCGGTTGTAATTTTAGAATTAAAATAAACATATCAAAACAGATGTAACAAATACATCTACAAAATCAGTTCAACAATAATGAAAAAATATACCAGCCTACTTCTACTATTAACTCTATCTTTTTTTGTGAGTTGCACAACGACTCAATCAGTTTCTCTAAAAAAACCAAAGAAAAAAGTGCCCTTTGTTTGGGAAGCAGCTTCTGTCTATTTCTTAATGACAGATCGTTTCAATAATGGAGACAAATCAAATGACCTCAATTTTGACAGAACTAAAACCGCTGGAAAACTGCGTGGTTTTGAAGGAGGCGATATTAAAGGAATCACAAAAAAAATTGACGAAGGCTATTTCGATAAATTAGGAATCAATGCCATTTGGTTTACACCAATAGTGGAACAAATTCATGATGCTGTAGATGAAGGAACTGGATTAAGCTATGGCTTTCACGGTTACTGGGCTAAAGATTGGACGGCTTTAGATCCCAACTTTGGAACAAAAGCAGACTTGGCTAACTTAGTCAAAAAAGCACATGCTCACGGAATCAGGATTGTGCTGGACGGCGTAATTAATCATACTGGCCCAATTACAGATACTGATATTGCCTGGCCAAATTACTGGGTGCGCACCAGCCCCGTTTGTGATTATAAGAATTACCAAAACACTACGGAATGTACTCTAGTGGCCAATCTTCCGGATATTAGAACCGAGAGCACGCAAAACGTTGACCTCCCTCCTTTTTTAATCGAAAAATGGAAAAAAGAAGGACGTTACGAACAGGAAATGACAGAATTAGACGCTTTCTTCAAACGAACTGGCTATCCAAAAACGCCTCGTTATTATATTATAAAATGGTTAACAGATTATATTACTGAATATGGAATTGACGGATACCGTGCCGATACGGTAAAACATACTGAAGAAAGTGTTTGGGCTGATTTCAAAACCCAAAGCGATTATGCTTTCGCCACTTGGAAGAAAAACAATCCAACAAAAGTATTAGACAACAATCCTTTTTACACCATCGCCGAAGTTTACAATTATAATATCAGTGCTGGTAAGAATTTTGATTTTGGAGATAAAAAAGTGAACTATTTCGAAAATGGTTTTAACAACATGATCAATTTTGAGTTTAAATATGATGCCCAAAAAGATTATGAATTTATATTCTCAAAATATTCTACAATTCTAAATGGCGAATTGAAAGGATATAGTGTTTTGAATTATTTATCATCCCATGATGATGGTGGCCCATTTGACGCCAAAAGAACTAAAAGCATCGAAACAGCTACAAAACTATTACTTTCTCCGGGTGTTGCTCAAGTGTATTACGGTGATGAAAGCGCTCGCTCTTTAGTAATTGAAGGAACTCAAGGTGATGCAACCTTACGCTCGTCCATGAATTGGGATGCCATTAAAACTAATCCACAAACTAAAAAGACTCTTGCACATTGGAGAAAACTGGGGAAATTTCGTAAAAACCACCCTGCTGTAGGTGCTGGTGGACACGCCGAAATTTCAGCGCAACCCTATACTTTTTCAAGAACGTATTCTAAAGGAGCCTATAAAGACCAAGTCTTCGTTGGATTAGATTTGCCTATCGGTAGAAAAGTCATAGAAGTATCAACTGTATTCCCAGATGGAACCCGACTTAGAGACGCCTATTCTGGTAAAATCGTTGAAGTCAAAAAAGGCCAAATTAAAATCAAAACTGATTTTGACATCGTACTATTAGAAAAAAGATAAATAGTTATATTCTTTTAGGATATGTTTAGAATCGGATGAATTACTTACCTATCACTGCTTAAAAAACCCATTCGACCTTAATTATAAAGAAGTCTATTTTTATACAAAAACACTCTTTTAATACAATTATACTTGTTCATTATAGAACAAGCGTAAAGTATAAAGGAGTGTTTTTTTTCATTAGGTCTTGCAGTAGATTTGCATCCCTAACATAGCTTTGACAAACATTTAATTTAAGATCTCATTGTAATAATTCACAGTCATTATTTTTATTTCTATCCCGCTGTAACTTTTTGTAAAGTTGTCGTCTAATTAGCACAACTAAACCTTAATTATGGAATTTTTAGAAAACTACGAACCCTTGCTCAAAGCTTTCTGGTACATTGCGCTGCCTATAAGCTTATTTTTTGGACTCCAAACCATTATGACATTTATTGGTTTAAGTGGCGGAGAAACTGATATGGATTCTGACACTGGAGATGCAGATCTACCGTTTGACATTTTCACTTTACGCAACTTAATCAACTTTTTACTAGGATTTAGTTGGACTGGAATTTCGTTTTATAATTCAATAGAAAACAAAACGATATTGATTATTGTTTCCGTTTTAGTTGGATTACTATTTGTCGCCATTTTCTTCTTCTTAATCAAACAAATTTTAAAACTATCTGAAAACAATAGCTTTAATCTTGAAAACACGCTAGGCAAAACTGCACAAGTCTACTTAACTATTCCCGAGTCAAAATCAGGAAAAGGAAAAGTATTAATTAGCGTAAATGGAGCAATTCATGAATTAGACGCCATGACTCTTTCAACTGAAAAAATCCCTTCCAGTACTGCCGTGAAAGTAGTTGCCATAGAAAACAACTTATTAATTGTAGAAAAAAATTAAATTAAACTAAACCATGACTGAAATTATTATTATTGTTGTTGCCGTATTTGTTGTTTTTGTAACCTTTCTAACGCTTATTTCTCGTTACAAAAGATGTCCTTCAGATAAAATTCTTGTTATTTATGGTCGTACAGGCGGAACTTCTGCTAAATGTATACATGGTGGTGGTGCTTTTATATGGCCCGTTGTTCAAGATTATCAATATTTAGATTTAAAACCTCTATCTATTGATGCCAATTTAACGAATGCATTATCGCGTCAAAACATTCGTGTCGATGTTCCTTGCCGTTTCACCATAGCTATTTCTACTGAATCAGAAAGTATGAATACCGCTGCAGAACGTCAGGCTGTGAAAAAACTCCGTTTTTGAATTAATTACCGCAAAATCTATCGTTGTATAACTCAATATAGACACGCTAAGCAAGCTTATTTTTTATGCTGCAATTGCTAGGTTCAGCCCGAATAAGTCGTTAAAAAGCCTTAAATAAACCCTTTTAAAAA
>NZ_JBZXDY010000031.1:0-41014 GCF_058725285.1 Flavobacterium sp. DW-iso2 | reverse complement strand
CCAAAATGCAACAAAAAAACTAACTTTGAATAACTAACTAATTAATGGACTTGTTGCGATAGGTCCTTGAATCCGCCCCAGAGGAATAAGATCTACTATCGATTGCAAGGTTTCTGTCGTTAAAAGAGTTTTGAATAAAGCATCTGCTTCTTGCAACATCGAAGCTTGCGGCAACAATACATGGTCTTTAATAAGCGCAAACGGGCTTTGGGCGTGTTTCTCCCAATTAGTCCAAGAGTGATGAAAGTAAAAACTTGCACCATGATCGATAAGCCATAACTCTTTGTGCCAAATCAACATATTGGTATTCCTAAAGGTTCGATCGACATTAGTGATAAAAGCATCTAACCAAACAATCTGCGAAGCCAGCTTAGCATCTACTACTGTGACCACAGGATCAAAATTGATAGCTCCTGAAAGAAAATGTAACGCTAAATTGAGTCCTTGACTTCCTTGCAACAAATCCTGAATTTCCTCATCGGCTTCCGTACGACCAAAGGCTTCATCGAGATTTGCATACACTAGCTCGGGAATTTGTAACTTTAAAACACGAGCAATCTCCCCTCCTATTAATTCAGCGATTAAGGCTTTCACCCCATGACCGGCTCCCTTGAATTTTAAAACATATTTAAAATCATCATCGGCTTCCGCCAAAGCTGGTAAAGAACCACCTTCGCGCAAAGGCGCAATGTATCGGGTAACATTTACAGTTCTAAGATTGAAGTTGCTTTTCATATTCGGAATTTACTGAGGTACAAACTTACAAATAAGTAGGACTAAATTAATACATGTTTCAAATAATGATTTTCTTCTATGCCTCAATAACTCGTTCTTGGTATAATAAGATTCCTCCTTCGTCGGAATGATATTTTTGCGTTTAAAACAATAATTACTCCAAATTTTCTAAACTTAAATATGCTTTTCCAATAGTCGAAATAATATCGGATGCGAGAAACGATTGATATCCCGTTTCTGGCAAAGCGATATCGGCCGTTAAACCATGTAAATAAACTCCCAAAATAGCTGCATCAATAGATTCATAGGATTGTGCCAGTAAACTCGTAATTATTCCGGTTAAGACATCCCCGCTTCCGGCTGTGGCCAAAGCAGCGTTCCCTGTGGTGTTCCTATACACCGTTTCGGCATCAATAATATGCGTTGGCGCTCCTTTCATGACCACAATCACATCATAATGCAACGAAAACGCAATTGTTTTCTCGAATTTATCTTCCTCTGAATCCCATTCACCTATTAGTCGTTCCAGTTCTTTAGGATGCGGCGTTAGTATCGTTTTTGAAGGTAATAACGTAAGCCAAGATCTATTTTTTGATAAAATATTCAATGCATCAGCATCTACTACTAATGGAATGTTGTTGGTTATCAAGAATTCATGCAGCGCTTTTTGCGTTGGTTCCTCCTGCCCCATTCCAGGACCAATTCCTACTGCCTGCGGTTTGATGTCGAATGCAATCGCCGAAAGGTATTTTTTCTCTACATCCGTTAAAACCATGGCTTCGGGAATAGCTATTTGCACAATTTGGTAGCCGCATTTAGGAACAAAAGCCGTTACTAAGCCACAACCCGTTCTCAAAGATCCTTTTGAAGCCAGTACTGCTGCGCCTATTTTACCATAACTTCCCGCAATAATTAGCGCATGTCCTTGAATGCCTTTGTGCGTATGTGCATCAATTGGTTTGTAACGTTTGAGTATTTCGTTTTGGTCAATGTATATAGGACTCATCTGATCATTTTTTTGTTTAAAATTACGTTTTTTATCTGAAACAGATTCGTTCTGAATCACGAAATTGCCTAGCCCAGATAGAAATGGAAATCCTTTTACTTTTATATTTAAAAAGTAAAAGATTGCAATGGATAGCTGAAAATAGCTCCTAAAAACTATTGAATTTACATAAATAATGCCTTAAATATGATAATTTTTGAATAAATTAGCCACTTCAAATTTTATATACACACACAATGAAAAATACTGCGCTTACGCACATACACGAGAGTTTGGGAGCAAAAATGCTTCCGTTTGCTGGATACAATATGCCTATTTTATATGAAGGAGTGAATGCTGAACACGAAACGGTACGGAATGCTGTAGGTGTTTTTGATGTTTCACACATGGGAGAATTCTTGCTTTCGGGACCAAATGCTTTGGCTTTGATCCAAAAAGTGACTTCAAACGATGCTTCTGTATTGACAATAGGAAGAGCACAATATTCTTGTTTGCCAAACGATAAAGGTGGTGTTGTAGATGATTTAATTATTTATAAGATAAAAGAAGAGCAGTATTTGCTGGTTGTAAACGCGTCTAATATTGACAAAGACTGGGATTGGATTTCGGCTCATAATGATTTAGGAGTGGATATGAAAAACATTTCTGAAGACTATTCATTATTAGCAATCCAAGGACCAAAAGCGGTTGAAGCGATGCAAGCCTTGTCTTCCATTGATTTGGCAGCTATCAAATACTATCATTTTGAAGTAGCTGATTTTGCAGGAATTGATAATGTGATAATCTCTGCAACAGGTTACACTGGTTCAGGTGGTTTTGAAATTTATTGTAAAAATACCGAAGTAGAACAAATCTGGAATAAGGTTTTTGAAGCTGGAGCGGCATACGGAATCAAACCAATTGGTTTAGCGGCACGTGATACTTTGCGTCTTGAAATGGGTTTCTGTTTGTACGGAAATGATATTAGCGACACCACTTCTCCACTTGAGGCTGGATTGGGTTGGATTACTAAATTCACAAAAGAGTTCACTAACTCAGAGAATTTGAAAAAACAAAAAGAAGAAGGAGTAACTAGAAAATTAGTTGCTTTTGAAATGCAAGAGCGTGCAGTGCCTAGACATGACTACGAAATAGTGGACGGAACGGGAGCTGTAATCGGGATTGTAACTTCAGGAACAATGTCTCCATCGATGAATAAAGGAATTGGATTGGGTTATGTAACTGTAGCGAATAGCGCCATCGATAACGACATCTATATTCGCATCAGAAAAAATGATGTTCCTGCTAAAGTGGTAAAATTGCCATTCTACAAGAAATAAATCAGCATTTATTCTATAACCGCCGCTCATTCGCTTATTTTTTACAACATCACTCCATATGTTTTAAGAATCAGCGAATTAGCGGCTTTTTTTTATAATGTGTTTTCGTTTATATAGTAAAATTTTATACTAGTACTTTTTATAAAACAGTCCAATTGTCAGTTCGGACTATATTGTACTTTTTTTGGGTATTAGATTTAAATAATCATAAAAAATTAGCTGAAATCCAGTGCTTTACGTAACTTTATATTTAAGCAAAATTGCTTACTTTTTAGCTTTTTTAGAAATTAATAAAGTGGAGATGAAAATAATTTCACTGGTCTTCTTGCTAACTTCTTTTTCGCTTTTCGCCCAGAGTGATACTAAAACATGTGTTTTACTTTCTAAAATGAATACGCTCATTCAAAGCGAACATATTCAACCAAAACCAATAGACGATAGCTTATCCATTTTTGTATTTGACAACTTTATTGACGCGCTAGATCCTTCCCGAAATATTTTACTAAAATCAGAATACGAAGTGCTTTCCCATAAATACCGTTTGGAACTAGATGATTTAATTCATGCCAACGATTGTTCTTTCCTGTCTGACATTGTCACGGTATACAAGGCCGCACTTATGAGAAACAGAGCTGTTTTAGAAAAAATGAAGAATGACACCATCGGTTATAACGTGAAAGATACGATTCGGTTTTATAAAAAAGCATTCCCTTTTTACCTAGAAGAAAATCAAGTAGAAAAAGCCTTGAGAAAAAAAATAAAATATGAAATTCTTGATGATATTGTTTCTCAGAACAACAATTTAGACACAATATCAACTTCGTTCAATATTTTAGAAGCAGTATCTAAAAACCTAATTATAGCAAATGAAATTTGCAAAATAAATGTGGTTTTGCAAAAAGAATCTGGTTTTGAAGAAAATCTTTTGGATAATTTTTGCAGTTATTTCGACCCACACACTGCCTATTTCAATGTCGATACCAAGTCCAGTTTTGTGGCTTCGTTATCAAAAGAGCAGCTATCATTAGGGATGAACGTAAGTTTGAACGACCGCAATGAAATTATTATTATTAAAATGAACCCCAATGGTCCTGCCTTTCAAACTGGAGGAATTAAAAAAGGAGATCAAATAATTGCTGTTTCCAACCTTAAAGAAACATTACAAGTTTCCTGTGTTACCCTAGAATCTATTTCGAATATGATCCTTTCTGATTCCAATAAGAAAATCCTACTAACTCTGAGAAGAAACTCTGGTAAAAACTTTGAGGTACTGGTAGAAAAAAAACGTTTAAAAGACGATGCCAATGTCGTTTATAGTTTTATTATTGCGAATAACAAACGGAACTACGGCTATGTAAAAATTCCTAGCTTTTACTCGGACTTTGAAGGCAACAGCGGCAAAGGCTGCGCAGATGATACAGCACTAGAAGTTCTAAAACTCCAGAAAGACTCTATTCAAGGTGTTATTATTGATCTAATTGACAATGGAGGAGGCTCCATAGAAGAAGCTATAAAACTTGCGGGAATGTTTATTGACACCGGTCCTGTCTCCATTTTCTTGGACAATAAAAAAGCACAAACTATTGTAAATGACCCTTATCCGGGGATGATTTACAAGGACCCGATAGTGATCCTAATAAACGGAAATTCAGCTTCAGCAAGTGAGTTTTTTGCCTCAGCATTACAAGACTACAACCGCGCGCTATTGATGGGAGGCGCGACTGTGGGAAAAGCAACCATGCAATCTATAGTGCCATTAGAACCAAATGACGCGGAAAACTTTGTAAAAATAAGCACTCATAAATTTTACCGGATTACCGGAAAAAGTAATCAAGCTATTGGAATTATTCCTAATGTACTAGTTCCCGAAATTTATGAAACTATCTATTCTAAGGAATGTAACAATCCTACTGCTTTTATAAATGACAGTATTGTAGCTAACCTTGTTTATAAGGAATACTTAAAAAATAGTGTTATAGCAAAAATCGTTAAAAAAAGTAACGATAGAATTGCCGTTAATTCCAATTTTAATGAAGCAAAAAAAATCAATAAAAAAATTGACGCTTTAATAAAGACCCCAAAATTACCTAGACCAGTGACTATAGACACAATAATTAAAGACCAATCTGAAATCAATGCGATGTGGAAGGAAATTACTGCATTCGATACAAAAAGTAACAATTTGTTTATTCATAATTCAAAACTCAATAATTATCTATTGACAATTAACCCTTCGGAAAGAGCCAATAATGAATTCCAACTGGAGGAATTGAAAAAAAACCACTATTTAAATGAAGCTATTGCGATAATTAATGATTTAAATAGCGCTAAAAAATAGTGAAACGAGAATATTACCCTAATTTCACAAAAAGAACAGAAGAGGGTTTTGGTAGAAATAAGGAATAGCTGTATTTTTGCAGTTCATTATAATAAATAAGAAATGGGAAGAGCGTTTGAATTTAGAAAAGGGAGAAAAATGAAACGTTGGTCAGCAATGGCTAAAGCATTTACAAGAATTGGAAAAGACATCGTAATGGCTGTTAAGGAAGGTGGACCAAATCCTGATGCTAATTCGCGTTTAAGAGCTGTTATCCAGAATTCAAAGGCCGCAAACATGCCTAAAGAAAATGTAGAACGTGCCATTAAAAAAGCAACTGATAAAGATACCGCTAATTATAAAGAAGTTTTGTTTGAAGGTTATGCTCCTCATGGGATTGCGCTTTTAATTGAAACGGCTACCGACAATAATAATAGAACTGTTGCCAATGTGAGAAGCTATTTCAATAAATGCAATGGAACGATGGGAACGCAGGGTTCTGTTGAATTTATGTTTGACCACACTTGTAACTTCCGCATTCCGGCAGACGGACTTGATCCTGAAGAGTTAGAATTAGAATTAATCGATTTTGGTGCCGAAGAAGTTTTTGAAGATGAAGACGGAATATTAATTTATGCGCCTTTCAACAGTTTTGGAACGATCCAAAAAGAGCTTGAAAATCGCAATCTAGAAATCCTCTCTTCTGGTTTTGAAAGAATTCCTCAAAACACGACAAAACTAACAGAAGCCGAAATGGCTGATGTAGAAAAATTGATTGAAAAAATGGAAGAAGATGATGATGTAATGAACGTTTATCATACCATGGAAGAAGCATAAACTTCATCCTGACCCTATATAAAACTCTAGCTTCGGCTGGAGTTTTTTTTGTTTCAAATTGTATAATATAAAATTACCCCCCATGTTATTCCTTATTTTAAGCATTTTATGTAGCGTTACGGTAGGCATTATTTTTAAACTATCACGCAACTACAACATCAGCGTTATTCAAATTGTCAGCTGGAATTACCTTTTTGCTTTAGTATTGTGTTTCTTTACTTTTAGCCCAGATTTGAACGCCATAGATCACACAGCACCGTGGTCCATCTATATCACATTAGGAATTTTGCTACCATCGATATTTATCTTTTTGGCCGCCTCGATAAAACATATGGGAATCGTAAAAACCGATGCTGCCCAAAGGCTTTCTCTTTTCATACCGCTACTTGCAGCCTGGCTTATTTTTAACGAAGAATTCAATCTATTAAAGATTACGGCTTTTTTGATAGGCTTTCCTGCCTTATTACTTATCCTTTCTAAACCAGCGGCCAATACCAACAATAAATGGATGTATCCTGCTGCAGTACTCATTGGATTTGGACTCATAGATATCCTTTTTAAACAAATTGCTTTATACACCAGCCTTCCATTTACGAGTTCGTTATTTGTGATTTTCGCAGTAGCACTAATGCTGATGATTGCAGTAATCTTGTACGATGTTATCGTTCGAAAAACACGATTAACAGCCATCAATATTCTTTTTGGTGGATTAGTAGGTGCTTTTAACTTTGGGAATATCCTTTTCTATCTAAAAGCACATCAAGCTTTTGCTGACAATCCCTCGACGGTTTTCGCGGCAATGAATATGGGTGTTATTATTCTGGGGAGTCTTTTGGGTATTCTCGTTTTTAAAGAAAAAATGAGTAAACGAAACTATGTGGGTCTTGGATTAGCATTAATTTCTATTGTACTGATTGCGCTTTCGCAAATGGATATTTAGCGTGCAGTTTCTATGGCTGTGGCCAAAGAAGGTTGAAAAGCCTTATTTTCAATTTTAGCGTCTCTAGGATTTATGGAACTTTAAAAATTGGAATATGGATGAAACGAATTTTAGATAATTATCAATAATATAAAAAAAACCGTTTTTATCAGTGTCATCCGTGGCTTTTATTTTTGAGTATGTATTAGCTGACACATCGATCTATTACTATCAAGCGTACCTTCTTTGTTTATCTTTAATGATGCAACGCACATCTAATTTTTTTGATTTAGTTTACGGGCACGGAACAAATTATTTAGGAAAGGCTGGTAGCCAGTAGCTTTTTTTACTCCGCTAATCTATTTTCAATATCCATTCTTTCGTATAAAACTCGTACGACTTCAATTTCATTTGTCTTGTCTTTTTTGAAGAAAATTAAATGTGATTTTACTTTTGAATATTTATATGATTTTCTAATGTTTTCGGAGTCAAGAGCCATCTCAAAATTAGCTACGATATATTCAATTTCGTCAATAATTAAGTTATAATATCTATCTGCTGCTTCAACAGACCAATTTTCTGCCGTATAAATCCAAATGTTGTTAATATCTTCTAACGCCTTTTCACTAATTATATACGCTGACATTATTTTTGAAAATTAGCTTTTAGCGTTTCTAGATTTATATCGCGGTCAAAATTTCTAATTTCACTACTCTTTTCTCCCATTTTTAATTCATTTATAAGAGATTTTGCTTTATTTTCTTCTTGCTCAAAAACTCTCAAAGCAGTTCTAACAACTTCACTTACTGAACTATACTTTCCTGTAGAAATTTGTTCATTAATAAAATTTTCAAAATAGTCTCCTAATAATATCGATGTATTACGTGCCATAATTTTTTTTTCAAAGATACCAATAATTGGTATTAAATTCAAAAAAATTCCTTTTTTACGAAAAAGTTAACGCTAACGTTTTGGCTTTGTGTTGCATATTTTGCCCAAACGCTTTGTAAAAATATGTCATTATGGTTTTTTGAGTAGCACTTGGAAACGGGAGAAATTAAAGGTTCTACAGGAAAAACTAAAGGTAAAAATACTGGAAAGAGTAGAGAAGAAACCTTTTCTACCCAAATGTCCTTGTTGCAAGAGGGATAATTTACATAGAATAGCCGTTTTTGACCAGCGTGGTCCGCCTGCTTGGTATCTTGGCGATAGCCAAAGTTCAGGTCCCTGTGAAAATTAACTTTGTGGGTAAGGGAAATTGTGTCTAAAATTCAAGGAAATCACGATAAAAACCACTGTAGTCGTACTGCAAAAAAAAAGAGGAAACTAAGTCCTCTTGTAATCCTTCAAATTATTTTACGATAACTCCATAGAGTTAGTGGAATCTCAACCGGTTCCGTTCAACCGCGGGTTCATTGTTAGCTTTTCAAGCCCAACGAGCCCTTAGCTGTTGTGTGTTGTTTTTTTATCTAATTCTATTAGAATTTTCGTCAATATTTCTTTCTTGATAATTTGAATCTTTAATCCTTCCAAATTTATAACGTAATGAAAATGATATTTCTCGAGTATCAGTATAATATATTCCTTTTGATGCTATATCGTTAATAGTAAAGTTTTCATTAAAATTCATATTCCTAAAAACATCATTAAAGCTCAACGTACAATCAAAATTTTTTAATAATGTTTTAGATAACGCTAAATCCATTATGAATAACGAGTTTCTTTTAAAAACTCCTTCTTTTCGTTCTGTAAAACCCCAACCTGTAATAGAAAAATCAAATTCTTTTGGTAATTCAAAAATATGATTTGAATAATAGTATAAATATGGTTTTGATTCATTAAAAACAGCAGATTTATCTTCAATTTTGTTTAAGATAAAATTAAAATTGTTTGTAGAAGTCCAAAATTTTTGTTTAAATGGTAGCGTAAATTCTAAATTAAAACCAGACTCTTTAGCATAATTTATAGAGTTAAATGAAATCAAATTTATAGAAGAATCAAACGAAAATGCAAAATATACTGGATCTTTACTTTGAAAGAAATTTAGCTTTACAGATTTATTTTTAAACTGAAAAGTTCCAGAAATTTCATCTGATATCGTTGGGTTTAAATTTATGTTTCTTGAAAATACTAAAAATGGATTTGTATAAATTGATACTTGGCTAGTTGATGAATAATTAGGTCTAGAAATACTTTTTGCATAATTAAGACTTATAGTTTTGGTACTGTCTATCGGAATATCAATTTGAAATTTAGGGAAAAAATTAGTGTAATTTTTATTAATTAATAAATTATCATCAATTTTATATTTTCCTTTAATATTTGTATTTTCTGTTCTTATACCAATCAAATAATTTAATTTTTTAATTTTTCCCGATAATTGAGTATAACCTGCTATATTTTTCTCTTTAAAATTATAATTTGTAAATTCATTATTATTTGAAATAAAATCTATAACCTCGAAATTTGTATTTGCTTCTGCTGATAAATATAATGCTCCAATTTCCCATTTTATTTCATTTTTAAATGATTTCTCTAAATCTGTTCTACCTGAGAAGACATTGACATTAAATTTTTGATTTCTGTTTTGTATTAAGTCAAATTGAGTGTTATTATAATTGTTTTGGATTACACTATTTGATTTTTGATAAAAATTGGAGTATTGAAAACCTGTAAATAATTTTGCGTCTAAACTCTTAATTTTTTTGTTGTAATTAATAAATGAATTTAAAAAATTTCTGTTTTCGTCATTGTTATTTAATGTTTCAATATTATTTTGAACATTGATTTGGCTAATGAATGAATTAGTTGTGTTCTTGTCATTGTCTTTTTGAATTTTTCCACTCATATTAAATGATAAGTAATCATCTTCATTTATTTGATGATAAATACCACCTCCAAGAATAAATTGACGTCTTCTTGTGAAAGATTCTGCAATAAAATCTGAGTCTATATTTTTATTTGGAATTTCAAAATTATTCCCAATACTTTCCCAAGGATTAAGTAAATTACAACCAAAATTAGTTTTTATTTCTGTTTTATTCTTTTTAAAACTTGAATTTATGGACAGATAATTATTAAATCTTTTTTTAAAAGAAGCAACTTCAGATATAGTAGTTTCAAAACCATCTTTTTTACTTAACTTTATTGTAATTAAAATTACTGCTTTTCCCTCAGCTTCGTATTTCGATGAAGGATTTTTTATGATTTCTATAGTTTTAATATCCTCAACCGACAAAGCATTCAGGTCATTTATTCCAACCTTTTGATTGTCTATATAAATTAAAGCATTTCCTTTTCCAACAATTGATATGCTCTCTTTGTCTCCACTTATTTGTATACCCGGCAGTTTGGATAGTAAATCCATTGGATTTGGAACCGCTTCAAAAAAAGAAGAAGCAATATCTACTTTTATATTTCCATTAGTATTAGTGAAAATTTTTTTTTCGCTTTTCAATACAATTTCGTTTAATTCAGTAATACTAATTTTAGACAACACTAATTTTAGGTTTAAATTTTGATTTAAAGTAACTTTTTGATCAATATCCTCAAAATCTTTGCATTGAATTTGAATATTGTAATTTCCTTTATTTAACGAAGTAAAAAGGAAATGGCTATCTACTATTGATTCTATTTTAATTAATTGATTAGTTTCTGAATTAAATAAGTAGGCATTACCTTCTTTTATAATTTCATATTTTGAATTAGTAAGTTCTATCTTTAAAGTAAGGTTATCTTGTGAAAATCCAATTAAACAGAAAAAGAATAATGCGGAAGAAAAAATTTTTTTAAACATTTTATTTAGTAAGTTTTTAATTAATACTTCCACAAAGAAAAAAAAAACACTCGTCAAAGTGTTTTTTTTTTGTATGATTTAAGTACTAGTACTGGTACTATTTTTGAAATCTACTAATTAACTCTTTTCTATTAGAGACATTTAACTTATTGTAAATGTTGGTAATATGTGTTTTAACGGTGTTAAGACTAATAAATAGTTCTTCTGCAATTTCTTTATTACTCTTGCCAGCTATTATGTGTTTTTTTATCTTCATTTCTTGATTGCTAAGTTCCTCAATAATTGTTAATCTTTTTTTAGATTTAATTGAGTAAATATTATAGATGAGAACTAATATTATTATTCCAAAGATAAAATTTACAATTAGGCTTAAAGTTTGTTTCTTTTTTGCATTAACCAAATTATAAGTATTCAACTCTCTTTCTAGGAAAAAATATTCAAGATTATTTATTTCACTTGATTTCAATTCATCAAGCAAACGAATATAATATTCTGAATTTAGCGAGATATCTTTTTGAAGTAATTTTTTTTCGTTTAATTCTTTTAGGCTTAGAAGTTTTATTGCTAGGGTTTTTAAAGAATCTTTCGAGTAAATTCTAATTTTTTGTAAATAATCTTCAGTGTTACTATATTTTAATTGTTTTTTAAATTTTTTAAATTTTTGTTTTTCTACACCAATAGATTTATATTCTTTATCGTAACTTTCTGAAAGTGATACTTTTTTTGTTGGTATTATTTTAGTATTATTTTGTCCAAACAGGGTAAAGGTTAAAATCAATAATAGGAAAATATATATTTTCATTTTTTTTTATAAAATTTTGAATTTGAAATTTTTTGTATAACGTATTTTTTATTTAGTATTTATTGACAAATATATTAAATTTAAAATTGCGTTAGATTCCTGACTCTGCGCTAAAATATATTACAACGTCAGTCTGTGAATAAACTCAAAATGGGTCTCTGAGAATCGTCTATATGAAATTTTTCTCAGACAGTCCCCCGAATAACTTCTCTTTTTGACTTAGTTTTTTCACAGCCTGACGTTTCGCGGCTTCAAGAAGTGGCGAACTTCGTAACCGCATATTTTCCACTAAGATAATATTTCTTGCGAAAGATAAACGTGAATTTACCACTTTACTCACCATTTCTTGAAACCGCTGTTGGCAGATCGTTCTTATTTTCTGTATTACTTTTCAATTCCCAATATATTATTTTTATTATCAATAACCATAATTTCATTGTCAAACATTCTATTACCAGTTATTCCGTAAATAATCGATGAAGGTATATAATCCATCATATTGAGTCTGAAAAATCCATAAACATATTCTCTTTCTTTTATAGTTTTTCCAATTTGAATATTTTCGGTTATTTGCTTTCTATAAATTTCATAATCTTTTCCACCGCTACCTATACAACAAAGTTTTTCTATCTCCTTTTTACTTTTTAGTTTTGCTAACCTTTTTTCACTTGTTAGTAAAGAAAACATACTTGAACCTGAATCAAAAAATAACCTTGTGTTTTCTTCTCCAATTTTGGCAGGAATTAATAATGGAAATTTGTCAACGCTTGCATTTTCAATAAAATCAAATGATTTTCCTAGTTGATTTATATTTTTTTCGGTTATTGCAATTTTATTTGTTTTGAAATCTAAAATTAAAGTTCTTCCAACGATTGCATCTAATCCAATACTTCCGATAACAATAAATGAACTATCTATCTTTACGTCTCCACGATTTAGCATTTTTATCTTATCAGCTTTGAATTTCATTTTTCCAATATTTAATATTGGTTTTTTAAGAAATTGAATACTATCTTTTGAATATTCAGTTTTCATAGATGTATTACTTTCAAGCAATTTACTTAATGTTATTCCGTAGAAACAAGTTTCAGAAATTCCAGTGTCAAATTGCATATATAATTTTTGTTTAATTCCTTCAATTTTTACAGGAACAAAGAAAAATGCTTTTTCAACCAGCATATTTTGAATACTATCACTTTTCCAAATTATTTCACTATAGACAATTTCTTTCGGTTCACTGAAAACTTTAAATGTGTTTATTGTTTTACTACTTCTCCAATAATTGTAATATATTGGAATTGAAATCGAGATTATGAGAATTAAAATTAAGAGTGTTTTGAGAGATGTTTTTAAAATTTTATTCATAATTATTTTCTTCGGCTATTTTTTAGTTTTCGTTTTTTAGAATGTCTGCCAACTTGTATATAAGATCAAATATATACAACTTTTCGCATTATTTATTTTAAAAAATACTATTTTTCTTATTTATATTTTACGAATTAAAATAACTCGACATAAAAAAAACCGCCTTGAAATCATCAAGACGGCTTTCTATAAATAGTGTTTTTTTACGCTTCTTTAAAATTCAGTTTACTGTTTTTTCGGCTAAAGCCAAAGTAAATCGTCAGCCCTATCAGCAACCAAGCGGTAAAATAAATCCAGTTCCAAACACTTAGTTCTGCCATCATGTACAAACAACTCACTAAACCTAATAGTGGAATTAAAGATAAGTTTTCAGCAAAAGACCAGAACGTAAGCCCAACTAAAACAATAAGGAAAATCCACATGGGGATTTTGTGTTTAAACAAGCTAAGACCACTTTCATATTTCAGCGCATTGTCTATTGGTAATCCTGCCACAACAGTGGCATATTTAGCATCCTCTTTCTGGTACTGACTCAATAAATTTTCTAAATCTAAATTCGCATCACTCGTTTTTTGCGCTCCAACGCTTACTAGATAATCATATACCTTTGTAGATTCATCTTTATTTAATGAAGTAATAATAGTAGTTGCATCGTTTACTTGGGTTTCATTAGTCAGGAAATCCATGGTCGATTTATTATTATAATTGAAAGCATAATACAAGCCCGCAGCCAACATAAAAGGAATAACGTATTTTGAATTTACATAAGGTGTTTTAAATTTTCCTCTTGGAATATCAGTTCTATTCTGTAATACCAAAACACCGGCACAAACCAAGACAAAGGCAAATAATGTCCCAATACTACACAAATCAGTAACCATAGTCAGGTTTAAAAACAAGGCAGGAACCGACACTACAAAACCAGTTACGATGGTGGCGTAGGATGGTGTTTTATATTTAGGATGCACTCTGGAGAAGCGCTTTGGCAATAAGCCATCACGACTCATACTCATCCAAATACGAGGTTGTCCCATTTGGAAAACCAACAAAACACTCGCCATCGCTATCACGGCGCTTACCGCAACAATACCAGACATCCATTTTAAATCTAATTTATGAAATACAAATGCTAAAGGATCACCCACATTTAACTCACTGTAATTAACCATTCCGGTTAACACTAAGGCAACAACAATGTATAAAATTGTACATATTATAATTGCCCACATCATCCCTCGTGGTAAATCACGCTGTGGATCCTTGCATTCCTCTGCAGTGGTTGAGATCGCATCAAAACCAATATAGGCAAAGAACACTGCTGAAACTCCTTTTAAAACTCCGCTCACACCATTAGGAGCAAATGGAGTCCAATTATCCGTATCAACATAAAACACCCCAACCGAGATTACAAGAAGGATAATACACAGCTTCACGACCACCATCATGTTACTCGCATTTCGTGATTCTTTCATTCCACGATATACTAAAGCCGTAATCAATATAATAATAAACAACGCAGGTAAATCGGCTACAAAGTGGAACGAACCTATTGTTGGCGCAGTTGTCCAAGCAGTATAAGATGCTTTTAAACCTTCTCCTAAATTTTCATATAATTTCCCGCCTTGCATCAAAGCAGTAGCATCTTTGTATCCATTTGAGGCAGTCAGGTAATCCATTTGAACCCATTGGGGCAAGTGAATGCCACCACTCTCTAGTAGTCCTGTAAAATAATCACTCCAAGATATGGCAACCGTAATATTCCCAATGGCATACTCCATGATTAATGCCCAACCGATAATCCAAGCGATCAGTTCGCCAAACGCAACATAGGAATACGTATACGCACTTCCGGAAACAGGAACCATAGAAGCAAATTCTGCATAAGCAAAGGCAGCAAAACTACAGGCAAGAGCCGTAAATAAAAAAAGAAAAATCACTGCAGGACCTCCATCAGAGCTCGCTTTACCAATGGTGCTAAAAATTCCAGCACCCACTATGGCGGCAATACCAAAAGCAGTTAAATCTCTTGCCGTTAAATGTCTACCCAGCGCTTCGTGGCCGTCAGCTTCATTTTTTTCAATCTGTTTTAAGATATCCTGTACGGTCTTCTTACGAAATAAACTAGAAAATGCCATGCGTTACATTTTTACATTAAAAATTAATATTCTGTAAATATCATCCCATTATTGTAGTAATAATGTAGGTTTTATTTAAAAACCAAATGTATAAAACAATTTCAATTTCCAATGTTAAGAGCCTTATTATTTATTAAATTAGAATAAAAAGTCAATTTTTTAATTTTATTCTAATTTAAAAGTCAAACCTGCAATTAAGAATGAAGATAAAAATTAAAAAAAATACAACAGCAATTCCGTCTTCAAAACAAGCTTTTATAAAAGCATCAACTCAGCTCATTTGAAAGTCAAAACAACTACTTATTTCAGGAAATTTTTCAAAATACTTACTGGATGCTGTGCTTTTCTATTAGTGCCATCAAAAATTTGGTGACGGCAACTAGTACCCGCAGCGGCAATGGCAGTTGAGAGTGCCGTATTTCTAATTTTCGGAAATAGAGTGTCCTCGCCCATCTGCATACTAATTTCATAATGTTCTTTTTCATAACCAAAAGAACCTGCCATGCCGCAGCAACCTGAATTATAAATCGAAACCGTACTATTTTTAGGAACGTTCAACATGGCAAAAGTCGCCTCTATCGAACTTAAGGATTTTTGGTGGCAATGACCATGAATTTTGATTTCTCGTACTTCATCAGAAAATTGCTCCGAATGAATTTTTCCTGCCGCGATTTCTTTTTTGAAAAACTCTTCAATTGTCAAGCAGTTTTTGGCTAATTTTTTGGCGGAATCGGGTTCATCAGCAAGACGTATGTATTCATCTCTAAAAGTCAATATTGCTGATGGTTCGATCCCTATCAACGGAGTTTCAGCAGATACAATTCCTTTAAAAATATTCACGTTTTTAGTAGCAATAGCTTTGGCTTCTTCCAGAAAACCTTTGGATATATAGGCTCTTCCACTTTCTTCATGATCTACAACAACAACTTCGTAGCCCAATTTAGAGAGTAATTCAAAAGCATCAATCCCCACCGAAACATCATAATAATTGGTAAATTCATCACAAAACAGAAATACTTTTCCGTTTTTAAAAGAACTCGCTTCCTTCTTTAATTTATTACTTCCGATCCATTTCTTGAAAGTTTTTGGCGCTAATAGTGGCACTTCTCTTTTTGAAGCAACGCCCATTCCTTTTTTTACCAAAGGTTGATTGACCATAAAATTAGTCAATGCCGGAAAAAAACTTCCTAGTTTATTGAGTTTGGCATTATTAGCAAAAATCTTATTTCGAAGTGAAAAACCATTTGCCTTTTGGTATTGGTATAAAAATTCTGCTTTAAGCGCACCCACATCTACGTTAGACGGACATTCGCTAGCACAAGCTTTGCAACTAATACACAACTCAAAAACTTCGTATAATTCTTTATGATCGAATTTATTATCTTTTTCTGAATGAGTCAAATATTCACGTAAGGCATTGGCGCGAGCACGAGTAGTATCCTTCTCGTTTCGCGTGGCTCGATAACTCGGGCACATAGTTCCTCCTGCCGAGGGTAATTTCCGACAATCACCAGAACCATTGCATTTTTCGGCAGCACGTAAAATGCCCATACTATCTGAAAAATCTTGAATGGTTTTGATATTAGGTTCGTCTCTCCCAGTTTCGAAACGGAGATTCTCATCCATTTTTAACGCATTGACAATTTTTCCCATATTCAAAACTGAATTCGGATCGAAAGCTAATTTGACGCGTTTTAATAACTCGTAGTTTTTTTCGCCAATCATAAAAGGCAAAAATTCCCCACGTACAATTCCATCACCGTGTTCTCCACTTAATGAACCGCGGTATTTCTTTACTAACTGCGCCACTTCGGTAGCAATATTTCTAAATTGGTAAACGCCTTCTTTTGTTTTTAAATTCAAAACTGGACGCAAATGCAGTTCTCCAGCGCCGGCATGAGCATAATAAATCGCTTCTTGGCCATGGCGTTTCATCATCGCCGAAAAATCAGCGATATAATTGGGTAAATCACTCAATTCAACAGCGGTATCTTCAATAGAGTCGGCTGCTTTTTCATCACCTACAATACTTCCTAAAAGTCCGAGACCTGCTTTTCTAAGTTCGTTTACTTTCTCGATATCAGCACCGTATAACTTTGGCGAAGCATAGCCAAAATGGTTGTCTTCTAAGTCTTTAATTAATGCATTAGCTTGCATTTCGGCATCTTCCATACTCGTATGTGAAGCGACTTCAAACATCATTATAGCTTTGGGTTCACCCTCAATAAAAAATCTGTTTTTACTCTGTTCTTTGTTTGTTTTAGTACAATTAAGAATCGTATCATCAATCATTTCACAGGTGTACAAATGATGTTTCATAGCCACCAAAACTGCCTCTAAACTCTCTTGAACACTGGTAAAATGTGTTACAACCATCACATTATTTGTGGGCGGTAACAAATCTACTTTTAAAGTAACTTCTGTAGTAAATGCCAAAGTTCCTTCGCTTCCACAAAGCAATTTCCCCACATTTATTGTAGGTTGGCTTCCGCCAAAAAGGTCAGAATGCAATAAAATATCTATTGCATATCCTGTATTTCGTCTGTAGATTTCTGGTTTCGGGAATTCTTTTACAATTTCTTTTTGCGTCGCCTCATTTGATAATTCGGCATAAAGGCTTTTGTAGATGTTACTTTCTAGAGAATTGCCTTTTGTTTTTTTGATAAATTCAGCCGAAGTCAATTCGCCAAAAACAACTTGCGAGCCATCGCTTAAAATAGCTTTTATCTCCACAATTTTATCTCTGGTAACTCCGTAGCGTATCGATGTCGTTCCCGATGAATTATTCCCTACCATCCCTCCTATCATACATCGATTAGACGTAGAAGTATTAGGTCCAAAAAATACGCCATGCGGTTTTAAATATAAATTCAGTTCATCCCTGATTACACCTGGCTGAACGGTAACCGTTTTATTTGCTGCATCGAATGAAACAATCTTCGTGAAATATTTAGAAATATCAACAATAATTCCGCTACCAACGGTTTGCCCTGCCAGAGAGGTTCCCGCAGTTCTTGGTGTTAGGAAAATCTGGTTTTCTTTGGCAAAATGGATCAGTTTTATAATATCCGCTTCATTTTTAGGTAAGGCTGCCGCCAAAGGCAATATTCTATACGCTGAAGCATCAGTCGCATAGAGTGTTTTATGAAGTTCATCGTATAAAAGTGTTCCTTCTAAGGATGTAGCTAATTCTTTTAATTGAGATAAGTTAGGCATTGGTAGAATGTATTGCTTTTGTTTTCACAAATATAAAGATATAGCAATCTATAATTTAAAGAATAGAACAAGAAAAAAGTAAAATTTATTAATTCTTCCCTTTTCAAAATTAACTGTAATGCAAAGTGGTTACTTAATTATTTGGCAAAGAAATTGCAGGAATAGAGTGAGCTAAATTTTAAACCACTTTTTTCTCAAAAACTACACTAAAAAAACTATTTTTGAATCCTATAAAAACATTCCCATAATGAATCCTTACAAACACTTATTTTTATTGCTTTCTTTTATTTTGTTGTCTCTTTCTAATGGAAATGCACAGGAAAAAGTCAGTTATCCTAAAAACGAATTTAGAGCAGTTTGGATCGCCACAGTGGTAAATATCGACTGGCCAAAAAGTGGTTCGGATCCTATTGAGAAACAAAAAGCGGATTATCTTGAAATTTTAGATACCTATAAAAAATTAAATTATAATGCTGTAATTGTCCAAATTAGAAGCGTTGGTGATGCTTTTTATCCTTCGAAACTAGCTCCTTGGTCTAAATATTTGACTGGAAAAGAAGGACAGGCACCTAATCCTTATTATGACCCATTAGAATGGATGATTACGGAAGCTCATAACCGTGGTTTTGAATTTCACGCTTGGTTGAACCCGTATCGCGCCACTATGGATTTAAGAACTGACATTCTAAGTCCGACGCATGATTTTTTCAAACATCCGGAATGGATGATTAAGTATGGTGGAAAGTATTATTACGATCCCGCCTTGCCTGAAGTCCAAAATCATTTAATCGCAGTAGTTGATGAAGTAGTTAAAAACTATGATATCGATGCGATACATTTTGACGATTATTTCTATCCTTACAAAATAGCAGGGGAAAACTTTAATGACGCTGCTTCCTTCAAAAAATATGGTGAAGGAATGAGCTTAGCCGACTGGAGACGTTTGAACGTGAATAATTTTGTGAAATACTGTTCCTTTTCTATCAAAACGATTAAACCTTGGGTTCAATTTGGGATTAGCCCCTTTGGCGTTTGGCGTAATAAATCTGTAGATCCAAGAGGTTCCGACACGAATTCCGGACAAACGAATTATGACGACTTGTTTGCGGATCCAGTAGCATGGATGGAAAACTGCTGGATTGACTACCTGCTTCCGCAATTGTACTGGAGTATCGACCATAAAACGGCTTCTTATGCAAAATTGATCAAATGGTGGTCAGAAAACTCAACAAATGTAGCTATTTACATGGGGAACGGAAGTTATAAAATCAATACTGATTCCGATAAAAAATGGAATATCCCAAGTGAGATTCCTGATCAGATTGATTTGACTAGAACTTATAAAAACATTGGAGGAAATGCTTTTTTCAGTGCCAAATCATTTGTGAACAGAAACAAAGCGGTAACCGATTTGCTTTTGCAAAATCAATACAAATACCCTGCACTTCCCTATGTTGTTCCTAATTCGAGAAGAACAGATATCGAGATGCCTACGGTTTCTAATATTACAACTAACAAATTGATTTCGACTGTCACACTGAACTATCCGTTGCTAAGCAAAATACGTTACGTAATGGTATATGGCGCCAAGGAAAGTTCTAAACTTGACGTCAATAATCCAAGCCAAATTATTGATAAAATTGCTTTCAAGGAAAGAAAAGATAGCATCAGCATCAATATCCAGAAAAGCCTTTTAGAAAAAAATAATATTTGTGCTCTCTCTTTCATTGACTATTACGGTAATGAAAGTCAGGCCATTCTTTTAAATAAAACGACAGAAACCGAAACACCCCAAAGTCCTATAATTAATGAAAACAGACAATAGACCCTGGTATTGGATACCTATATTAAACTTTGCCTCGGGCTTGCCTTACGCTATTATTATCTCGGTTTCGGTTATTATGTACAAAAACCTGGGAATTGATAATGAAGACATCGGGATATATACGAGTCTGTTGTATCTCCCTTGGGTTATAAAACCGTTGTGGAGCCCATTCATTGATATGTACGCGACCAAAAGAAAGTGGTTTTTAGCCATGCAATTAGTAATTTCTATTGCCTTTCTAATTGTGGGATTAACCATTCCCATGAATAATTTCTTTGTGATCAGTCTCGCCATTTTTTGGGTAGCTGCTTTTGCATCTGCTTCGAACGATGTTGCTAGTGACGGTTTCTATATGTTAGCTTTAGAGAAAGAACAACAATCTTTTTTCCTTGGAATCCGCAGCACATTCTATCGCCTTTCCATGCTTACTGGAAATGGTTTGATTGTAATAATTGGCGGTTATCTCGAACAAGAATATGGCGACAAACAAAAAGCGTGGTCTTATACAATGATTATTGTTGGTTTTATTATGGCTGCATTAACCATTTACAATTATTTTTCTACGCCAAGAACTGAAGTAGCGACAGCTAAAGACGAGAAATCGTTAGAACCAAAAGTAAGTTTTGCAGCCGTCTTCGCTAGTTTTTTTCAAAAAAAACAAATTGGCTTTGTACTGGCATTTATACTATTATTCCGCTTGGGCGAATCACAATTATTGAAAATGTTGACTCCTTTTCTAATTGACGACAAAGGTGTTGGCGGAATGGGACTCACCACGCAAGATGTGGGGATTATCTATGGAACTTTCGGAGTGATTGCCTTGACTGTAGGTGGAATCATTGGCGGAATTGCAATATCAAAAGACGGTCTTGGTAAATGGATGTTGCCTATGATTCTAGCGATGCACTTACCTATTATTGGATTTGTATTATTAGCGCATTTTCATCCAGCCTCTATTTATTATATTTATGCTACTGTGATTGCAGAGCAATTTGGTTACGGTTTTGGCTTTGCCGCTTTTATGATGTATTTGATTTATGTAGCTGATGGCGAGTCGAAAACCTCGCATTACTCGATTGCTACTGGATTTATGGCACTAGGAATGATGCTTCCCGGAATGGCAAGCGGATTTATCCAAGAATATTTGGGCTACGGAAACTTCTTTATTTGGGTATTTCTAGCCACGATTCCCGGATTGATTCTGTCAAGATTCTTGATTTTTCCATATGACTTTGGAAAGAAATCGGAGGAGAAATAGCAAGACTATTTTCGATAGCCACTAATTCACTAATTTATTTTTGAATTTGAGAGTTCGCAGTTAATATCGAAGCATATAAATGATTTAAAATCTGCGAAATTGATTAACAATCTTTACTATTTTTAATCTGTGAATTTGTGGCAAAATAATCAGTAGGAAATAATTTTTATCAAAATGACATTAGAACAAAAAATAGGGCAATTCTTTTTTCCGGCCGTCTTTATAAATGACACCGAAGAAAACATTCAAGCAACTGAAGAACTAATAAGAAAACACAACATTGGTGGTCTTACTTTTTTTCACAGTAGAGCTAGTGCTGCCACTAATTATGAAACTAAGAACAAAATTGTGTTTAATGACGACAGTTACCAGCGACTTACAGCTTTAATTGTACGGTATCAAAAGTGTGCTACTACTCCATTATTGATGAGTATCGACGCCGAATGGGGATTAGCGATGCGCGTCGAAAAAACACCACAATATCCTTATGCCATAACATTAGGCGCTTTGCCAATGAGTGAATCCCATTTAGTCTATGAAGTAGGAAAACAAATAGGGCTTGACTTAAAATCAGCGGGGCTTCATTATAATTTAGCGCCCTTAGCTGATATCAACAACAACCCTAATAATCCAGTGATTGGATACCGTTCCTTTGGTGAAAACAAAGAAAAAGTAGCTCAATTTGCGTTGGAATACTTGCGCGGAATGAATGACGTAGGCGTTTTAGGCTGCCTGAAACATTTTCCCGGACATGGCAATACCAATGTAGATTCTCATTTAGGCTTACCTGTGTTAGAAGAAACATTAGCACAATTACTTGAAAATGAATTATATCCTTTTATAAAGGGAATCGAAAGTGATGTTGATTCCATTATGATAGGACATTTGGCTGTTCCTGCTTTGAATAACGGTGCAAATACTTCGGCTACTTTGTCCAAATCAGTGATTGAGACGCTTTTGCGAAAGCAATTAAAATACGATGGACTGGTGATCTCGGACGCGTTGAACATGCATAGCGTTTCTATGCTTTACGAAACAAAAGGCCAACTGGAATGGGAAGCTTTTAACGCTGGAAATGATGTGTTGTGCTTTGCCGAAAATGTACCTGAAGGCATTCAGGAAATACTAAAAAATGCAACTCCGCAGCGCATTGAAGAAAGTTTCAACCGATTAATGAAGTGCAAGGAGAAGGCAGGATTATTCGAAGAAGAAAAAGAAACAACCACTGAATTAGATTTTGCAACAGCTTCCATTTTGAACCGGAAAATAGCTCAAAATTGTATTACAACCATAAAAGACAACGAAAACACGGCGGTTGTTACTGATGCAGCAAAAAAAGGAACATTAGCAAAACTGAGTGTTTATAAAAATACCGAAAACACTTTTTTCAAAACACTTGCTCCTTCCCTATCTGCAAAAGAATTTTCTGTAGAGATGAATACTAAAAATAGCATTGAAGGAATAATAAATAGTCTAACGGATTATGATACTTTACTTATTGCTCTTTTTGTTCCAAAGGCAAAACCAATGAATAATTTTGACATCGAAGAAACTGTTTTGGAATTACTAAAAAAATTATTTTTATCAAAAAAATGTATTTTATATGTATTTGGCAATCCTTATGCTTTACAACTTCTACCAGACTTGCAATCCATAAGCGGTCTTGTTCAAGTATATCAAGATTTCGACGAATTTCAAGAAGCTGCCGCACAGCAACTACTTGGAAACACATCCACTCAAGGAACTCTACCCGTGACCATTAGCAACTTGTACTTAGTTTAAAAATTAGAAAGCACTACTTTTAGAAAAAAGTACTTTATCTCAGTCATTTTAAATAAAATTAAAATCAATTTCCAAAAATAAAAACCGAATTATACCCGTTTTTAGCAAATAAATTACATCTAAATAAATAGAAAAATAGGCGTTTTTACAAAATCTGTTTAGGCTGTTAGGATCTTTTTTATCTATATTGCAAACTCAAACGCTATAGAATGGACACAAAAATTCACAGAAATAAAGAATTATCAATTGGGGAAGCTTTAATTCCTGTTGCTGCACTTATAGTAATGCTCGGTTTTAACGTATATGTTTATGGAGACGAAGCTTTGAGTGGCAGTAATCAATTTGTGCTATTATTAGGTGCTGCTGTTGCCGCTATTGTTGGCTTTTTCAATAAAGTTACGTATCAAAAAATGATGGAAGAAGTGGCTGAAAATATAAAGTCTACTGTTGGCGCCATTCTAATATTACTTATGGTTGGTGCTCTCGCCGGTACCTGGTTAATCAGCGGAATTATCCCTTCGATGATCTATTACGGTTTACAAATTCTAAGTCCCGCCATCTTTTTGCCGGCTACACTAATTATATGTTCCATCATTTCTATTGCGACAGGAAGTTCCTGGACAACGAGTGCTACTGTTGGTATTGCATTAATAGGGGTTGGTGGCGCTTTGGGTTTTGATTTAGGTATGGTTGCCGGTGCAGTCATTTCCGGTGCGTATTTTGGAGATAAATTATCTCCGATGTCAGACACGACCAATCTTGCTCCTGCAATGGCCGGAACTGATTTGTTTACCCACATCAGATATATGACCTTAACGACCATTCCAACCTACATTATCACATTAATCTTATTCATTATCTTAGGATTATCGGTTGATATAAAAGGAGATGTTAATATTTCCTCGTTACTAACCGATATTGAAGCTTCTTTTACGATTTCACCTTGGCTGTTTGTGGTACCTGCAATCGTAATTGGCTTAATTATCAAAAAAACAGAACCTTTAGTTGCATTATTAGTTGGAACCTTATTAGCGGGAATCTTCGCTATAGTCTTTCAACCCCATATCATCAATCAAATTGCTGGAGTCGAGTCAATGACTTTCCAATCTGCTTATAAAGGCGTTATGGATGCTATAACGGGTAAAATCGTTATTCCTACTAATAATAAAACTTTGGCAGATCTATTTACTTCGGGAGGGATGCAAAAAATGTTAGGAACGATTTGGTTGATTCTTTGCGCTATGGTTTTTGGAGGAATTATGGATGCAATTGGTGCTTTAGCCAGAATAAGTCATGCACTATTAAAATTAGCTCATACCACTTTCGGACTATTCGCTTCTACTGTTGGAAGCTGTTTAGCCTTAAACATTACAGCTTCTGATCAATATTTAGCTATTGTCGTTCCAGGTAAAATGTTTGCTAAAGCTTATAAAAACAAAGGTCTTGCGCCAGAAAATTTGAGTAGAACACTCGAAGATGCAGGAACGGTCACTTCTGTATTAATTCCTTGGAATACTTGCGGAGCTTATCAATCTGGTACACTAGGTGTATCCACCTTAGACTACTTGCCATATGCCTTCTTTAATATATTGAGTCCGTTTATGACTTTAATCTTTGCGGCATTCAATATCAAAATTAGACAATTGGTAACTGATGTGAAAAATTAATTAAAAAGACTACTAACCGCACATATATTCCTAATGCCATGACTATCTTACAGTTGTAGCATTTTTTTTACGCTAATAGCATAAAACTATAGCTCTATCAAAATATATAATTAAAATTGATTGTTTGAACATGCCCTTATTCCCTACTTTTGCTACAATATTAATTAATAATAAAACATATAATTATGTCATTAGTAGGTAAAAAATTCCCAAGTATTGCAGTTGACGCTATCTCAGAAATGGGTGACAATTTGAAAATCAACATTTTCGAAGAAGCTACAAAAAACAATAAAAAAGTAATTTTATTTTGGTACCCAAAAGATTTTACATTTGTATGCCCAACGGAACTTCACGCTTTTCAAGCAGCTTTACAAGAATTTGAAAAAAGAAATACAATAGTAATTGGTGCTTCTTGCGATACAAATGAAGTACATTTTGCTTGGTTAAACACTCCAAAAAACAATGGTGGAATCGAAGGTGTTACGTATCCAATTCTTGCAGACACTAACAGAAACTTATCTAACATATTAGGTATTCTTGATATTGACTCTACTGAATACAGCGAAGAAACTGACTCAGTAATAATTGAAGGATCAAACGTAACTTTTAGAGCTACTTACTTAATTGATGAAACCGGTAAAATCTTCCACGAAAGTGTAAACGATATGCCTCTTGGTCGTAACGTAAACGAGTATTTACGTATGGTTGATGCTTATACTCATATTCAAGAAAAAGGCGAAGTTTGTCCTGCAAACTGGGAAGCTGGAAAAGAAGCGATGAGCGCTGACAGAAAAAGTACTGCTGAATACTTAAGCTTAAACTAAGAATAAATCTCAAATTTTAAATTCCAAATCCCAACGGAGATTAATCAATTTCCTAAAGTAGGGATTTGGAATTTTTTAAAATGAAATTTCCCTTTAAAAAATCAATACAGTTTTTAACAATTTAAAGTTTCTAACGTAAGATTGGAATTTGGAATTTAAAAATTGGAATTTAAAAAGAAACGATATGTTAATAGATTTAAACGAAGATACATTACAGGATTTAATATCAAAAAACGAGAAAGTAGTCGTTCAATTTTCGGCATCTTGGTGTGGAAATTGTCGAATAATGAAACCAAAATTTAAAAAACTGGCTTCAGAAAACGATGCAATTACTTTTGTTCTTATTGATGCTGAAAACTCTCCTGAATCAAGAAAATTAGCCAACGTAAGCAACCTGCCTACTTTTGCTACTTTTGTAAACGGAGTATTGGTAAACGAAACACAAACTAACAAACAAGAAGTCCTAATCAATTTAGTACAGGAAATAGTATAATTAATTTAGCCTTTTCATTCCTAAATCAAAATTAAAAAATATGAAATTACCTGTAATAAAGCATTTGACTCAGTTTATAGAAGAAAATGATCAAGACTACATCATCGAAACTATCGATGTTCTAGAAGCGATGACTGAGATTCCTTCTTTGAAAGATGAAGAATTAGATGTTATCGGCGAATTAATTTCTAACATGTATGGCGCATTAGAAGTGCATAAAATGGTGAAAAATGGAACTGACAAAAAAGAGGCCTTAAACACTTTTATGAAACGAGTTTTAGGTTCTATCGATAAATAGAAGTCCTTCAAAGGGTTCAATCATACGAAAAACGCACTCAGAAATGGATGCGTTTTTTTCTTTTACGGTCTATTTATCAAAAAGACACTTGATTACAACCGTTTGTGCGATGTTCTAAAATCTTAATTCTTAAAACCTAATTCTTAAATAATTTTCATACTTTTGAACCACAACGAAAAACAAAAAACATGGCATCAATTACATTAGGAGGAAATCCAATACATACTTCAGGAGAATTACCAAAAGTGGGGACGCAACTAGCTGACTTTAAACTAATACAAAATGATCTTTCTGTAGCTTCACTAAGCGATTTCGCAGGAAAAAGATTGGTACTAAATATATTCCCTAGTATCGATACTGGGACTTGCGCCACTTCAGTAAGAAAATTCAACGCGAGTGCAGGGAAATTAGAAAACACTGCAGTATTATGTGTTTCTAGAGATTTACCTTTTGCTCAAAAACGTTTCTGTGGTGCTGAAGGACTTGAAAATGTAATTAACTTATCTGATTTTAATTCAGGAGATTTTGGTAAAAAAAATGGTCTCGAAATCCTTGACGGTCCATTGGCTGGCTTGCACTCAAGAGCGCTTATTGTGGTTGACACAGACGGCACTATTATCCATACAGAACAAGTTCCAGAAATTGCTAACGAACCTAATTACGAGGCTGCTTTAGCTGTCCTATAATATTACTTTAATGGAATTTCAAAAAGACAATACCTTTGTTACAGGAAGACTGAAAAGTGTCGGTTATGCTGTAAAAGGCGCTATAAAGTTAATCACGACAGAACATAGTATAATGGTTCAGTTTTTCTTAGGGATTTTAGTTACCCTTGCTGGATTCTATTTTCACATTACTGCAACGGAATGGCTTTTCCAAACCTTGGCAATCGGCTTTGTGATGAGTATCGAAGGTCTGAATACGGCTGTAGAAAAAATCGCTGATTTTATTCATCCTAATTATCATGAAAGAATTGGTTTCATAAAAGACATTGCCGCTGGAGCTGTATTTTTTGCAGCTTTAACAGCAATAATTATCGGTTTAATCATATACGTGCCTCTAATTTTTTAAGCATTTGAACATACAATCAAGGATGGCGAAAACAACAAAAAAAGAACCTTTAGACAAAAAAAACAACTCAAAAGCTACAGAAAGAACACCGTGGGTATTGACAAAACAACACAAAATCGTGCTAGGAAGTCTTTTTATCCTATTTTCTGTTGCTTTACTAGTTGCTTTTATATCGTTTTACATTCATGGACAAGAAGATCAAAGTGCCGTATCTGAAATGACAGACCGCTCAGAGACAGTTCAAAATTGGTTAGGTAAATTTGGCGCTTTTTTGGCAGATTTAATTGTCTATAAAGGTTTTGGGCTTGCCTCCTTTCTATTTGTTCGATTATTTTTCTTAACCGGAATCTTTTTCATTCTTGGCATTTCACCTAAGAAACTGAAAGGAATCTGGTTCTGGGATTTATTTGCTATTATTATTTTATCAATTTTATTTGGATTTTTTGCTACTTCACTACCGGAATTAGGCGGAACTGTTGGCTATGAGTTGAATTTATTCCTGCAGGATTATATTGGAAAAACTGGAACCCTTTTAACCTTGATTTTTGGCCTAATCCTTTATGTTATATTTAAACTTAAGCTTTCTCCAGAAAGAATTCAATCCTTTTTCGAAAATACAAAAAAAGAAATCAAGTCGGATTTAGGTTCGAATACATCTGTCAATACAGGGAGTTCTTATAACTTGGAAGAATTTGCTATCACGGAAGAAAAAGAATATGAGGAAACAACACAAGCTTCAAAACCTTCACAGTTTGAAATCAACAAAGAAGCTTTAAAACCCACAATCAGTCATTCTTCAGAAATTAATCTCGACCCTGTTGCTAAACCTAAAGCTGTGGAAGAAACTCTGACCGATAAAAACGCTGTTGATGATTCATTCGTCATTGAAACTGCTCCCGAAGAAGATCTTATTGAAGAGAATCTAGCGTCAAGGCTAGTTTCAGATTTTGGTTTATTCGATCCTACTTTGGATTTATCCAACTATAAATACCCAACAATTGATCTTTTAAAAGAGTATTCAACTGGCGGAATTACAATTAACCAGCAAGAATTAGAAGAAAATAAAAACAGAATTGTAGATACGCTGCGCAACTATAAAATAGAAATTGCACAGATTAAAGCAACTGTTGGGCCTTCTGTCACTTTATATGAAATCGTTCCTGAAGCAGGAATTCGTATTTCAAAAATTAAAAATCTGGAAGATGATATTGCCTTATCACTTTCGGCATTAGGAATTCGTATCATTGCACCCATTCCTGGAAAAGGAACAATAGGTATCGAAGTTCCTAACAAAAATCCAACCATGGTTTCCATGAAAAGTGTAATTGGTTCGGCTAAGTTTCAGGAAGCTGAAATGGAGTTGCCTATTGCATTAGGTAAAACAATTTCTAACGAAACCTTCGTAGTCGATTTAGCAAAAATGCCTCACTTATTGATGGCAGGTGCTACAGGACAAGGAAAGTCTGTAGGTTTAAATGCTGTTCTTACTTCGTTACTTTACAAAAAACACCCTGCCGAAGTTAAATTTGTCTTGGTCGATCCTAAAAAAGTAGAGCTGACTCTTTTTAATAAAATTGAAAGACATTATTTAGCCAAGCTTCCGGATAGTGAAGATGCCATTCTTACAGACAATGCTAAAGTGGTCAATACCTTGAACTCTCTTTGCGTGGAAATGGATAATCGTTATTCGTTGTTGAAAGATGCGATGGTACGAAACATTAAAGAATACAATGATAAATTTAAGGCTAGAAAACTAAATCCTGAAAATGGACATCGCTTTTTACCCTACATTATATTAGTAGTGGATGAGTTTGCCGATTTAATAATGACCGCAGGAAAAGAAGTCGAAGTTCCCATTGCCCGTTTGGCTCAATTGGCTAGAGCGATAGGAATACACTTAATTATTGCAACTCAAAGACCATCGGTAAATGTAATTACAGGTTTAATCAAAGCCAACTTTCCTGCTAGAATCGCTTTTAGAGTAACATCAAAAATTGATTCAAGAACTATTTTAGATACTTCTGGAGCTGATCAATTGATTGGACGTGGTGATATGCTTTATACGAATGGCAATGATATTGTACGTATACAATGTGCTTTTATAGACACGCCCGAAGTAGAAAAGATAACCGATTTCATTGGTTCCCAAAAAGCATATGCAACAGCTTATTTACTTCCAGAGTTCGTAGGAGAAGATAGTGGCATCAATCTTGATGTAGATATTTCTGAAAGAGATACTTTGTTTAGAGAAGCTGCCGAAATTATTGTTAACGCACAACAAGGCTCAGCATCATTGTTACAAAGAAAACTAAAACTGGGCTACAACAGAGCCGGCCGACTAATCGATCAATTAGAAGCTGCTGGAATTGTAGGACCATTTGAAGGAAGTAAAGCACGTGGTGTAAACATCCTAGACATGAGTTCTCTTGATCAATTTTTTAACAATGAACAAAATAATTAATACCATGAAAAAATTTATTCTAATTACATTTATTCTCCTTTTTAGCTTTTCAACACAAGCACAAGACAAAAAAGCAAAAGCGCTTTTAGATCAAGTTACTGCGAGAGTGAGAAGTTATGACAACATTGTAATTGATTTTAAATATTCTTTAAATAATTCAAAAGAAAACATCAATCAAGATAGTAAGGGAAATGTAACGATGAAAAACAATCAATACGTTTTGAATTTCATGGGAATCACTAAAATATTCGATGGTAGAAAAACCTACACTATTGTACCGGAAGATGAAGAAATCACTATTTCGAGCTTTAATGAAAAAGACGATAGCGCTATTACACCTTCAAAAATGTTAACTTTTTTCAATAGTGGTTATAAATACTCGATGGATATACTACAAGATGTAAGAGGTCGAAAAATTCAATACATCAAACTAATTCCTACTAATGCAAGAGATCAGAGAAAAGAAATACTATTAGGTATTGATGTACAAACAAAACACATCTATAATTTGATAGAAATGGGTAAAAAAGGAACAAAAACCACATTAACCGTTAATTCTTTTAAAACCAATCAACCTTTGTCAAAAAATCAATTTATCTTTGCAGAAAGTAAATATCCAAATTACTACATCAATAAATTAGATTAATTCTCTAGGTGAAAATTCTTGACAAATACTTATTAAAAACATTCCTGATTACATTTACTACGGTATTTGTAATCTTGTTTTTTATATTCATTCTTCAAACTGTTTGGCTGTTTATCGCTGAACTAGCGGGTAAAGATTTGGATATCACATTAATTGTTAAGTTTTTGATGTTCTCGATGCCTCGAATAATTCCGTTAGTATTGCCCCTTTCCATATTACTGGCTTCGATAATGACCTTTGGAAATCTTGCAGAGAACTATGAGTTTGCAGCTATGAAATCAGCAGGTATATCATTGCAAAGAGCGATGAGAAGTTTGACCGCTTTTATTCTTTTACTAAGTATTGTCGCCTTCTTTTTTGCCAATAATGTAATTCCGTATGCCGAATACAAATTTATCAATTTCAGAAAAAACATTGCACAAGTAAAACCAGCCATGGCGATAGCCGAAGGACAGTTTAGCAATGTGGGCGATTACAATATCAAAGTCAATAAAAAATCTGGAGATAACGGAAATATTCTGACTGGCATTACCATTCATAAGAAATCCAGTATAGGAGACGGAAGCAAAACGGTAATCAAAGCAAAAGACGGAAAATTAGTCAGCAGTGAGAAATCCAGTATCTTACAATTAGTCCTCAATGAAGGGAATTACTATGAAGATATCGTTCCTAAAAAATATGAAGACAGGTCAAAATTACCTTTCGCAAAAAGTGCATTTAAAAAATACACGCTTAATATTGATTTATCACAATTAAACAAAGTAGATGTTGATGATAATAATATCGCTAACACTAACACAATGCTAACTGTAAATGAGTTAAATTACACTTTGGATTCTCTCCATAAAAATTTGAAAACCGAAATCGTATCTTATTCGGAAAACATTAATTTGAGAACTGGAATCACAAATACGATTGTTGTTCCATCTACAACAATAGAAAAAAAGAAAGCACTTCCAGCAGACATTTTATCAGTCTATACAAATAAACAAAAATTAGCCGTTTTAAAAATGGCGAACAGCAACACCGTAAGCACCGGGTACTCTATTGATGCCACTAAAGTTAATTTAGAAAACAAGCAGAAAAACATAAACAATCATCAACTAGCATTTTTCGATAAATTCGTAATCGCTTATGCGTGCTTTATGATGTTTTTTATTGGAGCTCCACTGGGCGCCATCATTAGAAAAGGCGGCCTTGGATTACCTATAATATTTGCTGTTTTAATTTTCATTTCTTATCACTTTATAAATACATTCGGGAAAAAAATTGCGCAAGAAAACGGCCTATCTCCTTTTATGGGATCTTGGATGTCATCCTTTATATTGTCTCCATTAGCTATATTACTGACCTATCGAGCCACAAATGATATAGGACTAATAAACATGGACGTTATTCTAAGTCCGTTCCAAAAACTATTTCAAAAATTATTTCCATCTAAAAAATAAATACCGATCATGGTTACAAATAAAATACCCCTTAACACAATCGAGGAAGCAATCGAAGACATTCGACAAGGAAAAATAATCATAGTAGTTGATGATGAAGATCGCGAAAACGAAGGCGATTTTTTGGCTGCAGCCGAAAAAGTAACTCCAGAAATGATCAACTTCATGGCTACACATGGTCGCGGATTGATTTGCGCCCCATTAACTGAAAGCAGATGTAAAGAACTAGGGTTACACGTAATGGTTTCTAACAATACCGATCCTATGGAAACTGCTTTTACGGTTTCTGTAGATTTAAGAGGTGGCGGTGTAACAACTGGAATATCGGCTGCTGACAGAGCTAGAACAATTTTGTCGCTAGTAGATTCAGCTACAAAACCACATGATTTAGGGAGACCTGGACATATTTTCCCATTAATTGCAAAGCAAGGTGGCGTTTTACGAAGAACAGGCCATACTGAGGCAGCAATTGATTTCGCGCGATTGGCAGGTTTCAAATCGGCAGGTGTGATCGTAGAAATAATGAATGAAGATGGATCTATGGCGCGTTTACCACAATTAGTGAAAGTGGCTAAAAAATTCAATTTAAAGCTCGTTTCTATCGAAGCTCTAGTAGCCTACAGAATGCAACACGATAGCCTAATTGTTAAAAAAGATGATTTTGATATCCAAACCCGTTTTGGAACTTTTCGTCTAAGAGCTTACCAGCAGACTACAAATAAACAAATACATATTGCTTTAACCAAGGGTACTTGGAATTTCGGAGAGCCTGTTTTGACAAGAATACACTCCTCTCAAGTGAACAATGATTTATTAGGTACCTTGACTAACAATGCAGACCAACAACTGGATGATATGTTTAAAGTAATTAATGAGCAAGGAAAAGGTGCTGTGATATTTATAAACCAAGATATGCAATCTGTAAATCTACTGAACCGTATCGCAGAATTGAAAACTTTACAGGCAGAAGGTGAGATCAAAGCACCAAAAATTAAAATTGACAGCAAAGATTTTGGTATTGGTGCACAAATTTTGCACGACATCGATATTTCCAAAATTCGCTTGGTATCTAATACCGAACAAGAAAAACGTGTTGGAATGATTGGATACGGTCTAGAAATAACAGAATACGTACCTTATTAAAGACGTTATTGTTTTTATAAAAAATATTTCCAGAGCTAAAACAAAGGAAATGAAACAATTAAAAAATAGTTTAAAAAACTGCTTAAATTTTTATCCAAATTGTTTTTGTAAACCGAAAAAGGTGCTTATATTTGCACTCGCAATCAAGTAATGGTTGTCGCTCACTGGAGAAATGGCAGAGCGGTCGAATGCGGCAGTCTTGAAAACTGTTGACTGTAACAGGTCCGGGGGTTCGAATCCCTCTTTCTCCGCCAGTAGAAATACAAATTGAATTAAAACCCTTTAAATCGTATGATTTAAAGGGTTTTTTCTTTTATACTCCCTCCAAAATATTCATTAATGCGTGTACTGAAGGGGATAAAATCGGTTACCCTAAAACTCATGACTTTTGGGTAACCGATTTTTATCTCGGGCTAGTATACACAAGGCTTTTGAACATATTCATTAACATGTTCATTAAGTTGTTCAGAATATGAACATCTTGTGTTGTAGTCATTTTAGATTTAAATTTAATATAAACTAAAAGGTTACCGCGATGAAAACAAAAGTATCAATTCTCTTTTATGCAAAGAGAGCAAAAGCCAGCGTAAACGGTTCAGTTCCGATCTACACAAGAATCACCATTAATGGCAAAAGAATTGAATTAAGCACAAACCGATTTGTCGACATTTCCAAGTGGTCTACAGCAGCAGGCAAAATGAAAGGCAATTCAGAAGAAGCCCGTTCAATAAATAGCCATCTTGATATGTTTAAAATCAAAATTATTGATGGGCAAATGGAATTAATACACAAAAACATTCCGGTTACTGCAGAAACTATCAAAAACAAAATCCTTGGTTTTGAAGAACGCAAACGAATGTTGGTTCCCATCTTCCAAGACCATAACAACAAAATCAAAGAATTGGTAGGTAAAGAATATGCACCAGGAACATTGGAGCGCTACAAGACCTCGTTAAAACATACGATCGATTTTCTGGAATGGAAATACAAAATATCCGATATCGAGATTGATAAAATAAATCATGCTTTTATTACCGACTATGAGTTCTACTTGCGCAGCGTTAGGAATTGCGCCAATAACACCGCGGTCAAGTACATTAAGAACTTCAGTAAAATCATAAAGATTTGTTTGGCCAACAATTGGATTGACAGAAACCCTTTCAGCAACTACAAAGCCAAAATCAGAGAAGTGGAACGGGTGTATTTATCAGAGGAAGAGATTGAGAATATCATCAACAAAGATTTCAAAACAGATAGACTCTCATTAGTACGCGATATCTTCCTATTTAGCTGCTTTACCGGCCTAGCATACATTGATGTCAAAAACTTAACAAAGTCCCACATAAGCCTTGGTATTGACGGGGAGAAATGGATTTTCACCCACCGCCAGAAAACAGAAACCGCTTCGAAGATTCCCATACTTCCAATTACCCAAATGATTATTGATAAATACGAGGATCATCCGGAATGCTGCAATCAAAACAAACTGCTCCCCATTTTGAGCAACCAGAAAATGAATGCGTATTTAAAGGAAATTGCCGGCGTTTGTGAAATCGAAAAAGAACTTACTTTTCATATTGCGCGCCATACATTTGCAACCACAGTAACACTCACTAACGGGGTTCCTATAGAAAGCGTGAGCAAAATGCTTGGACACAAAAACTTAAGAACCACTCAACATTATGCAAAGGTGTTAAACAAAAAAGTTAGTGAGGACATGATGATTTTGAGAAACAAAATGTTAAGCAGTAACAATGATAAAATTATCAAAAAGGCTAATTAGAATTTTCACTAATTGAACTTAGCCTATAATGAGTTTAGAATAGTGACTAGGTCTAAAAAATCGACATTGGATGTAAAATATTAAAAACAAATAACATAGTGTTGGATTCGCGAATCCAACACTATAAATTTTCCTAAAGCACAAAAAAGAGGCTAAAAAGCCTCTTGAATCTTACAAAATCCAATCACGATAGTAATTGTAGTGTCATCACTTCCGTACAAACAAGTCTTCATTGTTGGTTTATTAAACATCAATTAAACCTTAGCAGTTCCACTATGACGTTTATTTATTGCTTTAATAATTGAAAATATCGATTAAGCAAATATTTTATTCTGAAGAAATTTTCATTGAATTGTCACATATGATTAAAGGGTAGCTTTTTGAATACATCAGTAATAACCATTTTTTCTGTTATGTTCATCAACTTTCGGTTCGCAGCTAAAAGAAGTGGCGAACTTCGTGACCGTATATTTTCCACTAAGATAATTTTTCTTACGAAAGACAAACGTGAATTTAGCACATTTCTCGCCTTTTCTTGATACCACTGTTAGCCGTTCGGTTTTTTATTTATATTTTTATTTCATTTATAATTTTTTCATAATATTCATTCAACCGTTTTGTCCTCCACAAATATGTTGGATGATATGTTCTAAATACATTTTCGCCAAAACCTATATTTAATTTTGATAACTGTCTTTTTGAAAATTCAGTTCCTATATTTGCAGAATTGAATTTGCCAAAATTATCTTCAATTACATAATCATAATTTGGACCTGACATAAATAAAATTACGTTTGGTTTTAGTATGTTAAGTTCGTCTTTTATAACATCGAAATGTTTTCTTTCTGTTTTATAAATGTATTGTGGCGGCATATTTTTATTTCTACCTGAACAACCAATTTTGATGACGTTATTCCATAATATTCCAATCGTTTTGTTTGGATATTTTTTTTGTAATAATTCTAAAAATCTTTTTACGCCATTCCAAAATTGTCCACCGTAAGTTTTTAATGCGTAACCATCATTAAAAAATCTTTTGTAAACAGGTAAAAGGCTATCAATTTTACCATTGAAATCTTTTTCCCAATCGTTTGTTTCTTGACCAAAAATGATAAGTTTGATGTCCGCATTTTCGTAATTATTGTTCTCAAGTGAAATTAATAATGGATTTGTCGGTTTAGTTTTTAATTCAGGATTTTCTAATATTTCGTTTAAGTTAATACTTAAATTTTCCCATTTTTCAGAATAGAGTTTTTTTAATTTATCATTCATATTTTTTAGTTTATTTTTTCAAAATCTAAATAAGTAGATGAATGAAGATGTTCAATATCTAAACTGTATTTATTTAAAAAAGCTTCTTTGACTTTTTTTATTGAATCTGAAGAAGAAGTTGCTCCTTGTAAAACAACTTCAACGCTCATTCCTTTTTCAAAATGAACACTTCCCCAAGTTCCTGTCTTTTTTGCTGTAATATTATATAATGCCATAATATATATTTTTAAAATTAATTTTATTAAGTCCCTTATTTCTTTGCGGTGCGGTAAACTGACGGCTAACATTTTACCACTTTGAAATGGCTGGGAATTCATAACCTTTAAGTTTTCGGATACACGAAAACTTAATGCGAAACGATAATCCCACTAAAACCCCAATCTTGCTAAACGGCGGTTGGCGGTTCGGTTTTTTATTTATAATTTATAAATTTTATCTATAATATTTTGCACATATTTTGGTATGTGATTGAAATGTTTAGTTTAGAAGATTTCATTAATATTCTATCTTATGTTTCCTCCCCATATTTCATTTCCACCAATATGTTTATTAAAGTCGTGAACGTCTTTGCGTATTAGTTGCATTACACCTGGTTTTTCACTATGGTGCCAGGTATAACCAAATATTCGGCCTTGAGTATTACTACTTGAATTAGAAATATCTTTTAATTGTATAGCTAAAATTTCATCTTCTGTGTATAAAGTAAAAGGTTTTCCTTTTGGAGTACGTATGAATGTTATTTTATAGGTTCTTTTACGAAGTTCTTTTAACCATTTAGCTTGTTCGACTAAATTGTTGCTTTTAGTTGCTTCTAGCATTTTAGTTTGAACTTCTAATATTGAAATTTTATTTTTTTCAAGGTATAACAAATCTTCTTTTAACATTTCTCTATTTGTATTCTTAAGAAGTTCTATTAATTTTGGATTTTTGAGAAGTTGCTCGTTATATAAATTTGTTGCTTTTCCAAATTGAATTTTATCTGGTTGTAGATAAAAATCTTTTGGTAATTTAGTTTCAGTAATTGAATGTTTTGTAAAGTCTGCAATGTTTACAATTTTTGTTTTTCCGTTTTTAACATAAGAATGTTTGAAATATTTCACTTTCAAAATGCTTTCTGTTGTTTCTTCTGCAGTAGCAATAATTATAGGTTCTGTCTTGCTGATTACATTTTTTTGAGCTAATTTACTAGTTTCTGAAATTGCTAAGCTACTTGCTTTAGTAGCAGTTTCAGCAGTCAAAACAGTAGTAACAATAGGAGTAACTCTACTGATAATTGGTGTCATTTCAGGTACGGCCATACCCAAAAATTGTCCTGCTAAAAGATAAACACCAAGCCAAAGAGCTTTTTGCTCATTTTCTCTTTCAATTTGTCTTTGTTTATCTCCTATAGCTCCAGTAATTAAGCCCATTAGTCCGCTTACAGCGTAAGAATACCAAGGTAATTTTAAGAGTTCAAAACTTAACGCAAAACCAGAGTAATCGAAAAAACCATTATGCGATTTTGAAATTATACACAGAGACATTGCATTAGTAAGATAATTGTCAAAAACCATAATAATAACCATTGTTAGCATACCGCCAAACCAACCAGTTTCTAACGCAATTTCAGCCGCAATAGAGTATAAAATAAAAGGAATTAAAATAATTGTAGTTAAAAAAGCAACCTTGTAATACCAAGGGTTAATTTCAACCCAAACATCTTTTGTTAAATAGCCAATAAGAGCGGAAAATACAATAAAAATAAAAGTGCGCATAGTAAGATTGATTTTTTTTAATTATGTTTTTTTGTTCATTTATAGTGTGTTGCATTCTCCCATCCAGCGCTAAACTGACCGCCAACTAGTCAATAACATCAATAAGTAATACTTTTCTTTTTAAGTTTTACCATAACTCATGCTATTTATCCTAGCTCGTAAATAGACGATTTCCAACCTATACCCACAATACCCACTTTTAGTGATATTGATATCTTTCTATCGAGTAAAAGTAAACCAACGCAATTTAGATTCTTTACGGTTTCCCACATTGTCAAAAAAAATCGGATAAATAAAGACACCATTTTGCGCCTCATCATCCACAAAGCGATCAAAAAATGAATGCGTGTTTAAAAGAAATGACAGTCCATTGTGAAATTGAAAAATAACTCCCCTTCCACATTTCCCGGCACACTTTTGCCAATACAATTAGACTCACAAATGGAGCTCCAATAGAGAGCGTAAGTAAAATACTAATACGCAAAAACGTACGCACTACCCAGCATTACGCAAAAGTTTCAGACAAAAAAATAGGCGAAGACATGAAATTGCTACGAGATAAACTTAATCTGATCGCAGCTAAACAAAAACAGCAACAAACAATAATTTAAGAATTGAAATTATGAAACTAAAAAAGATATTCGGATTTATGCATATTCTTTAGCATTAATTAAACTATTGAACTAATTTGGCGCTTTTTCTTACTAAAAGCTAATAATAATACACCAAATCCAAATTATTTTATGATAAAATTCAGTCGCAAACTACTCTGTGAACTTGAGGACGAACTGCAAACCATATCATTTGATTATGACAATCCAATTGTCATGTGTGACAAGTCGATAGAGTCCATTGTTAAACAGTTGAGAATTCTTAAAAATCAGGTTCTGGATCAACAATTTAAAAGTACTGAGGATGAAATTATGTTTTTCAAAAACATAAAACCAAAATTTACATCAAAAATGATTTATTTCAAAAAAATCAGAAAACTGGAAGCATCAAAACCTTTAGGTGGAAAAAAAACGCAAAGAGAGTATTACGACAATGAATTGTTTAAATTGAATTGTTATTTTATTGATAACACTGAGTTTTACAACTATTACCGTCTGGGAAGTAACTTCCTCGATAACAAATTATTTATTAGATATAATGCCGAAATTGATTTTAATCTTGAAACATTTCATTATGAATTAGACGACCGTTTTTCCACCACGCATGACTTTAAGGTTGCGATGATTATGGCTAATGAACTTTTTATGAGACATCTAGACAATAAGCTCAGAAACTTAAACGAGAATATACCAGTAATGATATTACCCACGCTAGAAGTAAAAACTATAAAATGGACTGAGAGTAAAACAGCGCTTATCGAATTGATTTATGCCTTGCATACCCAAAAAGTATTCAATAATGGGAAAGCAGATATTGCAGAAATCGCAAAAACCTTTGAAAAATTATTCGATATCGAACTAGGTGACATTTACAGAGCCAGTAATGAAATTAAAAATCGTAAAATAAACAAAACTAAATTCTTAGATGTTTTACGCGAAAACCTCAACAAACGCTTCGCTGAGCAAGAATATAAATAATAGCCTTTACTATCTTTTGATTAAAAAAAACACCCAAGGTACACCCAACTTGGGTGTTTTTTTATTTCAACTTCACTTCTTTTGCATCATAACGTATTAAAATACAACAGTATGACAACAGAGAACCCTACCCTATTTAGCCATCAGCTTATTACTAAAGGTGATTTAGTAGAATTCAAAAACAACCTTATAGCGGAAATTAAAGAAATCATCAATCACAATCCGGAACCCAAAAAATGGCTCAAATCTTCCGAAGTTAAAAAACTACTCAAGATCTCCCCTGGCACACTACAAAACCTACGCGTCAACGGAACATTAAACTACACCAAAATTGGAAGTATTATTTATTACAATTATACCGATATCCAAAAATTGCTCGAAATCAATTAATTGTACTAAGCGTAGTAGTAGGACATGAATTTCTCCAAATCAATTAACCATTGAAATTTCAAAAAAAACAAATACAAGATCCAAGTTATGAACTACATCAAACATCTTACAGGTTTCTTTAATCGAATAGCGCTTGAAAACACACTTAATCCAACGCACATCAGTTTATACATTACTATTTTTCAATGTTGGAATGTGAACCGGTTCAAGAATCCAATAACCATTACTCGAGACGAAATGATGAAAGGAAGTAAAATTGCTTCTAATGCCACCTATCATAAATGCATCAAAGACTTACAACGATTGGGTTATTTGGATTACAACCCCTCTTTCAATCCGTATTCCGGTACTTCTATTACAGTCCACAATTTCTCAGAGGGATACAAAGCAAAATCCGATGATAATGCCCTGACCTGTTCAAAAAATGAATCAACCCGTTCAAAAAATGACCGTACTAGTTCAAAAAATGAACAGCCTATTGGTCAGGCAACTGAACAGCTTAATGGTCAGCTCTATATAGAGAATAAAAAAACATATAAAAATAATATAAACAATAGAGAGAGAACACCCGAGTTTAAAATTTTAGATGATAATTTAATTTTAGAAAATCAGGAAAAAAACCAAAAGAAAAAAAGTTGCGCCAAAAAAGAAAAGGTTAAAACTATCACTTCGAACGAAGTGCAGAACCCAACATTGGAATTGACAAAAAAGTATTTCAAGTTTCAAGAATATTCCGAGTTTGAAGCAGAGCGATTTTTTAATTATTACTCCAGCAACGGATGGCTGATAGTTTAGCCCCTTAATAGTTCGGAGTGTTATTTTAAATTTCAAAATTATATATTTGAGATATGAAATACAAGAAA
>NZ_JBZXDY010000030.1:0-44766 GCF_058725285.1 Flavobacterium sp. DW-iso2 | reverse complement strand
GTCTTGCATTTGGTATAATTTGGAAACACAAATATCAAGATTTTAATATTTCCCCACAACATTTTGTCTTGATCCATAATTTAGTAGTATTCAGTGTTCAGTTTTTTAGTAATCAGTTGCTTATGTTGATAATCTAATAGTATTCAGTGGTCAGATATTTAGTGATTAGTAGTAGTTTTTTTGAATAGAGCAGTTCTACTTTAAGAGCCCGAGAAACTGAACACTCCTCACTTACTTCTCCCCATCCCATTCCGCATAAAATTGAGAAATAAATATTTCCATGAAACGGTGTCTTTCTAAGGCAATTTGTTTGCCGGTTGGTGTATTCATTTTATCTTTAAGTAAGAACAGCTTTTCATAAAAATGATTCAGCGTAGGTGCATCGCTATTTTTATATTCCTCTTTTGTCATTTTTAAATTCGGAGCAGTTTCAGGGTCGTACAGTACTCTATTTTTAAAACCTCCATAATTGAACGTTCGCGCTATTCCTATTGCTCCAAGGGCGTCTAAACGGTCTGCATCTTGAACAATATCTAACTCGACAGATGTAAATTCTTTTTGAAAATTACCGCCTTTATAGGAAATGTTCTCGATGATTTTAATCACATTAATGACAATTTCTTCGTCTACATCTTCTGACTCCAGAAACGCTCTCGCTGTTTCTGGACCTAGAGTTTCATCTCCATCATTGAATTTGCTATCTGCAATATCATGAAGCAAGGCCGCCAGTTTTACAACGGTCTCATTACAAACCTCATCCTTTGCAATCAGCAGGGCATTTTTATAGACTCTTTCGATATGAAACCAATCGTGGCCACCTTCGGCATTTTTCAATTTTTCTTTAACAAAAATGATTGTTTTGCTAATAATATCTGTGTTGTCCATCTTATATAATTTTATAAAAAAATGTTGATTCTTAAAGCAGTTACACTTTAAAAATCAACATCTGTATTTTCTTTTAATGGTGATCCCAAAATTCCAAAATCAACATTCATTAATCTTCTATTTGACTGAAAACTATAATCTTGCTGGTTCTACCCATTTGAAAATATGCGATTCTTGAGGAATAACGATTCTTTCTGAAATTCTAGCCATTCTACCTGGTAATTTCATTAGATAATCCCTCGCTTTCTCTGCCTCATCTGTTAATCCAGTAATTTGGTCTATTTCCCATTTTACAATTAACTTTTGCATGATATCAACATAATCTGCTGCAGTATAAACTCCGATACGTTGTGCAGAATCTGAAAACTGCTCAAAAGCAGTACTAATTTTTTGTCCTGATTCTCTCAAGAAATGCGCTGGCATAACAATTTTAGCTTTCATCATGTATTGAAAAGCAAGCATCATTTCGCTAGGATCTATTTGGAAAATTCTATTCACAAATTCACTGTATGCATGATGATGACGCATCTCGTCGCCAGCAATCATTTTACACATTTTAGACAATTTATTGTCCCCATATTTCTTAGCCATTTGTGCCACTCTATTATGAGAAACATAAGTGGCAAGCTCTTGAAAACTGGTGTATACAAAGTTTTTGTAAGGATCTCTTCCGGTTCCAATATCGAAACCATCATTGATAAGGTGTTGTGTTGTCATTTCAATCTCACGCATATTCACACGCCCTGACAAGTACAAATACTTATTCAACATATCTCCATGGCGATTTTCTTCACCAGTCCATTGTCTGATCCATTTTGACCATCCGTTTCCTCCACCTTCTACTTGGTCGATACCTTCTACATCCATCAACCACGATTCGTAAGTTGGCAAAGCTTCCTCAGTGATCGTGTCACCAACTAAGGTTACCCAAAAATCATATGGTAAATCTTTAGCAATTTCTCTTAATTCCTTAACCTCTTCAAAAAAATTATCTCCTTCAGAATTAGGTAAAAAATCAGATGGTTGCCAAATTTTTTCAACTGGTATTAAGTACTGATCAACGAAGGTATCCACATTTTTTTCCAAAAACTGCATCACTTCTAATCGAATGTTTTTTATTGACATTTTATATAAATTAAAATTTTATTCCTTTTACTACTTCGCTTTCTGTCTTCTCCATTAATTCATCAAACTCATATTCACTGACTAGTAATGGCTTGTGCAATACAAAGGTAAGGCGATTTCCTAAACCTAATGGAAAAAATCCAAATTTAACCATTTTCCAAGAATTGTTTATACTTATCGGAACGACATAAGCCGAAGGGGTGTTCTTACATAATATCTTTAAACCGGTTTGCGCAAACTCTTTTGGCTTCCCTGTTCTACTTCGAGTTCCTTCTGGGAAAATAACTGCCGAACGGTGGAACTTTTCTATATACTCCCCTAATCCTTTAATCGCAGGAATCGCTTGCTTAGGATCTTTTCTATCGATTAATGCAGAACCTCCATGACGCAAATTAAAGGAAATACTTGGAATTCCTTTGCCTAATTCCTTCTTACTTACAAATTTACAATGAAATCTACGTAAATACCAAATCATTGCGATGATATCGTACATACTTTGATGATTAGAAACAAATATAATTGGTGCATTTTTGGGCACACTTTCTATATTTTCAAATTTATAGGTTGTTCCCAAAAGGTTCGTGAATCTCACGAAAAGAAAATTCATGTAGTCCACACTTTTTTTATGGGCTTGGTATCCAAAAATATTGAAACAAACCCATTGAATAGGGTGAAAAATGACCAACGTAAGACCAAATAACAAATAATATATTACAGATATGGGATACGATATTATTTTTTCCATGCTAAAAATTTAAGCCACAAAAGTAGGAAATATATTTTTACTGCTATTTAATTCCTAAACAATAATAGCGTTTAGGGTTTAATTGTACCTTTGCACCCTATAATCCCTGTTTTTAACAATAATGAATTTCACTTACCCCAAAAAAGAAAAACTAAAAAGTAAAATCACAATAGGATTGTTATTTTCTGAAGGAAAATCTATATCTAAATATCCGTTACGACTCGTGTTCCATTGCGGACCATCGATTGATGGTGAGAAAATGAAAATGGGCGTTTCTGTTTCTAAGCGGAACTTCAAAAAAGCAGTAGATAGAAATTATTTCAAACGTGTCCTGCGCGAGACCTACCGCCTGAACAAACATATCCTTACTGACAACTTAGACTTGCCGTATTCTTTCATGTTTTTTTACCAAACCAAAGACCGCTTGTCTTATGAAGAAATCAACACCAAGACGATCCAGTTGTTTGAAAAATTTATCGCACAACACGGTAAGAAAGAGCAGTCAGAAACAAACAACGATCTTGTAAAAGAATAATCCGTACTATTTTAAACCTATGAATATGAGATTGCTCCTTTTCAAGTTTCATTATTGATGATTTATTACTAATTTAGTACATCTTAAATTAAAATCATGATTTCTATATTCAAAAAAAGATATATCATTCCTGTAGTTGCTTCGGCATTATTATTTCTAGGGGCCAGTTTCAAAAACGACTTTTTTGAAATAGCAAAGCAAATAGAGATATTCACGACCCTTTTCAAGGAATTGAATACTAATTATGTTGATGAGACAAATCCCGGCGATTTAATGAACAATGCCATCAAAGGTATGTTAGCTAGCTTAGATCCCTATACGGTTTATTTCAATGAACAAGAAGTGGTAAAGTTTAAAATAAACAATACCGGAGAATATACTGGAATTGGCGCTTTGATTACCCGAAGAGAAGATAAAATAATCATTCGCGAAGTCTACAAAGATTTCCCTGCAGACAAAGCTGGCTTAAAGCCCGGAGATGAAATCATACAAATAGGAGATGTTCTTTTGTCCGACTTCAAAGACGATGCCTCCCAACTGATCAAAGGAGCTAAAAATACTAAAATTGACGTAAAATACAATCGCCAGGGAAAAACAAATACGGCACAAATTATTCTGGACGAAGTCGAAATAAAATCAGTCGTGTTTTTTTCGAAAATAGAGGCAAAAACAGGATACATCGTTTTGTCTCATTTTAATAAAAAAGCATCCCTAGAAACCAAACAAGCGCTAGAAGAACTAAAGAGACAAGGTGCTGAAAGAATTATTCTAGACCTAAGAGGAAATCCGGGAGGTTTACTAAATGAAGCAATTAACATCTGTAATTTGTTTGTCGCGAAAAACGAAATTATCGTAACCACAAAATCGAAAATCGAAAAACACAACAACACTTATAAAACGACAATGGAACCAGTAGATCTGGAAATTCCATTGATTATTATTATAAATGATAGAAGTGCATCGGCATCAGAGATTGTTGCAGGGGCGTTACAGGATTTAGACCGTGCCGTAATCGTGGGAAGTCGTAGTTTTGGAAAAGGCTTAGTACAAAAACAAATAGAATTAACATACGATACCCAATTAAAAGTAACCATTTCCAAATATTACACTCCCTCAGGAAGATGCATTCAAGCCTTAGACTATGCCCATAAAGACAAAAATGGAGCAGCCATCAGAACGGATGAAAAAAATTACAATAGCTTTAAAACCAGAAAAGGAAGAAACGTATATGACGGCGGCGGTGTTTTGCCAGACATCCAAATGGAAGAAACAAAAACAAGTACCATTGCTAATGCATTGCTGAAAAATGACGGAATTTTCAATTTTGCAACTGCTTACTACTATAAAAATCCAAATTTAGGAATTCAGATACCTTCTTTTTCAAATACAGACTTTTTAGATTTCAAACAGTTTTTAAAAACTGAAAAAATCTCTTTCAACACGGAAACAGAACAGGCATTAAAAAATACTTTGGCTGTAGCCAAAAAAGAAAAGATAGATGCTGCCATTATTACAGAATACCAACAACTCCTTGCAACACTACAAAAAAGCGAAGAAATGCTATTGGATAAAAACCAAGAAGAAATAAAAGGTCTGCTTGTTGATGAAATTATTAAACGATATCAATATCAGGAAGGTTTTTATCAATATTATGTAAAAACCAATTCTGAGATAAAAAAATCTATCGGTATTTTAAACAATACCGCTGACTATAAAAGCATATTGAAAATGTAATGCTTTTCTATAGTTACGCCTATTAGTCAAAAAGTTTGCTAATAAGGGTGTTGAAACTAAATTCCTTTCTGGAAAACGAGAAGAATTTTGAAAGCAACGTTGCGTTTCTTAGTACAAATATAGCTCTACTCCCTTTTCATATCAATGTGTGGAATATCATCTTCCAGATACATATCGCTAGTTTGCACAAATCCGTGGCTTTCATAGAATTTCTTGAGGTATAATTGAGCACCTATGGTTATTTTACTTTCCCCGTAATGTTGCGCTATCCCAGCGATCGCTTCCCGCATCAAATCATGTCCCCATTTTCGGTCACGGTAATGAGCATCAACAACCACTCTTCCTATCGAAGCGTTATCAAAACTGATTCCGGGTTTGATAAGTCGGGCATGAGCCACCACTTTTCCTTCAAACTCTGCAAAAAGATGTAACGCCAGCTTATCCTTACCATCAAGATCAAGATAGACGCAATTTTGCTCCACTACAAAGATCTCACTTCGTAGTTTAAGTAAATCATAAAGTTCATTTACTGAAAGTGCCTCAAAAGGCTTTATTTTCCATTGTATTGCCATGGATAGTTTATTTTTATTTTAAAATTTAGGTTTGGGAAGGGGCACAAATTTACAATTCCTTTTTCAAAACGGTAACTGATTTTATAATGGATTCTAATTCATGCATCGAATCGCGTTTTTCTTTTGATGGTGAATAACAGAATCCTTCCAGAAACAACACTCTATTATTTTCTGTATCAAAAACGGCATAATTAATAAAAGGCCCTGACATGAAATCATTCCTCAATTCCCAGGTTCCCTTAATTTCATACGTTACTTTTCCGTCCAGTTTAATCTTAAAAAAATAGGGCGCATACGCTTCTTCAGTAATCATATCCGTATCGGGCTCTTTCCCGTGAATGTATAAAGCACCAATAGAATCCCTGGTTTTAATAATATTTGAAATCAAATTACCCTTGTTTTGTATAGCATTAAGTGGTACTTGATAAATTAATACGCTAGTGTTCCCACTCACTAATTCTTTCTTTAGCCAAATAAAATTAGAATCCTGAACCATATATTCATAGTCAGACGGAATGTCTAAGCTGATGTTGAATTTACTGCTAACAACTCTTGGGTTAAGAAGCGATTTTTTATTAATTCTTTGGCTTTCCTCAATTTCTGTCTGCCTTATAATTTGAATTATTTTAGGCGTGTTTTTTTCAATAATATCTAAAATATCAGCGCTAGTTTTTCCTGAAATATGAAACACATTTTGAGGTGTGGCATATTGATCTTTCTTGACGACAAAATTATTATTTTTTTCCTTTTTTATTATAATAATGTTTCGGCTGTCCACCATAAATCCTTCCATAAGTTTAACCGGATATTGATTTATGGTAAAACGAGGCTCTTCCTGTGGCAATCCAATTACCGGAGAAGCAAACTTATTTCTAATGCTGTCTCCTATCTCGCCGTTCCACTCTTGATCATCAATTATAACAGAAATGTTGTTGACCTTTCCTGTAGCTTTACGAATACCGTCCCTATTCTCCTTTTTACAAGAAAAAACTAGAACAGAGATCGAGAGTATTAAAAAAAGGGATTTATTCATTCGAATTGCATTTTGTAATAAAATCCAAATTTATAGAAGTTAAACGAGTTATCCGCTAATTTTTAACTTCATTCTGGGTTTAATTATTTCATCGCGAATATCGTTCCACTTTTTATACATTTAACACAATTCGAATAATTCGAATTCAAAAAGGGTTTTATCCAAAACAAAAAAATTTCAATACTGACTATTATAATAAATTTCCTCTTTTTAGTAAAACTAAAAAAGCAACACTCCTACATGTTGCTTTAACTTAATCTTTAAATTAGAAAACCTGAACCCAATCAATCCTCTAAACATACTACCCGCTGATTTTTAATTTCATTCCTGGTGTGATTTTTTCATCTCGAATACCGTTCCATTTTTTAATATCTGAAATTGTTATCCCTGGGTATTTTTTGGCTATGCTATATAAAGAATCGCCCTTTTGAACAAAATAATCCTTTGCTATTTTTTTAGTGACTGCAGCGGTTTCTCGTTTCTGTTTGATATTACTTACTATTGCGGGTACTAAGCCGAGAGACTGCGCTACCATCCTAACTTCTAAAAACGCTCGTTTTTTAAGGAACACCTAGGAGCGTATTTAGATTTTTACAATAGTTTTCATTCGATTAAGCAAAACAAAAAAAATGAAACAAAAATTGTATCTTTACAGAAGTAAAAAATTAAGCACCATGGATTTAGAAACGCGAAAATATAATTTTATACAAGAATTATTTAGTATTGAAAAAGAAAAAACCATGACGGCTTTAGAGCGCGTTTTGAAACAAGAAAAAGAAGAAAATCAAGAAGTCTCTGTTGCACATAAAAAAGAATTAGACAATCGTTTAAAAAGCTATAAAAACAATCCTAACAATGTTTTAGATTGGGAAGATGTAAAGCATGATTGGTAATGAGTTATAATATCAAATTACTGCCAATCGTACACACAGATTTGCGAAAGGCTAAAAAATGGTATCACGATAAAAACGAAACATTATCCAAAGAATTTAAAATAGAAGTTAATAAAGAGATTGATTACATCGGAGAATATCCAGACCATTATCAGCTAAAATATAAAGAGTTACGACAATCTTTAGTGGCTCGTTTTCCTTATGCTGTTTTCTATTTAGTTGAGGAAGAACAGAAACGAATTATTATTTTTGGTGTTTTGCACACAAGTAGAGATCCTGAAATAGTTAGGAAAAGAATATCGAAATAATCTCACAATAAAAAGTCTAAAGCATTAAAAATTACTGCTCCACACTACGCACGAATCCTATACTAAATACTGATTTTTTATAATTACAGAATAATCTTATTTATAAGTAATACGTAGAAATTATAAGTTCCATAAATCAAGAGAGTTGTGTTTAGAATGTATGATGCATAACGGTTTGAATCATATAGGGTTATCAAGATAGTACAGCACGAAAGGATTCCTGCGGTAGTGGGCGAAATAAGGAGCATTACAACATGGGGTTTATTCTTTCAAATTGCATTTTATAATAAAACCCAAATTATGGAAGTTAAACGTACTACCCGCTGATTTTTAATTTCATTCCTGGTGTGATTTTTTCATCTCGAATACCGTTCCATTTTTTAATATCTGAAATCGTTATCCCCGGATATTTTTTGGCTATACTATATAAAGAATCGCCCTTTTGAACAAAATAATCCTTTGCTATTTTTTTAGTGACTGCAGCAGTTTTGTCTTTCTTTTTGAATGAATCAACCGAGGCTTGCGCCGTATTAATAGCAATTTCATTTTTGGCCACAATCAACACCTTACCTAAAACGATAGTATGATCTGACAACTGATTCCATTCTTTTAAATCTGCTAAAGAAGTACCAAATTTCTTTGCTATATTTCCAAGGTTGTCTCCCTTTTCAACTGTATATTCAATGTTTTTCAACTCCGGTGTAGAAGCAACAACTTCTTTAGTGTCACTTTCAGTACCCTTAACTAGTAAAGAACTTCCTAGTTGAATCGAATTGTTACTAAGGTGATTCCACTCTTTTAATTGCGCTACGCTAACGTTATTTTTTTCAGCAATGCTATTTAAATTATCTCCTTTTTGAACACTATAATAATTGGTACTACTAGTAGCAACTGTATCAGTCTTAACTTCTTTTATAGCTTTAACTTCCTTCGCTACTTTTTTTAGGTCTACAGAAGCAATCTCCGTCCTTGGCTCTTTTTTAACGGTTTGAACAACGCTTTCGGTAGTAATGATTTTTAAACTTTTTCCGTATGCAATGGAGTTGCTTCTCAGTCCGTTCCATTTCTTAATTTCGGAAACAGCGACGTCATACTTGTTAGCAATCGCTCCAAGATTATCCCCTCGCCTTACTTTGTAATATTTTGTTTTGGTTTGGGTAACTGTTTTTGTTTCAGTACTGCTTTCATCACTTTTTGCTATAGCTCTTGAATTTCTAAAAGGGTTTTCCTTAACGTCTATTTCATGTTGTACATACGCATACATTTTTTCTTCATTCGAAACAAACGCTGCTATTTTTTCGGTTGGTAATCTTAAATAATGATTCTCGTCTGTATAAAAAGGAATGATATTCAATTTGTAAGACGGATTTAGTAGTTGCAATTGCGAAACGGGAACATCTAATAAATCAGCAACTTGCTTGAATGACATTTGCTTTTTGATCATTATTGTATCCGTGGCAAAGTGCTGTACCACTGCTCTATCTGCTTTTATTCCGTGCTCGTTGTGGTATTCATATAAGTACATCGTTGCTAAAAAAGCAGGAACATAGCCTTGTGTTTCTTTAGGCAAATACTTTCTAATGTCCCAATAGCTTTGTTTTCCTCCAGATCGTCTGATTGCTTTAGACACATTTCCGGGTCCTGAATTATACGATGCCAATACCAACTCCCAATCTCCAAATATGGAATACATATTAGACATATACTTTGCAGCAGCAGCGGTCGCTTTTAAGGAATCACTTCGCTCATCAACATATGAATCGATCTTTAGGTTGTATTGCTTCCCCGTTTGATACATAAACTGCCACAATCCGGTGGCTCCCATTCTAGAAACTGCCTTCGGGTTTAATGCTGATTCAACAACGGCAAGGTATTTTATCTCTAATGGCACATTTCCTTTGGCGAAAGCCTCTTCGAACATGGGGAAATAATATTCTGAAATTGCCATTAATCGTTCAAATGAATGTTTACGGTACTTCAGGAAGGATTTAATCACGTTTTCCAGACTCTGATTGTATTCAATCTTGAAAGGTGATTTTGCGTTCATGGCTTCCAATCTTGATTTTAACAACGCTGTAGGCAATTCATAATCTACCTTCGCATCCATATTGATATTTTCAATATCAGAGGTGATGTCATTGTACAACTCTAGATTGGTCAATTCCTTCATCCACAAACTGTCTACGCAAGCAGCCATATCGTCTTTTACGAAGGTTTTTTTAATGGAATCTAGGTACGATAGATTTGTTTCTATACTAACAATTCCTTTGTTTTCTACAAATTGTTGCGAAAACGAAGGAATTGATGTTAATAAAATGAAGGATAGTGATATATTTTTTATAGTCATATTAATGTTGTCAACATCCTTAATTCTAAACGATTAAGGAACCGTTATTTTTACAAACATAATATGTTATAACTACAAACTTCTATAAAAATTGTTAAAACTGAGTATCTACTCTAAAATCGCTGCTATTCCTGGCAATACTTTACCCTCCAGCATTTCGAGCATTGCACCTCCACCTGTCGAAACGTAACTCATTTTGTCCTCAAGACCAAATTGTTTTACTGCCGCTACAGAATCACCACCACCTACAAGAGAAAAAGCTCCTTTTGCAGTAGCAGCTGCTATATATTTACCAAGTTCAATAGTTCCATTAGCGAAATTTTCCATTTCAAAAACGCCTAATGGTCCGTTCCAAAGTATGGTTTTAGATTCCATTATTACCTTTTCGAAATTGGCTAATGATTTTGGGCCAGCGTCCAAACCTTGCCATCCATCAGGAATTTCATTTACGTCAACAATCTTAGTTTCGGCATCATTTGAAAATGCATTTGCGGCAACCACATCTACTGGAATATGAATTTGCACTCCTTTCTCTTTTGCCAATCTTAAGATTTCTAGTGCCAATTCTTGTTTGTCATCTTCACAAATAGAATTACCAATTTTTCCACCTAAGGCTTTTACAAAAGTAAAGGTCATTCCCCCACCAATAATCATGTGATCTACTTTATCCAAGATGTTTTCAATTACCGTAATTTTAGAAGACACTTTTGACCCACCAAGAACAGCCGTTACCGGTTTTTCACTATTTTTTAATACTTTGTTTAAACTCTCTATTTCTTTGGCCAATAACAATCCGAAACATTTTTTATTTTCAAAAAACTGGGCAATGATCATAGTCGAAGCGTGTGCTCTGTGCGCTGTTCCAAAGGCATCATTCACATAAATATCTCCTAGTGCCGCTAATTGTTTTGCAAAAGCAACATCTCCCGCTTCCTCTTCACTATGGAAACGTAAGTTTTCCAATAATAAAACGTCGCCTGGCTGTAATTTTGCTGCTGCAGCAGTAGCTTGGTCACCCACGCAATCAGAAACGAACTGCACTGGTACTCCAAGAACTTCAGAAGTTGTTTTCAAAATATGCTTCAATGAGTACTTTTCTTCTACCCCTTTTGGTCTTCCTAGGTGTGACATCAAAATTACGCTTCCTCCTTGCGCTAAGATAGCGTCTATAGTCGGTTTTGCTGCTTCTATACGCGTAGCGTCAGTCACGTTAAAATTTTCGTCTAAAGGCACGTTAAAATCAACACGTATTATTGCTTTTTTATTTTTGAAATCAAAATCGTTTAAAGTCTTCATCAGGTCCGTTTTTAGTTTAAAAGAATCACAAATATAAAGCATTTAGCGTATTTCTAAATTCGAAAAAAACAAAAAAAACGGTTTTATATCAACGAAATCGTTGTAATTGAATTCATTATCAGCCTTTCTTTTCCCCATACATCAATTGTATGGAATTCCTAAAAATGACAAACTCGACCTATTTTAAAATAGATCGAGTTTGCAATATCCATGAGACAAATTGTATTAATCGTGCACTGGAGTTTGTGTACAAGGACAATTACTGATTCCTTGAAGGAAATCAAATCCTACAGTAACTACATGTGTTCCGGTATTGTATCCCGCAATCTCATTAAGTGTCATTTGATACGAATATCCAAAATAAAAACCAGACTTCTTGAAACCAGCCATTGGCCCAAGATTTAATGGCTTTCCTATCTGATCGTTAAGAAAACGATATGAAACTCCGGCCCAATAATAATCATCATCGCGATTGTACTTTCGATACTTTACATTAAGATCCGTACTAGATCTTCCATCACTGGCAAACAATTGATAGTAAACCGATGGTTCAATTTCTGCCCTGTTGTAATTGCTATTCGAGAAAACATACCCGGAGTAAATTTGATAATTTATAAGTAGACTAGGCTCAATTTTATTTGACTTATCGATGTTTTTATCTAAGATATTACTGGCATTGAAACTCAAATAAAAATCCTTGTTTCTATACAATAAACCAACGTCAAAATTGTTGTTAGCATTGTATCTGTTGTTAGTAATATAAGGGTCTGGATCAGTTGGATCAAAGGCACCTATGTCAATTTTAAAGGTATTAATGTTATAAGATATACCAAAGGATAAGTATTGCTTAGAATAATAATCTAAGATAATATGGTGTGCAAAGGAGACTTTGGCCCCTGTTTGTCTGGTGAATCCATTTTTATCATTATACACTGAAAAACCAACACCAGACTGATCTGCTATCCTAAAATCAGCATACAAAGATTGATTTTCAGGAGCGTCTTTTATGCCTACCCATTGAGTCATCCCATTGGCTCTAATTCTAAGGTTGTCACCAATACCAGCAAACGTAGGCGAAATAACAAAAGGGTTATCGGCCAAGTATTGAGTAGCTACGGGCAAATTTAGCTCTTGGCTGTACCCTGAGGAAACAGCCAAAAGAAAAAATGATATTATAATTTTTTTCATTGTACTAATTTTATATCGTGAGAATAGGTTCTTTACTTATCTGTAAAGCGTAAAGTGACCTACAAATTCGCGTGCATCCTTCTCATTTTTAAGTTTTAAAACATACCAATAATCTCCCGAAGGTAGTTCGTTTCCGTTGTATTTACCATCCCAAGACTGTCCTTGTCTGAAAGTACCCAGTTTACGACCGTAACGATCATAAACATAGAAGGACAAGTCCTTGTAATTTTCGGTATTAGTAGGAGTCCATGTTTCATTAGAACCATCCCCGTTAGGCGTAAACACATTCGGGATCTTGATATCAATAAATTCAAACGGTCTCGTTGCCGAAGCCACACAACCATACACATCCGTTACCGTGACCGTATAATCACCAGAACGATAGTAAATATACTTGTTGTCACTTCCAGTAGATTCACCGTTAAAAGTATATTGATATCCTCCAGAACCTCCAGTAGCAGTAGCCACAATCTCATTCAATCCACCATCAGCAATCGAAAGTGCTAAAGGCTGAACAATATCAATCGTGAAATCGTTAGAATCTTTTTCACAACCATTACTATGTCTCGCTCTAATAAAGTGATTTCCTGGTGGTACATCAGAAAATACCGGACTCATTTTATAAACTAAAGGACTCGATACGATTCCGTCTAAAACTAATGCGTAATCAACATCCGCAGGATCGGTAATACTTGCATCGACAGTCACCGTTACCGTATTACTAGGTGCGTTATTAAAGCAACCATACTCTACTGTCGCAATTGGTGCTAGTTTCACCGATGGAGCCATTGTTACAAGCCATTCTGCATTACAACCATTGGCATCAACCACATAAACGGTATGATCGCCACCAGTTAATTGATCAACGGTATAAGGCATGTCAGCAACAGTGAGCGTTACATAGTTTGGATTAACCAAATCAACCGTTTTATCAATACTCACTTTATACGGAGCTGTTCCTCCAGTAATATCGATATCAAAAGAACCATCCTTATCTCCAAAACACAACTCTTCGATTATAGAACCAGGTACTGTCACAATATTTATTGAGCTTGGCTGTTTTACTTCAAATTGTGGAAGCGGAAATGTACAACCTTTCTCGTCTTGCATAATGATATCGTAGAAACCAGGCTTAAGATTATTAAATGTACCGTCGTTAAAAAACTGGTTAAATATAGGAGAAATAGCATATTGTATTGTTCCAGTTCCACCAGAACCCGTTATAACAATTTTACCATTATTTAATCCTTCACAACTTACATCTGTTACCGCATAAGTTGCACTAATTCCCGTCGTAGGTTCAGTTATCGTTACAGGACCTTCTATTTTATCGCAATCATCGCTTACCACTTTAACATAGTAAGTCCCTATCGGAAGAAAGGTAAAGTTACCCGGTGTCGACTGTGTTGGTGTTGGAATAATAGCAACTCCTGCCGCGTCGACTAAGGAGTAAACATAATTGCCTAAGCCACCCTGAGCATTGGCTACTATGACACCTGAACTGTCTCCTTTACAATTGACCACTGCATTTGTTACATCTAGGTTAATTACCAATGTAGGCACTGGATCAATTTTAATATCATTAGAAACATAGCTTACACAATCATTAGCATCTTTTACATAGTAACGATACGTTCCCACAGGTACCGAAATTAGTACTGATGGATTAAATGGTGTCGAAGGACTAGTAAATGCGGCATCTACACTGTATGTATAGGGCGCTGTTCCTCCAGTTGCCGTTAAGGTTAGTGTGGATTGAGTTAATAAACACGTTTGGGTAGTTGCAACTACTAAACTCGCTTTAACGACAGTTGGCTCATCAATTTTAATAGGAGCCGATAGTGTAGAACAAGTCCAAGAATCAGATACTTTCACTTGATAACTTCCAACACCCAAATTAGGAAATGTATTGGCTGCCTGTGGTCCGTTACTCGTTACGGTGCCATCAGCCAAAGTAGTGATCAAAGTATATAAATAATCACCTGAACCACCCGTTGGTGTACCAACTGTAATTATTTCGCTAGTATCTCCGTAGCAACTTACAAGCAGTGGACCCGTTGTTGTCGTAAACGTAATTGGCGTAGGTACTACTAAAGGTACAGTAGCTGTATCTACACAACCTTTGCTGTCTTTTACATTTATCGTGTACACACCAGCCGTTAAGCCTGTATACTCAGTTACATCAGAATAAGGACCTACTGGTGTACCATCTTTAATTAATTGGTATTCATAACCTCCTGGCCATCCACCGGTAGCCGTCACTGAAATCGAACCATCGTTGTTACCTGAGATACAAGTAATTTGAGTATGCGTTTCGGTAATATCTAAAACTTCCGTTGGCCCATTAATGGTAAAACTAGTAGACACTGTACAATAAGGAGAACCAACCAATGTAGCATCAACTGTATACACACCAGATTTTAAGCCTGTAATATTTGCTGTTACTCCTGTTGATCTTGTCATAGAAATCACGACAGCTCCACTAGCGTCTTTAACCGTATAATCAAATATTCCTGCTTGATCTAGATCTGTAGCAGTAATTACTCTGTCAGTGAAAGTGATTGTTGCGCTTCCGTCAGTATCTGCAAAACACTTGAGATCTACAACATTAGAAGCTTTAAGTTCAAAAGTATTTGGGTTGTTTACATAATGAACCCCTTGGATTTCACAATTGGTATCTAGATTTTTAACAGTAATTAAATAATTCCCTACTCCTAATCCAGTGAATACGTTGGTATTGCTTGGACCTGAAGAATAAACACTTCCTTTATTTTCCGTTGGAGGTGTGGTCGTAGAATCATAAATCACATCTTGAACACTATATTCTAAATTCGTTGCTGTTCCAACAACTGTAGTAGCGGTAACGGTGATAACTTCAAGATTCGAACAAGTTATAGGAGTATCTATATTCACACTTAGTTTGTCCAAAGCGACGTATGGTGCAATAGTAATTGTATTCGTTGTAGTACCAATACAGCCTTTACTGTCATACACATTCACGATATAAGAACCTCCTAAAAGATTCGCTTCGGTGTAGACATTGCTGGCTCCAAATTGAACCTGCGTATTTGTCGTTCCTATTTTGATGAATTCATAATTCAAATACGGTGTTGTTCCGCCTCCAACTAATGTAGGATCAACTGTTATAGTAGCAAGGTTGCCCGTATTTCCTGTTGTACAACCAAATTGTACAACATCTGGATCTGGAACCGTAATTAATGCTGGTTCTATTACATCTATAATTAACGATACCACACAACCTCTACCTGATGTTACCGTTACGGTGTAGCCATTAATGTCTGAAGCCTCTAATCCAGTAAACAATGGCGAGTCTTGAGCTGGAATGGTCACTGCTACACCACCTACAGTTTTTCCTGTTAAGGCAAAAGTATATTGCGGATTATTGTTTACTCCTGGAGCTGGTGTATCTAAAGTTGCGGTAATTGTTCCATCATTTCCTCCCTTACAACTAACATCTGTTTTGTTTAAAGCAAAATCAATCACCGTATTTGGAGCATCTATAATAACCGTAACTGATTTCGTACATAAATCTACAGTGCCGGTATCTCTTACATAGAAAGTGTACGTATTAGGTGCTAAATTAGAGAATACATTCGACGGAACATAAGTTATTCCATCTGTGCTGTACTCATAGTTCGTTCCTATACCTGTTCCACCCAAAGCGGTTAGGGTAACTACACCATCTGCATTAGTACAGGTTGGAGTTGTAAAGGGCGCTTTTAATTGTAATGGTTCTAGTATTGTAACTGGAATTGCAGCACTTACAGTACATTGATTTGCATCACGCACCCTAACGTAATAATCTCCAGGTGAACTCACTGTAAAGACATTATTATTAAGTTGGAAACTATTTCCATCTAAACTGTATTCTATATCACCGTTAAAAGACGTTGCGGTAACTGTAATATTGTATGTTCCAGTAGCACTAGGACATTGATCAGCAACTACCGAAGTAATTGTTGGCAATGGATCAGTAGTTACTTGGATTGTTTGCCTACTTGTACAATCATTAGCGTCTTTTACCCAAACATCCCAAGCATCAGTAGCTGGACTTATTGCTGTTGTTGGTATCGTTGCTGTGTTTGAAGTAGTGAAAACAAGACTTGCAAATGGTGTTAAGTTAGGAGCAAATGCATAAGTATAGCCAAGTGTACCACCCGTTACAGATGTAATAGGCACGGTGGCTGTAGCATCATTAAAACAATTTTTATTCACTACAGTAATAACATTACTAAGGACTAAGACAACAGGTTCTGTTATTACAACGGGATCAGAAGTAAATGGACAAGACGGATAAGCCGTTTCGATCACTTTTACAGTATAATTCATTCCCGCCACTAATCCGTGAGGCAATACAAATGGATTTGTTGTCGTAGTTCCTGATCCAGAAAATGCTAAAGCAGCTCCATTGTAAATTTCATAAGTGTACGCTCCTGTATACCCCGTGATGTTAATTTCTATAGCACCATTGGCATCCGTATTACATTTTGCATTCGCACTAGTTGTAGCGATGACATTAATCGTATTGAATACTGGCACATCATAAATATCCGATTTTATACTACAACTGGTATTATTGTCGAAAATTTCAAATTCATAATAACTACCTGCCGTTGTAGCATTATAATTAAAGGTCGATCCAGTAACTGGGACTAACCCTGGAATTAATACGCCATCTTTATAGACTTGGTAGGTGAAAGCACTTGGAGTATTTGTACCACCATTTATAGTTACAAAAATATCTTCTGCACCATTCGAACAATCAATTGCTGTTACTTGAGTTGCGACTGCCGAAACCAATTTAGGGAAAGCAGCAATAATAATTGCATCATCATCTATACAACCGTTTGCATCTTTAACATAATAAGTTAAACTTTGAGCTCCTCCATTATCAATAACATTGAAAGTATTTGTTGTTTTCCAATCTGTTCCGTTTTTACTATACTTATAATCAGTAACTAAACCTGTACCTGCTCCTCCTGAACCTGTAACTGTAACAACAGTTTCGTTGAAAGTATTTGCAGTCGAACAGCTAAATGCAGAAGCACTCGCTGCAGCTACAACTGTAATTGGAGCCATAATCTCAACTGGTTTTGTAAGCGCGCAATCTCTGGCGGAAGTAACCGTAACATCATACATACCGACAGACAAACCGGTAAATAAACCATTGTTGGTTTGTGTTTTAACACTACCCGCTGGCGCAGTTGGCGTTAGCGTGTAAGTATAATCCGGATTGTCGTTAGTTGCAGCTAATGTTACCAAAATACTACCATTGTCAATAGTACCTTGTGTTGCTGTACAACTTGGTGATGTAGGAACTGCGGTAAAAGTAACTGGAGTAGGATCTACCATCACTACTGCATTTACAATCGTATACGAACATCCTTTAGCATCATAAACTACAAATTCATAACTTCCTGGAGCTGTTACTGTAAAATCAGTAAAAGTAGCAGTAGGAGTAGCAAAAAGAATTGGTGCACTAGCTCCCGCTCCATCCTTATTAACAGTATAACTGTAACCTAAGTAACCACCTACAGCAGAAATTGTAATGATACCATCTTCATTTCCAACGGTACAATAAATCTCTTTAGTCATTACTGCACTAGCAAAAAGCTGCGCGTTAATAGTAATCACTTCGGGTGTTGCATCGATACAACCAAATTTATCTCTAACGGTCACAGTGTAATCCCCAGGACTTAAATTAGAGAATGTATTGGTGGTTTGCCATGTTTGACCATTGTCAATACTATACTCATAAAGATCAGTTATAGTGATAAATGGAGATGCAGATGTAGCGTTAACCACTATCGTTGCAAAATTCGTCCCATCGTAACAGATGTCTGAAGTAACATCAACACTTGCTACAGGGGAAACTGGAGTAAATAATTCAAATGATGTAGTTATTTGACAACCATTAGCATCAGTTACCAGAATAGTATAGACTCCTACCTTAGTCAAACCATCAAAAATTCCTGAAGCGTTCGTTGGCAATACAGTAGCACCTGGTTCTGTTACCTGATACAAATAATCACCCCAGCCGCCTTGAGCAGTTATTGTTACTGCTCCAGTAGTCGTACAACCTAAAGGTGTAACAACTAATGGATCAAGCGTTAAAGCTGTTGCTGGCCCAGCTATGGCAAAGTTGATCAGTTTAGCACAGTCTGTAGCACTATCGAAAACTTCAACGGTATGCGGTCCTGCAGCTAAATTAACCAAATCAATAGTTGGCGTTGAAAAAGTACCTGCAACTGCAGTTCCATCCACTTCATAACGATAAGTTCCTACTCCTGTACCAAAACCAGATACTAAGAAACTTGCTTTACCATCTGTTGCTGTCAAACATGTAATTCCAGTTGTTGATTGTTCAACAATATCAATTGTAACAACATCTATAATTTCATATTGTAGTTGTTTGACACAACCATTTGCATCTGTTACTTGGAATACATAGTTTCCAGGTGTTAAATTAGAAAATGTTGCAATAGTACCCATATCAATTGCTGCTGAAATAGGAGAAATAATTTGATAGGTCGATGTACCTACACCGTCTATTACATTTGAAATAGTAACATCCGTATTTAAATCAGTACAAGTAATTGGTCTGGCTTGATTAATATCAAAATTAGATGGCGGATTCAATTTGAAGATATCCACTGTACCACCAATTTCGCAACCATTCTCATCTTGAATAGCAAACGGAATATTAAGTTGATCTGCATTGTTATTATCTACAGTATACGATGTTACTTTACTGAATGCACTTCCATCAAAACTATATAAATATGATCCTGAACCTCCTGCACCTACAGAAGATAAATCTACCGTCGCGGATTGAGCTGCATTACCAGCACCACAGCTTAGACCTGTAATTACTGGTAGAGTTCCAATTGTAACCGCTGCAGGTTCTGTTAGATTTACCGTACCATTAACTTCGCAACCCAACTCATCAGTTATAGCATAATAATAGTCTCCTGCAACTAGTCCTGTAAAATCAGGAGTACCTTGTGATGGTAATACAACTACAGGTAAGGGCGATGTACGTTGTAATGTATAAGTATAATTACCTTTTCCTCCTGCAGCCGTAAGTGTTATTACACCATTAGCGTCGCCATTACACAATGGTTCTTTAAATGTAGGATTTGGAACAATAGGAACAATAGCATCAATACTAACAATACTTGTTTGAACACTACAACCATTAGCATCTGTAATTTCAAAAATATAGGTATCTGCATCTGCTGCAGCTACTGTATATGTAAATGTTGTAAGACCAGCTCCAACTGGATTAGGGGCTGTAAATGCGGCAGCTCCTTTTTTAACGGCATAGCTAAAATCACCAGTGCCATTCGTAATATCAATGGTAATGGTAGCATCTACAACAGCTGTGGAAGTAACAGAACAATCTAAAACTTGAGATACATAGGCGATAGCACTAGGTGTCGCTGTTATATTAATTGTTTGTGTTACTGGACAACCATTTTTATTTTTAACTATAATTGTTTGTCCTCCAGAATTCAATCCTGAAGCGGTATAGCTTAGACCTGTAAACGCAACAAAATCATCTCCATTGACACTCACTGAATAAGAAGCCATAGATGGTGAAGCGTCAGTAACTGTAACTACTACTTCATAATTTCCTTCGCCAGCACAAGGATCAGTCACTGCTAATGCAAAAACTGGTTCTGGATCTAATATCACCGCGACATTCGTTTGTTTAATACATCCGTTAGTATCTTTGGTATATACGTAATAAGTAGTTCCAGTTCCTAATGAACCTGATCTATTGAATGTATTTCCTGACACCCAGTTGGTATCTGAAGATAGTGGAGCAGTGACCGAAGTTGTTACTTGATACGTGTAAGGAGCAGTTCCATCTTTGGCTTGAGCCGTAATTACACCCTGATCAATACAATTAGCATTTTTAATTGAAGACGCAGTTATTGATAAATCAAAAGCAGATTCTGTAATTGTAAAAGTCGTTGAAGCATTGGTACAACCATTATTTGAACCAGCGCTAGATTCTTTGAATAATATATAATAAGTACCTGGCTGTAATGGGCCAAAACCAGTTATTGGAGTTGTTACAGTTCCTGTTAAACCCGTTGTAGTACCTATAATAGTTGTAGGAGTTGCTCCTCCCGTCATTGCAGGTAAGTTAGTTTGTGAATTAAACACTTGGTAGGTAACATCCGTTATTACCGGGTAAGTATTAGTAAAACTAAAATCTACCAAACCATCATTACCTCCTTTACAAATTACATTTTTTGGCACTGGTATAGTACTTGTTAAAGTAGAACTCGTTAGTGTTGGTGAAGTTGCTTGTTTAAAGTAATAACATTGAGTAGCTCCATCATGAACAATAAATGAATAGATTACACCGGGGTTTAAACCTGTAAAAGTAGCTTGTAAAGGGAAACCTGCATCAGCATTTTGATAAGATGCCATATTTGTTGCATAATCATAAGGAGGTGCTGATCCCGAAATTATGGGAAACAATGCAAAATGGTAAGGTCCTCCAACAACCAATGGATTAACCGTTACTACAATTGTCGCAGAGCTACAAGATGCAGGGCCTGTGTTCACATCGATGGTTAAATCTGTTGGTGGGGATGCCATCGTAATTATTTCTTTATGACTACAACCATTTGCATCAGCAAAAGTTAATTCATAGATACCAAAATTAACAATATCAAAAGAGTAGACACCTCCAACAATCGTTGGGGAATTTACAGTTGCTCCTACATTATTTGTCAAAACATAGTTATAGGCACCTGAACCTCCGGTGGGTGTGGCTACAATAGATCCTAGTGTTGTACCGCTCCCGCTACATATAATTTCATTTTTACTATAAGTGAAAAACACTTTCGTTGGCTCAGTAATAGAAAGGTTTTTAGTATCTGTGCACCCTTTTGCATCTGTAACTGTTACGGTATAATACCCTGCAGCTAAACTTGAAGTTTGTGTACCATAATTTTTAACTGGTAATGAATAAGCAGCATCTGAATATTGCTGAACATTAAATACAAATGCAGGAACTCCTTTTGAATTATCGATATCAATGTTGATAGCGGCAGTTTCATCTCCATGACATTTTATAAATTGTGTTTGCGTGACACTATTTATTACAGGCAATACTGGTATGGTAACTTTTACCGGTACCGTAGTTTCTAAACTACAACCTCCAGAAGTTACTTTAAAATAATAATCACCAGCAATAGATGGAGAATAAACAGTACCACCTACAGGGAAATAGGTTCCTGCAGTACCTACTTTATAGTCATAAGTGTACGTACTGTTACCCCCAGCGGCTGACAACGTTATTTGCGCATCATTTGAAGTAAATGGTGCTACAAAACTACAAGTAAGATTTTTATCTAAAACTGCTTTGATAGTCAATTGATTGTTAACCAATACTGTTGTTTTCGCTTCACAACCATTATCATCTTTAACTCCTAGATAATAGGTTCCTGGCCCTGAAATAGTCTTGGTTGCAGTAGTATTGTAAACGATGTTTGTTGCAGTAGTACCAATTCCATATTGAGCTGTACCACTATAAACAGTTCCTGAAACAGTAACTGTAAAAGGACTTCCTGCATAACAAGCTACAGTAACTGGAACTATAGTAGGAGCAGTATCACTTACTACTGATACTGGAATAGTCTGCGGGCAATTACCATTTTTATCAACTACATAAGCCGTATAAAGTAAACCATCAACACTAGTGTCTTTTGTAAAAATACCTGTGGTATTATAATCGGTAGGGAAAACAGCTGCTGGATCTCCTTGTTTTATAAGTGCAAAATACAATGGAGAAATTCCTCCAGTTGCTGTAAGCTTTATAGTTGAGATTACTTTTGAACAAAACACCTTAGAAGCATCAGCAGCAAAAGCTGAAATGGCTGTAGGTTCTGCAAGAGTAACAAAAGCAGTACTAGTACAAGTTGTTGTTGGGTTCGTAACGGTAATGGTATAAGTAGTTCCTCCTGGTAAATTAGTAAAGTTTACTACATTCCCTACTTGTACGCCACCTGTAATAACAGCATTAGCTGTATTTCTGAGTTCATACGTATATGCTGTTGCGTTTCCTCCAATGGTGAATTTAATTTTACCGTCGGCAACAGCATTACAAGTTACTGCTGCTACTAAAGCGCCACCTACTGTAATAGGCACTACTGCGTCGATTTTATATTGTCCTGTAATAGTACACTTATTAGCATCAGTAACTTTAAAGAAATAATTTCCTGGATATAAATTGCTAAAAGTATGGTCTTGGGTTGCAATACCAGTTGCAACCATTGTTGCTGGTGCTGGTGCCGGTACTGCATCGGTACTGGTAATTTCAAATTTAAAGGGTGCTACTCCATCAGTAACTGTTACTTTTAAATCCGTAACTAATTTAGCAGGGTCACAAGTAATCAGATTAGCTTGATTATACGCTAATGTCGTAGGTGGATTTAATGCAATAACATTGGCAGTGGTTGTTACTGAACAACCATTTGCGTCTTTTACAGTAATATTTACAATACCCGCTGTATTTGTTGAATAGGTATTTGAATCTACAAAACCATTACCGTCGCCGTAATCGTAGCGGTACTGTTTGAGTCCTGAAAATGGAGTTCCATCAGCGGCCGTGACTGTAATTACTGCTGCTTGCGAAACGTTACCAGCACCACAACTTAAGGTAGTAGTAACAATAGCAGAAGCTGTTAATGGATCCGGTTCTATAATTGTAACAAATTTTGGATCAGATAGACATTGTTTAGCATCTTGAACAACAACCTTATAAGTTCCCGCCAATAAATTACTAAACATACTTGTCGTTTGGGTTACTGGAATAGCTGGCAATGGAGCTTGCGGTGTTAGAATATATGTATAGGTTCCTGTTGCAGGAATTCCTGATACTGTAATTGTTCCTGTAGCAGCACCGGTACATTTTACATTAACCTGAGTAGTTGAGAAATCAGGTTTTACTAGTGCATTGATTGTTCTACTTACTACAGTAGTACAGCCTTTAGCATCTGTGATTTCAAAATAATAGGTTCCCGCTGTTGCTGCAGGAGATGTAAATGTTGAAATACCGACTCCTAGTGTAGTATAGCCTCCTGAAAAGGGAGTTCCTACATTATTAACTCTGTATTTATAATCAGGATAACCATTAGCGATATTCACTTGGATAGATGCATCTGGTGATGCGGGTGCTACCTCACAATCTAAATCAGCTAATAAATCAGTACTTGCTGTTAATGGCAGTGCAATTGTTACCACAGGCAAAACAAGCTTACATCCTGTAACGATGTCAGTTACGGTTACAGTGTAATTATCAGGGATTAATCCTGAGAAGGTTCCGTCGGCTTTTGGTGTACTTCCATTAATACTGTACACATAATTGGTTTGCATATTAGGATCTACCACTATTGTTGCCCCTGTTGTAGGGTTATAACAAAAATCTGAAGCAATAAGATCTATACTTGCTACTACAGCTACTACAGGATCTATTGTAAAAGTATCCGAAATTACACAGCCATTTAAATCCGTTACTGTAAATATATAATCGCCAGCAACTAAATCGATAAATTTATTACTTGGAATACTTGGTGCAATAGGCGCTCCTGCTAGTGTCACGGCATAAGTATAACTACCCCAACCGTCTTTAGCCTTAATTTCTGCGGTACCATTGGCCTTACAAGTAACATGAGTAATTTTTATAAAATCTAAATCCAAAAAAGCAGCTGGTGCAGCAATAGTAACTGTTTGTGTTGCAGAACATGTAGTAGTAGTATTCGTAACTACAATCGTGTGTAAAGCTGCACTTAAACTTGTCACAGTAATATCAAATGAAGTTCCTGTTGCAGGTGAAGCTCCTGTTGTTGCAGGTGTACCACCATCAATGGTGTAAGAATATGCTGTGTTATTACCCAAGCCAGAAACAGTAAAAATCGCGCTTCCATTAGATTCACTTAGACATTTTACATCATTTTTAGATTTTACTGCTACTGCAATAGTTGGTAATGCATTAATAGTAACTGGTTTTGAATAGGTACAGTTATTTGCGTCTTTTACTTCAAAAGTATAGGTAAGGCCGGCAGGCAAATCAGTAAAAATTCCAGTATTAGCACCTGTAATATTAATAGTGGCCGCAGCTGGCGCAGTTATTTTATAAGATAAAGTTCCTGTGCCGCCTATTACATTGGTGATTGTTATAGTAGCTGTATTATCAGGACAAGTCACCGCTGAAGGGGTAAGCGTCATTGCTGTAGGCGGGTTTAATGCCAAAATTGTACCCGCTGGCTCTGTTACAGAACATAGTTTGCTATCAGTAAATGTAACAGTATAGCTTCCTGCAACAGATAAATTATTAAAAATCCCTGTAGTATTGCTTGCAACTAATGTAGTGCCTCTGTACAAATCAAATTTAAAGCCTCCGTTTCCACCAGAAGTTACAGTAGCAGTTATGGTTGCTGGACTAGTACAGGTGTACGCTGTTGTGATACTGGCACCGGCTACAATAGCATCTGGTTGTTTTACCGTAAAAGAACCGTTAAAAGTACAGCCTTTTTTATCTGTTACGGTATAAGTATAGTTACTCCCTGCTACTGAACCGGCTAAATCAGAGTAAGTCGCAGTTGTATTAGTGGACGAAGCGGGAGTAGCTGTACCCGAAGTAATTTGAAAAGTATATGGTGCAACACCAGTTAAAGCTTCAAGAATTACACTTCCATTTCCATCTTCATAACAAGTAACATCAGTTACTGTCGATTTTGCAGTAACCGCCACTAATGCATTTATAGTAGCCGAAGTCGTTGTTGTACAACCTATAGCGTCCGTAATTTCAAAAGTATAAGCACCAGAGACCGCTGTAGTATAAGTAAAAGTAGCTCCGCTTATTACAGGAGTACTTGTCCCAGGTCCAACTGTTTTAACAACAGTAAAAGGCCCTGTCCCACCAGAAATAGTTCCTTTGATTACGGCTTCATTATCAGGTGCTACATCACAATCAAGATCAGTAGTTACATTTGCATTTGCTGTTAATTTATCATTAATAACTTGGCTAACTGTACTAAAACAGCCATTGGTATCTGTCACTTTAAAGGTATAAGTACCCGTTACAGTTGCATTATAAGTAAAAGTTAGTCCTGTAAAACTAGCACTAGAACCACTGTATGAAGTACCTCCATTCGTGCTGGTTTGATAACTGAACGGTCCTACTCCACCTGAAATATCTACCGTAATATTGGCACCTGTTATTGGGTCAAAACACCTATTTGTTCCTGGAACAATAGCAGCTATTGGTGCAGTTGGAGCGTCTACGGTGATAGCGTTGTCGGTATTATCAGTACAACCATTCGCATCGTATCCACGAACAGAATAACTGCCAGGAGCTGTTACATTAGTAAAAACACCTGTGCTTTGTAATGGTTTAATAATTGTTGTATTAGTACTATTCCATAATTCATAAGTATATGCTGTTGTCCCTCCAGTAGAGCTAGCTGTAATGGTTGCCCCTGTTATACAAGTTGCTGGTTTGGTTACAAGTGCTTCAGTTTTTAACACTACCGGTGCAGTAATTAGTTGTTTAACATCAAAATAACAATTGGTCGTGTTTGCTTTATCATAACTTATTTTGATAGAATACGTATTTGCAGGCAATGCTGATATCGTTATCGGAGATGTTTTAGAATTTATCCAATTTACTCCGTTATCTATTGAATAATCAAATCCTTTTACCACATCAAAATTTTGAGCTGCAATTGTGATTGTACCGTCATCAGACCCCGAACATTTTAGATTTGAAAAGCCCGTAATTGCAGCCGTAAAAGCTTTTCCTGAATCAATTGTAATAGGGAAATCTTTTTTGGTAATGCAAGCTTTTGGTAATTGGTATACTCTAATATCATCTATGGCAACATCATTACCATTAGTATCGCTTTTAATCGAACGAACAATAAATCTTAAAGTGGTATTTGCTCCTGGGTTAAGAGTTATCGGAGTTTTAGGGTATTTTTCCCATAATTGTGTTTTCGGAATATCACCTGTTGAAAATGAAGAAATTTCGGTTCCCGAAGCATCTACAAGTGCTACTAATAAATCTGCATTTATTTGTGTATTACCTGTTTTAAGTAGATTCTTAGCATACAACTCAAAATTAATGGGCTGGTTAGGAATAATATCACTAATTACTTTTTGATATATGATATCAGTCTTCGCAATTTTATCTCCTAAGTTAATAACTAAGCATCGTCCTTTTGGAGTTGCAGGAACCGTTGGAGGAGTATGATCTCCAGGCTGAATCCATGGACCATAAGGACTAACAATTTTTGCTGTAACAGAATAATCTCCATCTTGGATTACAATACTATTTTGACATTGTGTTGCTGCAACTTGTCTTTCAAAGCAATAAAAAGTGGTGTTAATTCCAGGTGAAGTAGTATCATCTCCATATCCAAAGCTTTCAAACAATAAATTACTATAGGTAGTAACGCTCTGCAATTTATAATTTACGGTTATGGTGTGAGGTCCTGAAGGCACATTATTAAACACGTTATTAGTGGCTGGCGTATTAGGAACTCCATCTATTAAGTACTCATAACTATAATTTACTCCTCCGGGATTAGTTACCTTAACAGTACTTGTTGCTGAACCGTTACAATTAAATACCGGGCTGTCTACGCTTATCGTTGGCGCAACTGGTTCTGGATCAATTGTGATGTTAGGCATGGCATAAATACAACCGTTTGCATCTTTGATGTACACTGTATAAGTTCCCGGAGCTTTGAATGCATCATTAACCGTAGACCAATCGGACGGATTTGATGGATTATTAAAATTATATTCGTAAGGCGCGACACCCCCCTGTGGGTTGGTAATTCTTATTTTTCCTTCACCTGCCGGTCCGCAACCTGCCAGTTCAGAAACTCCCGCAGAAGCGGTTAAGGCTGCAAAGGGCTGTGTAAGGGTTATATTTGGTTTAGTATCGAAACAGTCTACCCCATTCAAAGAATATTTAATTTTTGGAGAATAGGTCGTCCCTGCGATAAGGTTAGAAAAGGTATTGCTTGATACATAAGGCGTCAAACCACCATCAATACTATAGGTTACTGTATAGCCATTGGTATTGGTCACATTAAAGACGATTTGCCCTGAATTATCTCCATAGCATTTTATATCTGTCCCTTTAACTTCCCAAACTGGTTTAGGAATTTGGGCCACTGTTATCGAAGCATTAGCAACACAGTTATTATAATCTACCACTTTTACATTATAGACTCCACCAGGAGGTAACGGTAAAGTAACTGGAATTTCTAGATTGCTTTGAAAAACGGTAGTGCTATTTACATAAAATGAATATGGAGCGGTTCCTCCTAATGGAGAAATAGTAATCTCGCCATCCGAACAAGTTAATGGAGTTGTTAATGTCAACTTAGCAGTTAATAATTCTGGTTCTTTTAAATCAATATTACCTGTTAGCGAACAACCATCTTCGGTTGTCACTACCCATCTATAATTAATTGGGCTTACTTGTGTACCGGCATTTAGATTAGAGAATGTATAATCTGATGCTAGTATTGGACCAACTTGATCTACTAGAGTAGCGCCTTGATAAATCTTATAATAATATTGTTCACGAACATCATTGGCAGCTAATTTTATAGCTCCTTTATCTCCATTACAAGAAGGTTGAGAAACAAAAGTAGAAACTGTAAAATTTCTTTCTCTAATACTAATTCCAGGAACCGAAAAAACACAAGGAAAAGAAGTAACACCGGTTTGTTTAATATACACCGTATAAGTTCCAGCAGACAAATTAGAAAACACTTTTTGCTCAGCAACAAAAGGACCTGTTTCATTAAGACTATACTCGTAACCTGACGGCACACCCCCAACAGTTATTTCTCCTTTTGTATTACAAATAACATCAGTAGATTTAACGTTAGGATTCAATAAATTTTGAAACACATTAAAGTAATAACGACTAAAACATCCGCCACTATAATTAATTACAAGCCTAAATTGTCCTGAAGTATTTGCAGTATAATCTGGTCCTGTAGCGATCGGTAGCCAAGTACAAGCTACATTTTCATTCGCACAGTCCCCATTTGTAACAGCGGCACAACTGGCTTCATCTAGTTTCTCCCAAGAAATCGAAGTAGCATCTGTAATACCTGTTCTAATTAATCGAGTCGCATTAGCACCACATAAAAATATTTTAGGTAATTTTTTTCCATTATTGGGACAAGTAACTGTTTGATCTGCAAAAGGAATTACTGGATTTGTTGTTGTAGCTCCGAAAGGACTTACAGTAACCTCTTGATCAATAGACAGACAAGGTGCAATGGCTGTATTATGAACATAATAAGTACCAAGCGCAGAAACCGTAATAGATTGCGTAGTACCAATTACAGGTGAACCTGTCGAACTGGTCGACCATGAATATGTACTATACCCATTGGCTGCAGTTAAAACTACTGAAGCTCCACATAATTGATAACTTTTGGTAAACTTACAACCATCCACTCCAACTAAAAAATTAGTTGCTGAAGGGGTATTTGTCAAACACGCAGAAAAAGCGGATAAACTAGGATCCTCAGTAATTTGAGTGGTATTAATAACGCCTCGATAAGTTGAAAAAGCTTGATTTTGTATTTTATCAGAACAGGCATCACTTAAATCATTACAATTTGGAACTACTTGCACTTTAAAAGAAATCTCATAACGAGGGTCAGCAATTTCGACCAAAGTCTTAGGAATGGTAAAAATAATTGTACGGTTAGCAGCGGTATATACATACGTTATTCCTGAACCATTAGGGACAACGATATTCGCAGGATCAAATAAAATGTTTATCGGTAAAACATCTTTAATTGTATAAACATCTGCCGCATCATTACCAATGTTTTGAAAACCAATTTTATAAAACAAGAAATCACCTAAACCAACATTACCATTACCAATGTCATTTTTAAATGCTGGATCACTAAAAACCTGTTTGGTAAGTACAATTTTAGGTTCTATAATCTCTAACGAAATAGCATTAAAATAGTAAAAATAAGTATCTTGGGTGGTCCCTAAACGAATAGTAGCTGATGTAGCTCCATTTGCGATTATTGCATTACCCGGATTATCTATATTCAATATTCCTGCATCATATCCCAAAGTATTAGCACTAGCGGGGGTTCTATTAAAAAAATCCTCCGTTTTTCCAGTTACGGGATCAATATAAGTCACACTACTATTGAAAAAATTATTGCTGGGTCTAATAACTTTATTTGCAGCATTCGTAGCACTAATTGCATTCCCATTAATATTTAAATAATCCCCCTTAATAGGATTATCTCCTTCTAAAGCCGAAAAAGCGAATTTAGCCCTTACAGGACCAGTAGGAATCGTTCTAAATCCTGAAACAGGAATATCTAATGTTCCAGTAGCTGCTGTAATACCACTAAAACCATCAAAAGAAGTGATCGCTTTAGCAGGTAAAGTAGGATCTTCATAAACAATATATAATGACCAACCTGCCGTAAGTCCTGTACCTCCATTAGATCCAGTACTAGTAACGACATTGGCCAAGGTATAAGTACCCTGAGGATTTGGATTAGTTGCTCCCGTCACTAATGCGGTTACATCTGCATAACAAGCGTAAGGCTTGTTGCCTCCTATTGGAGTTGTATCGGCATCATATAAAATCTGACCTGTAATATCATTATATCCACCAGATGGTAATTTTAGTCTTACTTTATTTATTTCTGTTCTAACACCTGATTGCAAGATCGCACCCCAATACAAACCTGCATAAACTATTTTGAAACATGGCGGGTTTGGAGCTGAAGAATTTGGCACCGTCAAAGTAGCACTACTAGAATTAAAAGTAGTTGCATCACTGTCAATGTCAATATATTTCATATCGACATTAGAATTGTATACTGCTTTATCATTAAAATCAGAATTATTCTTGCCAAGAATATTGTTCCCAATTAAAAGCATGTCCCCTTTTAAATCTTTATTGAACCTAGGAGCAAAGGCTTTAAGGTTCTGACCATAGGACACTGAATTCAGCAAGAATACTACGAAGAATAAAGCTGTTTTAAAAAAAATAGTTTTATTTCTGAAATGCGAAACTACATTCTCTTTCACATTAATGACCCCAACTGCAACCATTTGTATAAAAGTATTTGCGGGCTGGGTACAAAGTCCAGTAATATTCAACACCTCTTTTATAAAGTGTGATAGGTAGTTTTTTGCTTTCATAAATGTGGTATTTTAATCAAACCTTACGGCTTTAAAATTATATATATTGCGCTAACCCAACAGGGTTGTACTTTAAACTTGTTTGGGAAATCTAATTTCCTGTTTGCCTGTGGGCTGTAATTTCCTTTCCACTCCTGACAACTATCTTCATTGTTTCTTTTGGTCAAATCGAGTTCTTCACGACGAACGGATGAGCATCATTTTAATCCTGACCCATAAAGACCTAAGCAGCGGGGAACTTAATTCCACGCTGCTTTATCCATTCCTATTCTACCTTAATAATTACCATTTTACCATTATACGGCTTCTTGCCTTTTGACCCTAGGGCGTTCTGCGCTTCCTGTAAATTATCATATTTATCGCTATAAATAAAATAGTTACCTGAATTTACGTCATAAAAGAAATTAACATTTGATAGACCCGCTGACACGGCTTTCGTTAAGAAAACATCTCTTTTTGCAACCTCTTTATGTGCAGCAAGTATTAAATAATAGCCTCCTTCAACATTTTTAATATTCTTCTTAATTTGCATATTGGCTTGCTCCTCTCCATAATCAAAATCTTCTGATTTGACTGGCGCTGCACTTACTTTTGTTGTTTCTTTAATACGTTTTAAAGCGGCAACGTCTTCTAAATACCTTCCATCATCATTCACAAAAGCAGCACGTTTTATTCTACGTTTCCTCTCAATTTCTGCTTCCACCTTAATCTTTTCTAAAGAGGCAATTAAATTTGCATTGGTCTGCTCTGCTTTTAATTGTGCACTTTTTAAAGATGTAATAGTACTCAAATAACTTTTTGTAAGCGCATCATTTTTATCGGATACTTTTTTAACTCGTTCGTCATACAAGACTTTGAATTTATTTAAAAGATCATTTTGACTTTTATTTGCATCAGTAATTTGTATTTTTAAAGATTCCAATGCCCCATTCTCACCGGCACTACTTTTAAATTCCTTAGGAGCGCTAACGATCCCTTGTTCACTTAAATCATTTTCTTGTTTTAAATCTTTCAGTTCTTTTTCTTTATTGGCGACCTTTTCATTCAACTGAGACAATAATTGTTTTTGCATCTCATTAGAATTCTCCATTATTTGAGCCAAATTATCCATCGCTTTCGCATTGGTGTCTTTCGGAACTATGCTTGCTTTAGCCTGCGCTTCTGCGTCGGCTTTTACTTTGGCGTCTGCTGCTAATTTCGCTTGCGCTGCTGCATCCGCTTTCTCTTTAGCATCTGCAAGTTTAGCGTCCGCATCCGCTTTTGCTTTGGCATCCGCTGCTAATTTCGCTTGTGCTGCTGCATCCGCTTTCGCTTGTGCATCTGCAAGTTTAGCGTCCGCATCTGCTTTTGCTTTGGCATCCGCTGCTAATTTCGCTTGTGCTGCTGCTTTTGCTTTGGCATCTGCAAGTTTAGCGTCCGCATCTGCTTTTACTTTGGCGTCTGCTGCTAATTTCGCTTGTGCATCCGCTAGTTTAGCTTCGGCATCTGCTTTAGCTTTGGCATCCGCTGCTAATTTAGCTTGTGCAGCTGCATCCGCTTTCGCTTGTGCATCTGCAAGTTTAGCGTCCGCATCGGCTTTTGCTTTAGCATCTGCTGCTAGTTTAGCTTGTGCTGCTGCATCCGCTTTTGCTTTGGCATCTGCCGCTAGTTTCTCTTGTGCTGCTGCATCTGCTTTTGCTTGTGCATCTGCAAGTTTAGCGTCCGCATCGGCTTTTGATTTAGCATCTGCTGCTAGTTTAGCTTGCGCTGCTGCATCAGCTTTCGATTTAGCATCAGCTGCTAATTTCGCTTGTGCTTCTGCATCCGCTTTTGCTTTGGCATCTGCCGCTAGTTTCTCTTGTGCTGCTGCATCCGCTTTTGCTTTGGCATCAGCTGCTAGTTTAGCTTGTGCTGCTACATCTGCTTTTGCTTTAGCATCTGCTGCTAATTTATCTTGTGCTGCCGCATCGGCTTTTGCTTTGGCATCCGCTGCTAATTTCGCTTGTGCTGCTGCATCCGCTTTCGCTTTGGCGTCATCAATAAGTTTCGTCTGTGCTTCTGCATCGGCTTTAGCTTTGGCGTCTGCCGCTAATTTATCTTGTGTTGCTGCATCTGCTTTTGCTTTTGCTTTGGCATCCGCTGCTAATTTCGCTTGTGCTGCTGCATCGGCTTTTGCTTTGGCATCAGCTGCTAGTTTCTCTTGTGCTGCTGCATCTGCTTTTGCTTTGGCGTCATCAATAAGTTTCGTCTGTGCTTCTGCATCGGCTTTTGCTTTGGCATCAGCTGCTAGTTTAGCTTGTGCTGCTGCATCAGCTTTCGCTTTGGCGTCATCAATAAGTTTGGTCTGTGTTTCTGCATCGGCTTTAGCTTTGGCGTCTGCCGCTAATTTTGCTTGTGCTGCTGCATCTGCTTTTGCTTTGGCATCATCAATAAGTTTCGTCTGTGCTGCTGCATCGGCTTTTGCTTTGGCATCAGCTGCTAGTTTAGCTTGTGCTGCTGCATCAGCTTTCGCTTTGGCGTCATCAATAAGTTTGGTCTGTGCTACTGCATCGGCTTTTGCTTTGGCATCTGCTACTAATTTAGCTCGTGTTGCGGCATCGGCTTTTGCTTTGCTATCAGCTGCTAATTTAGCTTGTGTTGCGGCATCGGCTTTTGCTTTGGCATCTGCTGCTAATTTAACCTGTGCTGCTGCATCGGCTTTTGCCTTGGCATCTGCTACTAGTTTAGTCTGAGCTGCTGCATCTGCTTTTGCTTTGGCATCAGCTGCTAATTTAGCTTGCGCCGCTGCATTGGGCTGTAATTTAGCTTGCGCTTGCGCATCTGCTTTTGCTTTGGCATCTGCCGCCAATTTAGCCTGTGCTGCCGCATCTGCTTTCGCCTTCGCATCTGCAATTTCTTGCAATTTGAATAATCGTCTTTCTTCCTTTTGAACAATTAAAGCCTCTTTGAGTTCTTTTAATTTTTGAGCATCAATCGGAGAAAGAATTGTAGATTCTTTTGGTTTTACATTAACTGGTTTTCTCTCCGCTGCAGCAATAAGCGAACCTTCTTCTTCATCATCGCCATAGTAGAAATTATTACTTTTGAATTTATATGCAAATACGATTTCATGTGAAGATCCAAAATTAGAAAAATTTCCAGTTCCTTTTTCAAAATTATACTCAACCGCTATTCTTGAAGTTATGTTCATCCCTACCCCAGCAGACATTCCGTACAAGGTATTATAACCTGCCTGTGCCCAAATTCCTTTGGGAACAGTAAACATCACTAAGCCCGAAATAACAGTTTTATCTTTTTTAAATTCGCTTTTAACTAAACTTGAAAATTTACTCTTGTCAAAAAAACCATACGTATCTAAATATCCCGTATACATAATGTGCCCTTCAATGCTTTTTTCGGGATCCTCTTCAACTAATTTGGACGTTTTAAGATTATATAAAAAAAGGTTATTTGCAGAAATACCAAAATCTAGAAAAGCGGTTCCGTAATTTATACCTGGGTTAACCGTTAATAAAGAATTAGAGGGTACGTTGTCTAAAGCTGGATCAGGGTAATTCGATATTACCTTACCGCTATTTAGGCCGCTTTTATAAAAACCTACATTCACACCGAAAGTCAGGTTACTATCTTCTTGAAGAACAACATTGTGAGCAAAATTTCCAACAGCTCCAAAAGTAGTTAAAACACCATAATTTTGCTGAAACAAACCAATAGCCATTCCTTCATTCTCACCAAACCTCCCAGAATAACTAGCCAAATAAGTTAAAGGTGCATTATCAAATTGAATCCATTGTCTTTTATTATAAAAACTAACATAGGTGTTTTGTTCCCTAACAAAACTAAAAGTAGGGTTGATTAAAAATTTATTAAACTTCAAGGAATTCCTTATGGGTAATGAAAACGAAACAACTCCATTCTCTTGGTCTTGAGAATAGAGTAATTGAGTTGTGCCATAAAAAAGGGCTATGAAAAGTAGAATTTTTCTCATTTTATTTAAACACGGTTATTGAGCCTTTTTTTACTTTTTTATCTTGTGTTGTAATAATATAATAAAAAACTGGGGTTACATTTTTAAAATCAACCTGATTATCAGGCCAATTATTTTGATAATCATTGGTTTGAAATACAATTTCTCCTTGAGCACTGATTACCATTATTTCGGTATTTGTACCACTCACATATTCTTGCGGTAAAACCCAAGTATCATTTACACCGTCGTTATTAGGGCTTACTATGTTAGGTATATCTGCTACGTCTGGAAACGGATTGGGATCAAAAGATAAGTTCACTATAAATGGCAACTCACTAGAACTAACACATCCCGAGGTTTGAGTAATCACCACCTTGTAACTTCCTTTACTAGTAACGCTATAGGTGTTTCCTATTGCACCAGGAATAACAACATCATTTAAATACCATGCAAACGTAGGATTGAGTGCATCAGTTGTCACGACTGTCTCTAAAGATTCTCCAGGCGCAATTGTATTCACATCGCTAACGTTGATACTACTCGCAAATTTAACATTTTGCAAATCAATCGAAGCATTCGCCTGACAACCTCCAAAATCAACCTTTACAGCATATTTTCCAGCAACAGTAGCACTAAAAGTTTGGCTATTAGCACCCGAAATAACGCCATTTTCATTTGACCATTGGTAATTGTTACCTGCAGTAGCGCTTAATATTGTTGCGCCTTGTGCCGCACAAAAAGGATTTCCTTTACTAGATATTATCGTAGCTGTACCAGAGGTTGAAGATGCCGAAACAGTAACTCGATTTGAATATGAATTTGATGTACAAGTACCATAATTCGTTTCTACATAATAAATTCCTGGGGTACTAACCGTATAGCTACCGGCTGCTGCGGAAGCGAGTTTAGTTGGTGGTAGTGTCGATCCGTTATCTTTAAACCAATTATAGGTTAAAGAGGGATACTTTAATGGGGAATCATTAGTTCCGGTTCCTGGATTATCAATCGTTAAAACGTAACTTCCCCCAATACAATAGGTGGCGTTTCCTACAAAGTTATTAATCGAAAACGGAGTGTCTTGTATTTTATAATAGGCTGCAAAAGAATTAGATACAGGACTTGTAAAAGCTGCTGAAGTACTTCGTATTCTAAGTTTATAACCTTCACCCGCTGTAGTGGTAGGCACCGCAAACGCAAGAGTTGCTGGAGAGCTGCTAACTGCTCCCGCAACAGAAGTGTAAAGTACTGTAGGCGTCGCAGAGAAATTACCCACCGGATCTGATAACTCCACTATAAATTGATTAGTAGGAGTTACTCCTGCGGCATTAAAAGTAAATTGAACTTCAAAACTATTAAATCCAGAATTTGCACAAATATAACTAAGGAAAGTAGGTTTCCCTATAGTCATTTGAGCATATAAACTGGCTGTTAAAGGTAAAACCAAAAACAAAAAACAAAAAAATTTTTTAAAGAAAAGGGGTGTTTTTCTATACATTATTTGGTCTAATTAAAAACATGTTATATGTCATTAGTATAAACCTCCACGTCATAAATCAAATAATTTTACAGTAGGGTTTTCAATTAATGGTTGTTAGAGGCCGTAATTTTAGAAAGTTGTAATCTAAAATCTGGTTTTTTCTCATTAGCGAAATCGATAAAAGTTTCCTTATTATCGCTTTTGGCAAACACATTAAAAAATGCGCTACTACCATACCAACTCTCTAAATCATCATTATTAGAGTTGAATTCCGTAAAGATATTTCCATTACAAAAATTGAAATACATATCTTCAAATTTAATCTTAATCAAATTTGCGTTATTAATAACGATATTATTGTCTAACAAAACCGCGGGATTAAACCCAGAAATAACACTTCTCTTGAAAACAATAGAGGCGTTGTCTCCTATATGTACCGCTTCTTTCACTAAACCCTTTTGAATATCAACGCTTAAATTATCACTATCATTAACAAATGTTAGATTAGTTGCTGTAACCAAGGTTTGTTGTTTAGTAAAATCAACTTCTGATTTTTTATCATAAGAGGCAATATCCATACATCTGGAACCTGTATTACTAGATATATAAGAGTTTCGTATTGCAATGGAGTTATCAATGCGACATTGAGTTCCATAATTAAACTTATAATCAATACTACTTGATTTAAAAGAAACTAACTTATTCAGAACAACTTCTCCTCCAAATACTTCAAAAGAATCACCGGCACAATAACTTACCATTATGTTTTCGAACACTGTTTTGTTTCCTACACCACCTAATAGCAACCCATTAAAAACACCTGCATCTTTTATACTTTTCCCAGCAAATTCAATTCTTACATATTTCAAAATACCTGAATTGCTACTTGGATTTGTACCTCCATAAGAAGTCAAGGCATTATCCAAATCATAATTCACAGACGAAACATTTCCAAATTTATTAATAGGAGCATCTCCTAATATGATTATTCCTCCCCAATCTCCCGCTTTTCTTACTCCTCTATTAGAGGTAAAAACGATCGGGTCTGTCTCTAAACCTTCTGCAATAATGCTAGCACCTCTTGTGATGGTGAGCGATGCTTTAGAATCATAGTCTCCTAGTATTACAGTTCCTGGTTCAATGGTAAGAACAGCATTATTAGTTACGAATACGCTTCCTTGTAACACATAAACATTCTTCTTGTACAGCTTTGTATTTACAGAAATAGAACCTGCCAATATCTGATTGGCTTCGCTATACTCAATTTTATTGGGTCTAAATTCTGTCCAGTAATTTAACCAGTTACTAGAACCTATAATTCCTTTTTCTTGCTGTGCATTCACACTGCAAACTCCTAAAAGGAAAATCACTAAAATTTGGGGTAATTTTTTCATGGCATTAAAAGATAAAATTAATAATCCAAAAACTCTTTCCAGCTTTTGCGGCTTTTTTCAGCATAAATTAAATATGTGTTTTTAACTATTATTCGAAATCAGCACGCTACTCTTATAAAAACCAATTATTTAATGAAACCGAATTTTAATCATTAGTTAGAGTCAAACTCATGTAATGATTTCATTATATTTTCATAAAACAGAATAGCATTTATTAAATTTCTTGTATCAGAATAAGGTACCATTGTTCTTTGAAACTCAACTGTAGATTCAAGAAACTTCGTGCAGCTTTCATCCTGACTAGCTAGTGCTTTTTTATTGTCTGCGTTATTAGGTATTCCTAAGTCCGTTAGAGTTACTCCTGGCTTAGTAGCTAAAGCAATGTGAGGCAGTATTTTAACCAAAACTTTTATACGTTCAATATATAATTCTAATAATTCTCCTTTATTCATTTCTTTTAACTCTTGCTGAACGTGATAACCTCTTATTACCGCTGTCTTACTAATAATACTTTGAGGCAAATCTTTGCTTTGAGCAGATACACCGCTTATCGATAAAATTAAAAATAAACTTAAAAAAACAATCTTCCTTTTCATAATTAAATAATTTAAACTTTAGTTAAGAAAAACAAAAATATACAAATTAAGTTAATTTGCAACTTTATTATTATGTTTTGTAAAATTTTTGTTTAACGAAAATTCCTTAAAAAAAGTTTTTAAACTTGTAAAACGCACATTTCAAAGGATTTAATCGTTTTTTAACATTAAATTATATTAGTTGCGTTTAAAAATTTATTATTACAATAATAGCTACTTGTATTACAGCTTTTTAACAAAAAAATTGTATGGACTTTGCAAAATGAAATTGCGATAAAAAATGAGCTAACAACATTTTAAAGTTTCTTTATGAAAATTTTTGACTATCCCATTTTCTTATATCTTTGCTTAATGCAATTTTCTGAAATTTTAGGGCAAGTACACATAAAAAATCATCTGACACGAAGTGCCGATTTGGGTAGAATCCCGCACGCACAATTGTTTGTCGGTCCTGAAGGGAGCGGCACTTTACCCATGGCCATTGCCTACGCACAGTACATTTTATGCGGCAATCAAAACGGAGAGAATAATGGTGCCAATCAAGCATGTAATTTAAAGTTTCAAAAAATATCGCATCCTGATTTACACTTTGCCTATCCTACCGTAACGACCGAAGAAGTAAAGAAAAATCCTAAAAGTATTGATTTCATTACTGATTGGCGACAGTTCATAACTAAAAACCCCTACGGCGGTTTATTTGACTGGTATGCCATATTAGGTGTTCAAAACAAGCAAGGCGAAATAAGAGTAGATGATGCACAGGAAATTCTAAAAGCATTGTCGTTAAAATCATATGAAGGCGGTTATAAAATTATGATCATCTGGATGGCAGACAAACTAAACATTTCTGCTTCCAATAAATTATTAAAGCTGCTGGAAGAACCGCCAGAAAAGACCGTTTTTATTTTAATCACTGAAAACGAAGAAGATTTAATTCAAACGATACGTTCTCGTTGCCAGATTTTACATTTTAACGGTTTAAGCGAGCCTATTATTGCCGAAGCCTTGATAGCAAAAGAACAAGCCGACCCAAAACTGGCGGCGAAAATCGCACATCAGGCACAAGGAAACTACAACATTGCCTTGCATTTACTCCATGCTGATGATGAAGAGCACCCCTTTGAGCAATGGTTTGTTACCTGGGTTCGGGCAGCATTTAAAGCAAAAGGAAATGCTGCGGCGATTCAAGATTTGATTCTTTGGAGTGAAAAAATTGCCGGCTTGGGACGAGAAACCCAAAAGAAATTTCTTCAATTTTGTATCGAAATGTTCCGTCAGGCGCTAATGCTGAATTACGAGACCAAGTCGTTAGTTTATTTTGAACCTAAAGTCGATAAATTCAAACTAGAAAATTTTGCTCCTTTTGTAAACGGCAATAACATTCACGATATTTTCAAAGAACTATCCGACGCCATGTATCACGTGGAACGCAACGGAAACGCAAAAATTATTTTAACTGATTTATCAATCAAACTAACACGTCTAATCCACAAAAAATAACCTTATGAACAACGTTGCCTCTATTTTAATTTTAGTTTTTTTAGCGATCTCTTTTCTTCAATCTGGTTACGATAAACTGTTTTATTGGAAAGACAATGTCGACTGGTTAAAAGGTCATTTTGCTAAAACACCTTTACGAAATCAAGTGCCTTTGGCTTTAGCCAATGTGCTAGTCTTAGAATTAATATCTGGTATTTTGTGCATTGTAGGTTGTATCGAGTTATTGATAAACAACGGTAGAGAGTTTGGTTTTTACGGCGCAGTATTTTCTTGCATAACTTTACTTATGTTGCTTTTTGGGCAACGATTGGCAAAAGATTACGATGGAGCAAGAACCATTGTTATCTATTTTATACCGGCAGTAATGGCCGTGTACTGGTTAAATTAGAATACATAAAAAAAAGAAAACAGTAATTACATTGACAAATAAAATGACACCAAAACATCCTTCCGAATCCTTGACAACATTAACCGATTTAGTGTTACCAAGCGAAACAAATCCTTTGAATAATCTTTTTGGCGGTGAATTACTAGCACGTATGGATCGTGCTGCGAGTATTGCAGCAAGAAGACATTCAAGAAGAATCGTAGTGACAGCATCTGTAAATAGCGTGGCTTTCAATAGAGCCATTCCGTTAGGAAGTGTAGTTACTGTTGAGGCTAAAGTTTCTAGAGCTTTCAAAAGTTCGATGGAGATTTTTATCGACATCTGGGTAGAAGACAGAGAGTCTGGTAATAAAACGAAAGCCAATGAGGCCATTTACACTTTTGTTGCAGTAGATGATACGGGAAGACCGGTAGAAGTACCTCAAATAATCCCAGAAACGGAACTAGAAAAAGAACGTTTTGATGCCGCGCTAAGACGCAAACAACTCAGTTTAGTTTTGGCCGGAAAAATGAAACCAGAGGAAGCTACAGAATTGAAGGCCTTGTTCTTATAAAAAAAGAGAAATTAACGCTCTGATTTTTTGGCAAAATCAAGAGTTTAAAAAAAATGTTGAAAGAGAAAATTCGCATCATAAAAAGAAGTATTTTTACGAAAATATACAATTACTTTTAAATGAAATTTTCAGGATAATAACACATCCTGTTAGTTTGTTACAGATAGAAAAACAATACAAATAGATGAAAGAAAAGGTAAAAGAGAAAGAGAAGATGAGTACAGAGAAAGAAGCAAAATTAAAAGCGCTACAACTTACGCTTGACAAACTGGATAAAACCTACGGAAAAGGAACTGTAATGAAAATGGGCGATAAAGCCATTGTAGAAGTAGAAACTATTTCTTCAGGGTCTTTGGGTATCGATTTAGCATTAGGAGTTGGTGGATATCCAAGAGGAAGAATAATCGAAATATACGGCCCAGAATCTTCTGGAAAGACTACTTTGACACTTCATGCCATTGCAGAAGCTCAAAAAGCGGGTGGAATTGCAGCATTTATTGATGCAGAGCATGCATTCGACAGAAATTATGCTGAGAAATTAGGGGTAGATATTGAAAATCTGATTATTTCTCAACCCGATAATGGAGAACAAGCATTAGAAATAGCTGAAAATCTGATTCGTTCAGGAGCAATTGATATTGTTGTTATTGACTCTGTTGCTGCTTTGACTCCAAAAAGTGAAATCGAAGGTGAAATGGGAGATTCTAAAATGGGACTTCATGCTCGTTTGATGTCTCAAGCTTTAAGAAAATTAACTGGTACAATCAGTAAAACTAATTGTACTGTATTCTTTATCAATCAATTGAGAGAGAAAATTGGAGTAATGTTTGGAAATCCGGAAACGACTACTGGTGGAAATGCATTGAAATTCTACGCTTCGGTACGTTTAGATATCCGTCGTTCTACACAAATTAAAGACGGAGACAGCGTTCTGGGTAACAGAACCAAAGTAAAAGTGGTGAAGAACAAAGTAGCACCCCCTTTTAAAATTGCCGAATTTGACATCATGTACGGCGAAGGAATTTCAAAAACAGGGGAGATTTTAGATCTTGCTGTAGAGTTTGAAATTATCAAAAAAGCAGGTTCTTGGTTCAGTTATGGTGAAACCAAATTAGGACAAGGACGTGATGCTGTAAAATCGTTAATAAAAGACAATCCGGAATTAGCAGATGAACTTGAATTAAAGATTAAAGCCAGAATAAAAGAATTAGCAGACGCATAAAACTAAAAAAGAGTTGGCCATGGCCAACTCTTTTTTTATACTTTACTTTTTGCAAAAATCGGTTTCTTCTCTTTTGATTCTTTCTCAAACTGCACTAACTGATTATAAATGACATCCCGAACTTCCTCTCTGATATGTCTTCTGTCTGAACCTGTTTTTCCAGAGGTTTCGATTTGTTCGTGTATTTTAACACGCATTAATCCTGGGCCACCGCTAAAAAAAGTATAAGAAAGTCTCTTTTTATTATCGGCAAAAGTAATAGGAACTATTGGGATTTGATGTTCAATTGCGAGTCGGAATGCACCGTCTTTAAAAGTATCCAAAAGTAGAGATTCATCATCAGGAACGCCGCCTTCAGGAAAAATACAAACACTTAAACCGCGGTCTAATCTTTTCTGAGCCTCATTAAAAACAGTCAAACGGCTTTTAGAGCAACCTCTGTCTACTAAAATACAAGTTCGTTTGTAGAAAAATCCAAATAACGGAATCTTGCCCAACTCTACTTTTCCAACAAAAACAAAAGGGTTTTTAACCGTGGCGAGCATCAGCATAATATCGGTCATAGAAGTGTGATTAGCCACAATCATATAACTTTTATTCGGTTCTAAGGTTTGGTTTTTTTCAATTTTATAGTAAAACCCCATTCCGAAGAGTATGAATTTGGCCCAAATTCGAGACATTTTAAAATAGTACGGATAGCCTTTTTCAGAAACGATAGACACTAATAAAAATGGCAACATTATCACTATTGGGATAGTAAATAAAACATAAAACCACATCCGCCATAAAGTCCAGAAAATTATTTTTATTCCTTTCATGGCGTCAAAAGTAATGAATCGAATGTTACTTTTGATAAAAGAATTAAAGTTAGTGTGTTATTAACCGCAAAGAATGCAAAGTTTTAAAGATGACCGAAAATGAAATTTCAAAAATTGTAATTGGTTTAGCAATCGATGTTCTTAAAGCGCTAGGCCCTGGACTTCTAGAAAATGCAACTAAAGAATGTTTGTTTTACAAAATAAATCAGTTCGGACTTTATATTGAAAAAAGAGAACTCCATGCCAATAAAATTTGAGGAAGTAATATTAGATTGTGGTTATAGAGTTGATTTATTAGTAGAAAAGAAATTAAATATCGAACTTAAAAGTGTAGAATCTTTAAATGATATCCATTTAGCTCAAACTTTGACTTATTTAAAATTAGGAAATTATAAACTTGGACTACTAATTAACTTTAATGAAGTGCTTTTAAAAAAATAGAATAAGAAGAGTTGCTAATAATTTATAAAAAAAACAACTAACTTTTAACTTTGCGAAAACCTTTGCTGACTTTGCGGTAAAAAAAGAATAATCGTTGTTAACATTGAGAAAAACTTCACGAACTTTGCAATCAAGAAAAAATTACAATGGCAAAAATACTTACAGGCGTTCAAAGTACAGGAACTCCACATTTAGGAAACTTACTGGGCGCAATTATACCGGCAATACAATTATCAAATGATCCTAAAAACGAATCGTTTCTTTTCATTGCCGACTTGCATTCGATTACGCAAATAAAAAACGGAAAATTACTAAGAACGAATACCTACAGCACGGCAGCAGCTTGGCTAGCTTGTGGATTAGACGTCAATAAAGTAGTTTTTTACAGACAATCAGATGTGCCGCAAACAGCGGAGTTATCTTGGTATCTGAGTTGTTTTTTTCCTTTTCAACGTTTGACCCTAGCGCATTCGTTTAAAGATAAAGCCGATAGATTAGAAGATGTAAACGCAGGATTGTTTTCGTATCCAATGTTAATGGCTGCCGATATTTTATTATATGACGCTGAACTAGTTCCCGTAGGGAAAGATCAATTACAACATGTAGAAATCACCCGTGATGTAGCTTCAAGATTCAACCACCAGATGGGCGAAACCTTCGTAATTCCGGAAGCTAAAATTCAGGAAGACAGCATGCTGATTCCTGGAACAAATGGCGGAAAAATGAGTAAATCGGCTAACAATTTAATTAATATATTTCTAGAAGACAAAGCATTGCGCAAGCAAGTGATGTCTATAGAAACGGATAGCACACCGCTAGAAGAACCTAAAAATCCTGATACGTGTAATGCTTTTGCTATTTATTCGTTGTTAGCCACTGCCGAGCAACTAGCTGCGATGCGTGCTAATTATGAAGGTGGAAACTATGGTTATGGTCACGCCAAACAAGCTTTGTTTGAACTGATATGCGAAAAATTCAAAACCGAAAGAGAAAAATACAATTACTATCTAAATAATCTCGAAGAGGTAGATGCATTATTGAAAATAGGAGCCGGAAAAGCTACGGCTGTTGCCAATGGTGTTCTAGCGAGAGTTAGAGAAAAACTGGGATTTGAAGTAAATTAAGTCTAAAAACACAATAAATAAAACAAACCCTTTCCCTTCAAAAACGGAAAGGGTTTTGTTTTTTAAAATATCACTACAACTGGGTATTTCATTAATAATTTTATTTCTATAACTTTGCCTTATTCTCTTTAACCGAATAGTCTTAACTTTACAAATCAAACTATGAAACAAACCACAAACCACAAAGCTGCATTAGCAAATTTCTACTGTTTTTTGTCCTAGCGCTCACCTTAAGTAATTGCCAAGTTGAAGAAACAGTGATCTTAAATCATACGATTGAAGCTCAAACATGGTTCAACAACAATATTACTTTAAAAGAATTTCCTGTTTTAAGCTATACAAAAGATATTGATTGGAATAAAGCTATTGTTACTAATGG
>NZ_JBZXDY010000029.1:0-48889 GCF_058725285.1 Flavobacterium sp. DW-iso2 | reverse complement strand
CCAAAATGCAACAAAAAAACTAACTTTGAATAACTAACTAATTAATGGACTTGTTGCGATAGGTCCTTGAATCCGCCATACCGTTTACTTGAAGCCGTTTCTCCTGTTTGTATTAAAGAGATAACTGATGTTGTCTTGCAAGTCATACACTATGATTTTGAACTAAAAGGGATTAAAATTATTGATGCAGGTTGGAGAGCAATTATAGGAAGCTTTTCAGATGAAGAAAAAGATCCTATTCAAGACTTACCGGAACTAAAAATCGATGATGAAGTCAAGATTAAGGCATCAAGAGTATTGGAAAAGAAAACTAAACCACCTGCTCTTTATACGGAAGCAAGTTTACTTTCCGCAATGGAAAATGCAGGAAATCAGATTGGCAATGAACAAGAACGTAAAGCAATTCAAAATGTAGGGATTGGAACACCAGCAACAAGAGCAGCTATTATTGAAACCCTTTTTAAGAGGGAATATGTCAAACGTGATAAGAAATTATTAGGACCTTCAGAAAAAGGACTAAAGGTTTACGAGTTAGTAAAAGAAATGAAGATCGCTAATGCTGCTATGACTTCCGAGTGGGAACTAGCCTTGCAAAAAATAGAAAACAACGAAGAGAATATGGCAAATTTTCAAAGAGAAATAGAAGTTTATACAACAACTATAACACACGAGATACTTGCTTTATCTATTGCCGTCGAAAATCAACCAGAACTAATCTGTCCAAAATGTAAGCTTGAGAAATTGGCAATCCGGGATAAGTTGGTTAAATGTAAGGATGAAAATTGCAATTGGGTTCAATTTCGAAATATATGTGGCGTACAGTTAAGCCTTGTGGATCTGGAAGCATTAATTACTAAAGGTAAAACAAGCCTCTTAAAAGGGATGATTAGTAAATCTGGAAAGAAATTTGACGCCTTCATCGTTATGAATGAAAATGGAGAAACGTCATTTGTGTTTCCACAAAAGAAAAAAAGGAGATAAAGTTGTTTATTGATTTCTACTCATTGTTAGTAAAATGTAACTAAGATTTACTGATGTATTTCACTTAACAAATGAGAGATAAATTAAGTGAGTACCAACTCACATTGTAAAAAGGAAGGCTATAAACTGGATAGGGCTGGAATGCAGTGGAGCGTAGGAACGGAGAATAACGAAATGCAGCTCTATCCTGCTTATTAAAGCCTGACCGAACGCAAGGAATGAACGTGTGGAGCTGAGGAACGGAACAGTGTAAAAAAACAGCTGCTTATTTTTAAGCTGCTGTTTTTTTATTGGCTGTGAAGTGCCTGTGAAAGGTAGGATGCCAAAAAACTATTTTTCGTTTACAGCTTACTGTTGATGGCATACCGACTGGAGCATACGAACGGAGCAAAGAGAATGACTGGAGTGAGGCTTATTGATTACCTGAATTATCTCTTAGAACGTTTCTGCTGTTGAGTTAAATTGGTAATCGTGTTTGCCATAGTTTCTAAATTCTATTATTTATTGACTTGGAGATTAAGTGGTAGAACTGAAATATATGTTGTCAACGATATATTGAGCCAAAACCGCCAATTTACAATATTTATGATACTGACAATTAGTAGAATAGTAGCGATAACACATAATGCAATGCTGCTTTTTTGTCGTTTTTTAGTTTTTTTGACTGGAGTGAATTGTTTATTTTTAAAACCAGTGTTGTAAATGTTCACTCCACTATTAATCACATGATTTGTATCATTGTCAATTATAGCCCAACCAATTGAATTTGTGCCCAAATCAAGTCCTAAATACTTTCCCATTTATTTTTAAATATTAAAAGCACTAATTAATTGTTCAAATAACTCCTTTACATTCACATTTCCTGCACCCATTTCTTTAAAAATTTGTTTGTCTGGCAAATCATTCTTTACTGCTTCAGCAAAATTTACTATATCCGTTTTTATACTTGTTGGAATTGCAAAGTTATCTTCGGGAGCTAGTAGTAATAACAATCTGAAAACATCCATTTTATGTTTTCTTAATTGTCTTTCATCAATTTTTTCTCCGTTTTCTTTGCGCGTTTTATAATCGAGGAATGCTTTGGCTTTTAATCCTATTAAAGCTTCACTATTGGCGAGATGTATACCGTTATCTAATTGACTGTGTTGGATTGTGAAGTTGTAATAATCATCATCCATCAATATCGCCGATAAACTTGAAATTTCAGTGTCAACAGGAATAGGTATTAAATATGTTTCTTCATTTAAATCTAATAAATCAGGTATTCTGGAGAATAATTCAATTTGAAATGGAAATTCTTCTACTTGTGGTTTCTGGAAGCGATAGTATTTTCTGTCTTCTTCACTTTTCTCCTTGACATCATAATTTCCTTGTTTGATAAATTCCCAAAAATGAATTACAAATTCGGGGCTTAATGCTTCGATGACTAAAATTATATCAATGTCTTTTGTAGCTCGTGGTGTAAGACCAACGCTATCAATAATAATATCGCAAGCGGTTCCACCAATGATAATGTAGTTATCTGTGAATTCTTTGAAATGTTGTCTGAAAATTTCTAAACCTCTTACCATATGTATTTTTCTATTATTTGGTCTAATGCCATATCTGTTCGTTCATCAATAAATCCGTCTTTTAAACTTAAATATAATGACAATGGATCTACATTATTTTTCTTTGTTATTCCTTTTGTGAGTAGTTCCGGATTGTATTTCCAAACTTCTAATGCATAGTTGCCATTTTCACTATTTAGGTTTACTAAAAGATTGTTTTTTCTCAATTCGTAAAATTGTTTTTTCTCAATAGCAAAGTATTCTATTGAACTTGAATTCATATCCGTATATTCTTCCAGTGCGGTTGTGTTTGACTTAAACAACCCTTGTGGTTTATCATCAACATAAACCGTTTTCATTACGGGATTAATACACAATCCTTCTCTGTCTTTCCATAGTTTTTCAATGTCTTTTTCGAATATGATATTCTTTTCTTTTGTCCCTTCTACTTTGACTATGGCTAATCTTTTCAAGTTTTCTATTGCTTTGGTAATTCCCATTTGTGTGTATTGGAATTTCTCAGCTAGTTCTTTGAATGTATATTGGCTTAAATTATCCTCTTTGTGTAAAATTTGATATAATAAGATTAATTGAGCTGAGGGTAGTAGTAAGACAGATTTTTTAAATGCTTTGTCTTTCTCAAAATCTTTAAGGTCTATTAATAATTCTGACATAAACATTTGTTTCCCAGGTATAATGAAACTTATTCTGTTTTCTACTAGCCGTTTACGGTTTATTGCGGTTATAGTGTCAGTTACTATAATTATCCGTTTTTCAAGTTTTTTTTGAATCTCAACTACTTGTTTTCTTAACTGATTTGCATTGAAAGTATCCTCTTTGTTTAGCTCCAATAAAATTAATTGATGGGTTCTAAAGGTGGTGCTATAGAACTTAAAATTACTTTTGTATACAAAAGGTAGTTTATTCAATTGTTCCTTTTTTAACTCTTTTATTTCGAGTTGTACGCCGAGTATTTGTTGAAAATATTTTTTTAATTCCTCCATAATAAACTAATAAAAGTTATAATAAACTTGATAGGTTTATTATGCAAATATAGGTTTATTAAGGTAAATGTTCATTAATTAATGAATAAATATCAATTAATTAATGGATAAAGTCAATTGATTACTTTACAATTTGTCGGCTTATTTAAATTGAAATAATAGCTTTATTATTGAATCCAACATTTTCATTGTATTTGATATATCCCAATTGATTGGTTAATAGTTTTGTATTTTCAATTTCAAAATCACCAACATTGCAATGATGATGTCCATAAATCCAATAATCGATAGTATTATTTTCTATAAAGACATCTAAGTTTGTTGCGAAGGCTTCATTGATTTTGCTGTCGGCATATTTTTCAGGATAATTGATAAATGTTGGCGCATGATGTGTTACTACAATTGTTTTCTTATTAGCAGTTTCCTGTACTGCTTTTTTAATAAATGCCAAACTTTCTTGATGCAGGATGTGATAATCATCCGGATTGAATAAACGATTCTTGTATTTAATTACTTTAAAGTCAGAAAGACTTTCTTTAATAAGCCACTGTCTTAAAGGTGAAATGTTAGACCATAAAGTTGAAAAAATCAGATTAACACCTGAAATTTCTTTGACGCAATTGTTTACTAAAAAAATATTGTGACGGATTTGCTCCTCTAAAACACCACTTTTTTCTGCAATGTTGTAATAGTAATATTCGTGATTTCCAGGAATCCAAAAAGTCATTTTAAAATGAGCTGAAATGTAATCGAAGAAATCCGGGTGTTTATCCATTATGGCAAACGGAACTATATCTCCAGCTAAAATTAAAATATCCGCTTCTGGCTGTATAGGGTTTTGAAGTAGATAGTTTTTATTTTCTGGGAACTCAAGATGTAGGTCGGAACAATATTGGACTTTCATACGAAGTAGGCTATTTAGTTTTTAAAAAACAAGGAATTTCTGTTGCAAAAATAGAGGATTTTCACGTATTAAACTAAATCAAAAAATCTCTAATCTTCTTAATCAGAAAAATCGTCAATAGCAAAGTCATCTTCTTCAAACCTGTCAATCTCGATAGGATGGATAGGACCAGGTGGCTTGAATGTGCTCCTATGATCCCAGATGTGGCTGTTGGTTTTCTTCTTTTACGAGCCATTTTAATATTTTGACCCAGTCGCTATAAAAGGAGGTCATGTTTAGGGAACAAGATTTGTTTTTTGGCACTCATTTTCATAAACGTTCGTTATTATGAACAAAAAAAATCTATTTGTACATAATAACAAACATTTTGCGTTTGTTTCTTGAATGGTTTTATATAAATAGAATGCTTAGATACACTATTTGAGCATTATGTAATTAAGTCTGCTTGATAGTTGATATTCTTTTCAACTAACCCTCCTGTACCAAATGCTGTAAATCAGGATCGTTTTTTATCCGTTCCAATTCACTTTCAATAATCGAAACAATATCCCTTTTTATCTGTTTGTAATTAGCCTCAATTTCGGCTTTCATTTGATCTTCACCATTTTCATCAACGAAAGATAAGATAACAGGTATCTTTTTATATGCTTTAGTTTCTGAAGCTACTTTTTCATTATCTACGACAATTTCCGAATGGAAAATTTTCTGTTCAATACGTTCGTCAAAGTTGTCTGAAACCGCTCCCACGAACATTCCTTGTGTAAGCGTAGAGATTTTGGAAGCTGGAATCAAACTGTCTAATTGAGTGGATATCGAAGTTGATTTATCATTTCGGTTGATGGTTAGACTCTGACGTTTCTGCAACACTTTACCAAACCGTTCAGATAAGCTTTTGGCAGTCTCTCCCACAACCTGTCCACTGAATATATTCCCCACGGTATTTTGGATCACCTTACTTTCTTTGTCTCCATAATCACGTGTCAGTTGCGAATAGTCTTGAAATCCCAAACAGACCGCTACTTTATTACTTCTGGCTGTGGCTATCAAATTATCAAGTCCTCTGAAGTAAATTGTTGGTAACTCATCAATGATCACGGAGCTTTTTAATTTTCCTTTTTTGTTAATTAGCTTTATGATTCTCGAATTGTACAAACCCAATGCCGCCGAATAAATATTCTGACGATCAGGATTATTTCCAACGCAGAGAATTTTTGGTTCATCTGGATTATTAATGTCTAACGAAAAATCATCTCCAGTCATTACCCAATAGAGTTGCGGTGAAATCATTCGAGACAAAGGAATTTTTGCGGAAGCGATTTGCCCTTGCAACTGATCTTGAGCACCACCTTGCCAAGCATCCATAAACGGAGATAAATAGTTTTCGAGATCAGGGTAGGAAGTAAGGATGGTAAATACATCAACATATTTCTTGTTCAGTAATTCAATAGCATGCGGAAAAGTACAGTACTTTCCGTTATCATAAATTTTCAGAAACCAGATTATGGCTGCTAATAATATAATCGGAGATTCCACAAAGAAATCCCCTTGTTTTTGTATCCAACTCCTATTAAGATTCAACATTATCGTATAAGCCGATTCATAAGCATCTGAGATGTCCGTCATGAAATCGGGATTGATGGGATTACAACGGTGGCTTCTGCTAGGATCGTCAAAGTTGATAATATAGAACTTTGGTTTAATGGTATACTTATCGCTATGCTTTAATAAATGATTGTATGCAATGGTGGAAAGATCATCGAATTTAAAATCATAGATGTACATCGAAAATCCTTTTTCAATGTGCTGCTTAATATAGTTGTTTATGATGGCGTAACTTTTTCCAGAACCTGGTGTTCCCAAAACAATGGAGGCTCGGAAAGGATTTACAACGTTAATCCATCCTTCATTCCATTTTCCTTTGTAATAAAACTTGGTTGGCAAATTAACGGAATACTCGTTTTGCATTAATGTAGTTTCTTGCATAAAGCTTTCATTCTCATTATTGAAAACATCGTCCATGAGATTGGTACGAAGCAGACGGTTAATCCATACACCAGCTACCATTAACGAAATATAACCCGCTGAAGTAGTCAAGATGTACAAGGAGATAGCGATTCCAGCGGACAACTTTAACAAGGGTGTGTTGAGAAAGAAAAGTATAAATCCAATAATTATGGCAATGTATATTTTTGTCCAAATAATTTTTTCGTTTTTTACTCCTTTTGTTCCCAAACAGCTTAAAGCTAACAACACCAAAGCAAAAATCTTGGTGTATAGGGTGTGAGAAAACAGACTTGCCGTCCGCTGAAAATTGCCTAGTATTTTATTAATGATTTCTAGGGTCCAACCTTTTTCTAAGAAAAAGCTATAGCAAAACCAGTAAAAGTGCATCAGTAGCAAAAGAATACTTACCGCACGCATGAAAGCCATTATTTTGGCGAGTCCTCTTAAATCGTCTTCTCCTTGCATAGTAGAAATATTTAAAATGTAACAGGCGAAAGTAGATCGAACGTAGAAGAATCTAAGATAACTGACCTCCATTGGCGTTCATTGGCATTTGTTGTCTCGCTGAAACTATTTCTTGCCGCTACGATTGTTTCGTTTCGCCTTTTTCTTGAATTGATTAGCAAATGCTTGCTCTTCATAATCTTCACCTTGAGCATTTGGTAATAAACTTCCAAGGCTTTCTATAAGTCCACAATTTGTATTAGAATGGGTTGAATTATTTCCATTAAGAAAATCGAAAAGAGCGTGCGGTTTTTCATTTTCTGGTTTGGAGTCTTTCTCTTGATTTTGGGATGAGACTGTTTTATCAATTTTACTAGGATTCTGAACTTGGTTAGTTCCATCCTTTTTCCATAACTCATTAAAAACATTAGCAGATAAATTTTTACTCAATTGGGATCCATTCCAAACCGTGCGAGATTCGTGGTCAATAAAAGTTATTCCATATATTCGCCCTTGATCATTTCTTCGAACAACGGTATTAACTCCCTGATCTATTAATTGTTTTTTTAAGTCAGTTTCACTAGTTGTGGTGTGTAGGGCAACTTCAATCGAATTTTTCAGGATCTCTTTTAAAGGTTCTGTTTTCATTTTAACTTTTGATTGTTCAAAATGATTTTGTAAACTTTCCATTCCAGCCTGTTTTCCAAAGAGAGAGGATTTAAACGGATTTGTTGCTTTTTCTCCTTTATTATCCAATGCAAAATAGATGAGTCCTTGCTTCGTCTTACCTTGAATTTCTCCTGTTATTTGTTCGGCAGTGATATTAAATAGAGAGAGTAATGCGTTATAAGCTCCTAAACTTTGATACTGGTAATACTTTGGCAAATGCCGAATTACCGATGCTATTTGACTTTTTATATTAGCTTCTTTGTAGTCAACAGGTTTGAAAATTACTTCTTTCGAATTGTGTTTCTTTTCAGTAGCAGGACGCAATTGATATTTTTGTTCCAATTCGCGACAAGCATTCATAGAGCGCAATTTTTCATAAGAATCAGGTAACTTTTTACCGTAACGATCTACACAGGTCGAAACGATATGAATGTGCGTTCGTTCAATATCAGTGTGTTTGAAAACTACGTAAGGCTGATCTCCATAGCCCATAAGTTCCATGTAGTCTTTTGCGATTTTTCTAAAGTCTTCATCAGTAACACTATCTTTTGGATTTGGGTTAAGTGAGATATGCAAAACAGGTTTTTCTGTTCGTTTATTTGCCATTAAATAAGGTTCAAAAGAGCTGTATAATTGGTTAACGGTAAACTGTCCATTGACTGTTTCTCTTATTCTATGGGTCGCTAGTATTGCTCCATTTTCTTGGTCAACTTTCAAATGGTTATACGAAAGTGCACCAATTATATTTGCTCCACGACCAATTTTAGCTATCATTTTTCTTCTTTTTTCAGATGTTTAAATTCAAACTCTGCTGTTAATTGAGCGATATCGCGACATAACTGAGCTAATTCTATTGTTTGTTTTTCTAATTTAAAGAGGTAAGCTGCTGCTTTCTTTTCAGAAAAATTGCGGTATAGTATCTTGACAATCTGATTGTAATTGATACCAACTGCACGAAATTGACCATATAAAGTGGTTAAACGCATGTAATAATCCATTGCTGCCATATCTACTTTTACCGTTTTTATTTGCTTTTCAAATAAAACAGAAGTAATAAAACGAGCTTTATTGTCTAATCCCGAAGCTTCAAAAAGCGAAAGGAATTTAGCATTTTCCTGATCCGTTAAACGAAAAACATAACGATGAATGCTAGGATCCTTTTTGGGATTCCTACCACCTTTGTGTTGTTTTTTGTTCTCTTGATTCTCCATCATCATTCCAATTTTAATTTTTAGAAAACCCCGACTTCGGAGGGAGTTTTAAGCCCCGCCGCGGCGGGCAAGTTGTTTTGAGGTACGGAATTCATTTCGAGTGCCTCAAAACACAACTTGCTCTGTTCTGGTGAACAGATAATCCATCCGCCTGTCGGCAGGACAGATTTAATAGAGCAGGGAAAAACGGCTTAAGGCCGTTCCAGTTCTTGTTTGAAATTCTATTTATGGCCTTCATTTTTTAATCTATTTACTTCTTTAACAAAGTAAGACATTGATTGGTTTAGTGTTATGCTTAAAGGAATTGCCAAACCGTGTCAATAAAAGCCAAGAACAACCACAATGTTAAAAGCACTTATATCGCTCTGTTTCTTTGTACTTATAAACAAACAGGAATACCTAGTTAGCTTCGTACGTAACAACATAACTACATAGGTATCACTATAGAAAAGTACAGTCATACAGTTGTAAATAGAGATAGATTGAACTAGATATTTACATGATTAAGTACAGATGTACTTGCGTTTCTAAGTACTCCTGCGGATAAATACTCCTGGAATTGCCTACAGATATAAATACATAACGCAATGTGCAGATATTTTGTTAACTGCCTACTTAATTACATAAAATCACACATAAAGAAGTACACACCTATTGCTGTAGGTAACTAAATAAAAAAATACCAATACAAGTAAATACCGATATAAATAATTAAAAACAGTGGAACTATGAATGCAAAACACAACACAAAATTTATCGCTTTTTCTTCTCAAAAAGGAGGTGTCGGAAAAAGTACGTTTACAACATTAGTTGCAAGTACATTGCATTATCGATTAGGTTACAATGTAGCCGTCTTTGATGCCGATTTCCCTCAGCACAGTTTAATCAAAATGAAATCTCGTGATCTGGCTATGGTTATGGAAAATGAGCATTTGAAAAAACTAGCTTACAAACAATTTACCACCATCAACAAAAAAGCCTATCCCATTCTACAGCACAAAGCGGAAAGCGTATTGGAGGCTGCTCAGGAATTTTTAAATAATACTACTGTACCAATTGATGTTCTATTTTTTGATCTCCCTGGAACGGTGAATACTCCTGGTATTCTGAAAGCTTTGGCAGGAATGCACCACATTTTTACGCCAATAACGGCTGATCGTTTGGTTATGGAAAGCACACTCATTTTTACGCAGCTATTGCAAGATGTAATTATGAAAAAAGGAGCAACTTCTATAGAAACTATTAACCTGTTTTGGAATCAGGTGGATGGTAGAGAAAGTACGCCTTTGTACAAAGTTTACAACCAACTAATCGACCATTTGGGATTAAGTTTAATGCAAAGCCAAATTAAGAACAGTACCCGCTTTCGAAAAGAAAGTGAAGAGAATAGCAAAACCATATTTCGTTCTACTGTAATGCCTCCCGATGAACGTTTGATGAAAACCTGTCAGTTAGACCAGTTTATAAATGAATTTTTGAAAATCATTCAATTATAGAATTATGGAGAAAGGAAACAAGAAAAAAAATACTCCCGAAATTAACGAAGAGTTGATGATGAACTTGATGGTGGATGGTATAAAAAAGGAAGGTTTACAAATTCCAGTAGAAAAGGAAATAGAAAATAGCAATTCTAAAGAGTTTCCAAAGGAGAAAACTATGTTTAAGGAAAAGAGTAGGGGCAAAAGGGTAAGTGAAGGGGATTACGAAAGCATCTTTTTCAAAAGGATCGATACCATTGCTCGTGACGGAAAAACGGTTTATATCCGACCTGATTTTCATGAAAAACTTTCCCGTATTGTACAGGTGATAGGGGAAGACAAGATCACTATTTATGCTTATTTGGATAATTTGCTAGATTACCATTTTCAGGAATTTGGTGAGCAGATTACTAAGAGTTTTAATGATAAATACAAACCCATTTTATAAAGAAGTTATGGAAACAGTGATCGTAATATGCTTACTAATTGTTATTGTACTGCTTTTACAAGACAAGATTATCATCAAGAAATATCCTGAACAAAAGCCAGTGCAAGAAAAAAGTAATCCAAAGCTACCCGACATTATGGGACAACCCAAACCTCAAAGAATCCTTTCAGTGCCAAAAAACGGCAATGAAAGTCAAGAGCAGAAAGAGGAACAAACTAATGGTAATTTTGATATTGAAATCGACGAAGAAAAAGTCGATGAACAAATTTCACAAGAAGAGCTGGATGAAGTTTTTGGGAATGTACCTGATTTTGAGGACGAGGAAGAAGATTGGAATAGTTATGGAATATCCGATGGCGAAAATGGTTTTGCTCAAGGGGTTACCTTTGAAGAATTAAGCACTGTAAAAACGTTGTTAAAAAAAGAGAAAATGAGACCATCTCAAAAGGAAACAGCAACAGTCCTACTTCAGAAAATACAAGGAACCGAATTATTCGACCTATTGGAAAATTCTATCGAAGATGCTTCTCAAAAAATAGCCAAGCTGCTAGACGGTACACTTTCTTTTGAAACAGATTTCAGTTCTTCTTCTTTGCGGAAAAATGATTTAGAGGAGTTTGATATTGGGGAGTTTATTTAGGCTCCCCAATATTTTTCAGAATCTTAAATAGTAATTTAGTAATATTTAATTACAAAGTAATTCATAAAGATTTCAGTCAACCTTCGTTTTCAACTCTAAGTATTTTATAATCTCCGTAACCCTTTCATTATTAAGTACATTATTTCATGTATGTTTTTGCTACAAAACAATATTTTATTTTCCTCAATGCTAAGTTTATTTAATTCCGATAACTTATTAAGATTGAATTTTAAAAACTCTTCTTTGGACCTACTATCGTAGTCACTTTTCCACCTTCTTTAATGATTTCAAAAGCATCAAAGGTGTACTCATTCCCTAAAGTGTCAAAAACAATATCCAAATTGTTTGCAACCTCTTTATAATCTTCAGGTTTATAATCGATTACTCGGTCAGCACTCAAAGCTTTGACCCAGTCTACATTTTCGCTGCTGGTAGTCGTATATACGATAGCTCCTTTAGCTTTAGCATATTGAATTGCAAAGCTACCTACACCAACAGCCTCAGCATGAATAAGAATTCTATCATTCTCTTTATGCCAACGCTCTCCAAGGCTTGTATTGGTATAAGTGCTGTTAATGTAAGTCCTGCTACTTCTTCGAAAGAACTATTTTTGGTTTTTTTAGCAAAGAGGTCACTATTTACACTTACAAATTCTGCAATAGTACCCATTTTTTCTTGTGGCACTCTGGAAAAGGCTTCATCTCCTATTTAGAAATTGTTTACATCTGCACCTTTCTCAACCACCACACTACATACGTCAAAACCTATTGCGCTTGGTAAGTTTAAAGAGATCATCTCTTTCAGTTTACTTTCTACCATTTTGTAATCGATAGTATTTAACGAAGCTGCTTTAACTTCAACTAAAATATCATTTTGTTTTAAAGAAGGTTTTTCGATCTCATTGATGGATAAGCTGTCTTTAATTTTACTGTATTTCACGATTTGTAGTGCTTTCATGTAAATTATTATTTATTATCTAGCTTTTAGTTTTCTAAAAAACTATCGATTAGCTAGCTTAACATCTTTATTTAGATAAGTATTGAGAAGCTCTTCCCAAACATCAACCGTGTTATTTTCTAATCTTTATCTTTCCAATTAGATCTAACAGTATGTTTTTTTATTTTGCGGAATCTCATCTATGATTGCCAGGTGCCAAAGGACCAAAGGATTCAAGCTATGAGAACTAGTTGAAATAAAAGACTGAACAATAGTGTATTATCGGAATGTAAAGTGCCAAAAGTATTTTTTTATCAAGATATTAACCAATATTTTCAGAAAAAAATAAAATAAAAATTAACGCTATTAGGAGACAAAATATGTTTTGGATTATTGTCGTTTTTATGTTTTTTTTTTCATGATTTATTGCTATCGGATGCGTTTGTATCGTACACAATATGAATTTAAGGAGATTTTTATATAATTCTAAATTCGAGAAAAGAACATAAATAGTTAAAGACGTTTTAACAGATTATTTCTCAAAAACTACTGCATCAGTTTTCGCTCCCAATTGGGCGAGTGCTTCTGAGATGGCTGTTACAAATTGTGGTGGACCACAAACATAAAAGTGCTGTTTAAAGTTATCTATTTTTTCTTTTAGAAAAGCATAGTCAATCCTACCATTTTCATAACCCTCTTTTTTTTCATCAGTGAGCGTGTTGATGAAATTCTTACCGAGCATTTCATTAAATTCTTTTTTCAGAATTATATCTTTTTCGGTTTTATTGGTAAAAATTAGTTTATTGTTAGCAATTTTTTCATCCGCTTGTAACTGCCGCAAAATTGCAATGAATGGTGTGACACCTGCACCACCAGCAATGAATACCCCTTCGCCTTTATATTCAATTGCGCCCCAAACATCACGGATGATAAGTTCGTCACCGTTCTTTAATTTTCCCAATTCTTTTGTAACTCCGTTATGACTATCATAAATTTTAATTGTAAATTCTAGATGTTTATTATCATTTAAACTAGTAAATGTAAAAGGTCGTTTTTCATTTTTAAGTGCAGGAGTATTTATGGACACCTCGGTTGCCTGTCCCGGTTTGAATTTGAAACCTTCTGGCTTTTGTATTGTGAATCGCTTTACATCATGCGTTACTGGCTCTACTGAAATTATTTTTACAATATGATTTTTCATTGTGTTTATTTATTAGGAATTATTGGTATACTCAAGAATTAACTCTTCCTTTCAATCGAATATCAATTCTTTTTTTCTTAACGGTTAATCGCTTCATTACATCCATTAAGGTTGCTTCTTTTGTCTTCTTATAGATCTTGTTGATTGCTAATACAAGCCGTTTTGCTTCTCTTGAAGCTGTCACTCTATCACTATTAGACATATGACTCATTTTAGCTTTTTCAAAAACGGCTGCTTCTTGTAAAATTTCCATAATTGTTATTTTATTTTTCGTAATAGTCATTGAGTGAATGCTCATATGAATCGTTAATCGGTTCCGAAGAATCATACTTGGGACTGTTTTTCACTTGCTCCTTTGAGTGATTGATGATGACTTTTTGCTGCTGCCATTTTACCTCTTTAATCCAATGTGGAGAAATGATCACTTTTTTTCCCGAAAACCAGTTGCCGGTTTCCACAACAAGAAAATTGATTTTCCAGATTACATCATCAATTATAAAATCTTCGACTTCGCCTATGTCACCGTCCGTTGCATGAATAGCATACCCTGTAACTTCACGTGTGCTTCGCAGATGCGGTTTGTCATTAGTATGCTCTTCTGCTTTCCTTTTTATCAATTCCTTTTCTGTCTCTCTTACTTCAACTAACGGATATCCCCACATGCCTAACCCCATGTGTCCATACATTCCGTTTCCGTAGTAGCCGGGCCATGCGTAGTATCCACGGATCAGCTCTTCCTGTTGTTCTGAAACAGGTTTGTCTGTGTCAATATCAGGACTGTTTTTTATTTTTTCCTGCGTAAGATATACAGATAGTGTTTTTGATTCGCTATCCAGTTTTTGAAATGCTTCGGGCGAAATCAAAACTTTTTTTTCGGAAAGCCATCCTCCCGTTTTTACCACCATATACCGTATGGTTGAGGTTTGGTCATCAAAATAGAAATCATCTACTTTTCCAATTTCACCATCAGTTCCTTTAATGATGTAGCCTAATAAACTGTTTATACTTCGTTTCATATTATTATTTTATATTACTTTAATTATTTGGTTCATTACTACGATTAAGCAGGCTTCATCCGAACATTAATTCAAATCATCAATAAAAACCCAAGCCTTTAACCTGTTTATTAGGGATTAGTAGTGGTAGCATCTTGAGCCATACTTAACTCACCGGACCTTTTTTCCAAATCTTTATCTATTAGGTATAGTGAATCACCGTTTGCTTTTTCACCGCCCACAATTTTAATTTTATCCAGTAAAAGGCTGGCAAGATTTTCTTCTTCAATTTGTTCTTTCACGAACCACTGTAAGAAATTCCATGTAGCCCAATCTTCTTCATCGAGTGCCATTTTTACCACTTTATAAATGGATTTTGTATTATCCACTTCATGTTCAAATACTTTTTTAAAGCAATTATTTACACTGACAGGATCGGTTGCAGGTGCAGGAATAGCAGTAACTGTGGCTTTTGCACCTCTGTTTAATATGTATTCGAGTATTTTCATCATATGGTTTCGTTCCTCTGCTGCATGACGGAAAAGAAAATTTGCGATGCCGCTGAATCCATTGTTATCAGCCCATGCAGCGTATGATAAGTATATTTGGGAAGCATGTGCTTCTTTAGTCATTTGCTCATTCAATGCGGTTGTGAGATTATTTGAAAGTCTATTCGTTTTCATAATATTTTTTTTAAATAATTTTGCTTTTCTAAGTACTAATAAGGAAAAACGTGATATTTTTCAATTTTTCTCATCGATTTATAGTTTCTTTTCCTTATCCATACTTTTTGAACCTTAATTAATATCTGTTATTTTACAGGGTATCTTATTCTGTAATTTTGTGCAATTAAAAGATATTTCGTGTAATTACATCAAAATAAATCGATAGTAAATATAATAAATCCTATGAAGCAAAGGGCTATTATACCGGCAATGATATAGACAGTAACTTTTGTCAATTTATTTTTTTGAAAAATATAGTTTCGTGTTTTATTGTTTTCTTCTTTTACAAATTTAAATTCTTCTTTTCCTTGTTTCATATGTTCCTGTTTTTAATATTTTAATTTAGCTTTCTAGTTTAAACTTGTAAGCCTATTTTTTTTAAACTTCTAATTATTCATCACTTTATTTTTCAAAAAGTGGTCGCATAATTCTAAAAAAAACTGTTTTACTGAATTGTCATTTTATACAAATAAGCAAAGATATATGAGGTTCTCATTGTCGAGTTTTATAGGTCAACCTCTTTTTTTAGTTTTTACTGTCGTTTTGTATTTATTTTTTGCTTAAACTTCTGGTGAATATTTTATTCTAAGGGCATTAAATTCATAAGCGACACAATACTGTATCAAGACACGTCTTCATTTTTTCTATGTCTTTATCCACAGAGTTTTTAGCGATGTCTATATGGTATTTAGCGATTAAAGGGGTCTTTATGGCTCATAACGGCTAAAGGTTGCATTCTCTTTGGGCGCGCTTCTAATCTAGTTCTATGTTCACTGATCCTATCGAAAGCATCTTTTATTATAGCTTTCAAAGTTTCTCTGATCTCTTCAGTTCGTGAGATATTAAAATCTGTTTCTAGTAAGATTTTCATTTCTAGTATTTTTTAGTTGTTTGAATTAGCATTATTTGCTTGATTTTAATAACGAAACAGACCGGCAACCCCTGTTTTCGTAGGCATTTTTTCATGTGGAATAATCATCACTTTGCCGCCCATTTTTGTTACCAGTTCGCCCAAGTCATCCAGCAAATCATCCACTTCAGGATTGGCCAAATCACCTTTTTCAATGCTGCCTGTCTCGTTTATTATCTTGCCCGGAATTTGGAGTTCTGATTCAATTAATAGTGTATCCACCTTACCGGCTGCCGCAGCTACAGCTACTTCACTTATATTATCACTTGCTGTATCTTTTGATTTTGCCTGATCGTACTCATTACAAATTTTGGCGATATTTTCATTATAGTAAGGCTCCATAACTTTCCAGGCATGTTTCACCAGCTCATCCGTTTCTACAGACTTTGGATTCACATCAATACCGCTTGGAAGCAATGAAAGATTGTTGCTTACCTTATGAAAAAGATTGTGGTGCTCTGGTAATGCAGCCAGTATAAGTGGCAATCCGGATGGACCGGAATAGTTATCATTAATCGTTTTTGCGACAAAGCGAAAAAACTTTTCGGTATCGATATCCGCTTGATCTGATTTCCCACCTTGCCCGTGATGCATGTTGCTGGTTTGGTTACCTACACCACCATAAGATGCAACAGTGGTATGCTTATCGGTTAAATCATAACCCAATGCTTCATTTATATTTTTTGGAGTGTCTGAGGGAAGCTCCAGTTCTGTAAGTGAATGCCTATTTCCTTCATAAATTTGATAATCATGTAAGCTTAAACCTAATACATTGTAACGCTCCACTGACTGCAAATATCTGCGAAGTGGTTTTGTATGAAAGCTGTTAGCCACAACGGTTAATTCTTTTACTGGTACGGGTAAATTTATAGTTCTGAACGTATCAACTGTACCAAGTACAGCCAGTCCGTCTAAGGTATGTCTCCAAAACTCTTTATTACTTTCAAGCGCTACAAATGGCTCCAGCAGTATTTCAACTTCTGACTCTGAATGTTTTTGGAGTAGGGAATTTTTTAGGTTTTTCAACAGATTTTTAAATAGTATCGGATCCCGGAGATTGTTAGGATGGGCACGGTGCGTGGGCATATATAGTGATATGCAGCTTCCTTCATTCACACTTAATAATTCTGGCATCATGTCTTTAGTAAGTAAATTCATATATTTTTGATTTATTAGTTGTTAAATAATTATTTACATTGTTTTATTGATTTGTCAAATACATTGTTTTATTTTCATGAGGTTAATTCATTTTATTTCTTTGAAGATAGAGAGAAAAATATACAAAGTATCTAAATTATAGTTGCTAAATATTTAACATGTATTGAGTATTTAATATCAGGTTTTTCTAATTTATTACTTTTTTTAAAATGGATCATTTAGTCCACTTACACGAATTAGTTTTTTATTTACAAACTCTTGAATTCCTAACTCTGATAGTTCCCGACCGAAGCCTGAATGCTTTGTTCCGCCAAATGGAAGATCTGCTTGTGTCCAAGTGGGATGATTGATGAAGACCATTCCTGTATCAATTTGATCGGCAATTCTTCTTCCTCGTTGAATGTCCTGTGTAAATACAGAACCTCCAAGGCCATAATTGGAATCATTGGCTAAATCAATGGCAGCTTGGTCGTCTTTCACCACATAGAATGAGGCTACAGGTCCAAATAATTCTTCATGATAAGCAGCAATGCTAGGTTTCAAATCGGTAAGTATGGTGGGTTCCATAAAGGCACCTTCACGATCTGCACGTTTACCGCCCAATAAGACTTTTGCACCTTCATCAACAGAACGTTTTACTTGATCGGCTAAATGAACTGCGGCTGCTTCACTACTTAAAGGGCCTAAGTCGGTAGCGGGATCCATTGGATCACCCACTTTCATTTTTGATAACTTATCCTTAAACTTTTGAATAAATTCGTCGGCTATTGCTTCCACGGCAATGAACCGTTTGGAGGCTATACAACATTGACCGTTGTTATTCATCCTGCCTACAACTGCCCACTCAACTGTTTTTTCCATGTCGGCATCTTCCAGTATAATGAACACATCATTACCGCCTAGCTCTAATACAACCTTTTTCAAATGTTTTCCGGCTTCCATGGCAATACTTGCACCAGCTTCTTCACTTCCTGTTAAGGAAACACCTTTTATTCTTTTATCAGAAACCAATGCTGATGCATGTTTGCCTGTAATAAATAAATTGGTATATAATCCTTCAGGTGCTTTTGCTTCTTCGAATAGTTTTTCGATAGCAGCAGCACATTGTGGTACTATGGATGCATGCTTAAGTAATATGGTATTGCCCACCATAATGTTAGGAGCTGCAAAGCGTGCTACTTGATAGTAAGGAAAATTCCATGGCATCACACCTAACAATACACCGATGGGGCTATTTCGAATTATAGCTTCTCCATATTCTGGATCAAGTACTTTATCGGCAAGAAAACCTTCTGCGTTATCGGCATAGTAATCTATTATATCAGCACTCAAGTCGATTTCTCCTTCTGCTTCGGAAAGGAGCTTACCCATTTCTAAGGTGATAGTTTTGGCAAGTTCAGATTTCTTGATTCGCATGAGTTTAGCTACTTTATGTAGTAAATCAGCCCGTTGCTGGTAGCTCGTTTCTTTCCAGTTTGTATAAGCTAGATGGGCTTTCGCCACTTTAGCATCAACTGCTTTCTCTGTCATTTCTTCGAAAGACTTCACTATCTTGTTTGTGTTTGGATTAACCGTTTGTATGGACATATTGACTCGTATTTAATTACATAGTCTGCGGAAATATTCCGCAACCGTTTTGAACTCATTTCCAAAAGAATACATCAATTTCATTGATCTAAATGGATACACTACAATTTTCACGTAGGACTTTAATGCGATTTTAGTGAAGGTAGTGAATATTACCAGTTAAAACTAATTAATTATCAGATAGTTATATAGTTATCTTATCTACAAATTCGATTGGTAAAAATTATTGTGACGTAAGGTTACTTGTGATAACGGTTTATGCTTTTCTCATTTCTAGCGGTCTGTTGTGAGTTGATATTCTCTGCACTTGCTGCTAAAGTTTGATATCTGCTGGTTTAATTTACAACCCAGTTTCAACAACAAAAAAAAAGAATTAAATGTATTCAAATTGTATTTCGTTAAAGGCCTTGCTATTCCTTGTCTAAAAAAAACAGGTTTAGGACTAAATTTCTAATGTGTATACCTATATTAATATCAATTTTAATTACACCATTTTTTTTTTTAATTCAATGCGATAGTGTTAAGGGAAAAAACGATATTGATCCAGTACTTAAATTATTTTTTACTTTGATTCTGGTCATATTAAGTTTTTCGGTAAAACGGTATATTTATTTTATATAAAGTACCGACCTATAAAAGAAATAAAACAAAATTTTCTTTGAAACTATTACAAGATAAAGGCCTTCTGAAAATAAAATAGATAGTAATAAAACGGTAAATTATATAGCTAATCGAACTAAGTTAGGAATAGATTTGAGTAATTTTACAAAAAAGGGTTAGAACAATAAGCCTTATCAAATCAATTTTATGCGAACTCAGAATTCAAATATAAAAATCAGGCAAGAACTAGTAAACAGTATCGTACATGGTTTTGGAATTATTTTTGGTATCGTAAGTATTCCTATCCTAATAGCATTTGCCATTAAAAGTGATAACACTTCTGGTATTATTGGTGCGGCTATATATGGTTTTTGTTTTTTACAACTTTTTACTTTTTCAACACTCTACCACGGAATCCAGCATGCTCAGGCAAAACGCACACTTGAAATCCTTGACCATATCAGTATTTTTTTCTTGATAGCAGGTACTTACACTCCGTTTTTACTTATGTATATGTATAATTCTTTTGGGATTACTTTGCTATCGGTTTTGTGGGGGCTTACGACAGTGGGGATCATTTTTAAGATTTTTTTTACAGGGAAATGGAAGGTTTTTTCAACGTTAGTTTACATAGCAATGGGTTTTATTATGATTGTTGGCGGACGTACTTTCTTTGAAAGTATTCCCTTCAATATCCTCACTATGATTCTAATTGGATGTGCGCTTTACGTCATGGGTGTTGTCTTTTACTTATGGAAGAAATATGCTTACAACCATGCTGTCTGGCATTTTTTTGTGCTCGCAGCTGCGGTTTGTCATTACGTAGCCATTTTATTAGCAGTCGAGTCGAATTGATTCAAAAAATGAGTAGGGTTTATAAAAAAAACAAAAGGCGCAACTTTAAGGACGGCAGTAAAGAGGCTGACTATAAAGAAGAGAAGAGTTGATATTTGATTAGAAGGAGGTACGAATTCCCGGTTATGACAAACCAATTAGTAGAAAGCCTGCGTTTAAAAAATATTAATAAGGTAATTATTTTTTATCTTTTGGTAATTCATTTTTTAAAATGGGAAACTAACTGAATTATAAAGGATAGTGCCTAATAGATGCCATTGACAAGTTCCAAATTTAGTTCGTGAGTAAATGCTGCAAGTAATAATATAAGGTACGTTGGGAGTATTTCCTGAAATTTAATAAAACCACTACTGATCTTCTATAATCGAGGAATGGTAGCGTTCAGTTGCTTTCTTTAGATTTTCTGAAAGGGAAATTAACCAGTTCATGTGATTGGTAATTAAATAGGCTTCCTGTAGACTATGAAGTGTATCTGTATCTAATGCGGTGTTTCCTTGTCTGATGTTTTCATCTCGAATATTAGATAATTGCTGGTATTTTACCAACAACTTTTCTTGTGCATCTTCAACAGTTTCTTTGTCGACTTTTTTCTTTATGTGAATGTCGCCTAAAGAATCGACAGACATCTGTAGGGTATTGGAAATCTTTTTGATCAGTACATTAAATTCTATAGATGCAGGAGTAGTTTTATGATTGCTGATAAAATTTCCAATGGACGCAATGGCTGAGGTCATTGTCTGGTTCAGCGTTACAATTTCATAAATCAATTGAAATTCTTTCTGTTTCGATTTTGGGTCTTGGGTTAATCGCTGGAAGGAAGCATTTAAATTACTGATGGCAAGAAATGCTTCTTTCCTTGCTACACTATAGGAGAGTTTGTGTTTAGAGGGATTTTGATATAACTCTTGTGTTGCTAATAGATATATCTTGTTCATTTTTAAAGCATTCAAAAGAACCTGTTTTAGATTATTGGCTTCCCAACTGGGTAAAACTAAATAATTAGCTACGACAGCGATAATGGCTCCAATAATGGTGTCGATGACACGATATTGAATCACTTCAAAGGCATTAGGATTTATGAATGAATACAAAAAGATAATACTAATGGTAACTAATGCGGCAGCAAATCTATAATTCTGCTGAATCAATGAAAACGCCGATATAAAGGAAACAAATGCCAGAACTGCATAGATCACTAGGTTTTGAGTAAGTAGCACAATACCTGCGGCAACAGCAGCCCCAATGAGTGTGCCGATGATACGATCTTTAGAGCGCTCTTTAGTTAAACCATAACTAGGGCGCATGATTACAAGGATAGTCAGCAAGATCCAGTAGGTATTTTGAATGTCAAAAACAAGACCTAACACATAGGCAAATACAATAGCGATCGTAAGACGCAATGAATGTCTAAACATTGTAGAATTCATACTGAAGCTCTGAACAAGGACGTTCAGTCTATATTCCTGCTGCGTTAAAAACTGCCTCGAATCTTGTCTTTTTAAGGATACTTTAGAAGCCTCGTTCACATTGGTCATTACACATCTAATAATCCTGATTTCTTGAAGTAGTTGTTCTTGGTAATCGTATAGGTTTTTTAATACCAAAGCACCTTCTCGAGCTTCAGGTAATTTGACGGTTTCAATGTAATTTGTAATCGATTCGTTAGTTTTGGATAAGGCATCTAATAGACTATCTTTATTTGGTATGTTATCATTTTGAATCAGTATTTCAGACAAACTTATGAGATGATTTCCCATTATTTTACTCAGCGTTATCGAAGCTTTTAGGAATTCTTTACGCTTGCCAAAAGTCCTATCGATCATTTTATAATCCAAGTGTTTTGCTTCTATTAATTCGAATATATTGATAGAGGAAAGTAAAATGAGTAATTGCTTTTCTTCATGATGTGAACGTCCAGAACTTTTACGTGCGGTAAGCATTGATTCTCGAAGTGTTTCATGCTTTTCATTGATTTGATTTTGAAGGACAAAGGTTTGTTTAAGGTGTTCGTCACGCTTGGTTTTCTTAGTCAATAATTTTGCGCGTAATTTTAGGTACTCACCAGTAAGGAGAAGCGTATCTGACAATAACTGATTCTGATCTTTTACAGGGGTGATTTTTTGAAAAATAAAGGAAACGAGCAGATACCAAAGACCACCAACTCCCATTAAGGCCACCTGAAGAAAAATTTCATGCGCTGTTTCTTTTTGAATGGCAAATGATATAACCATTGCTAACAAGCCGGCAAAGGATACTAAAGATACTCTAAAACCGTAAACCGAAATTAGCGAGACGGTAAATGTAATTATAGTAAGCGCCAGTAACAAAAGAGGGAGGAAAGGTTTTGAAAATAGGATTATAGTTGTAATAACCATTGTCAACCCGATACTGATTAAAATGGCATTGACCTTACGTTTGAAGCTTCCTGGAATGTCGCCGGGCGCATTTAAAAAAGCACCCACAACTATAGCTGGCGCATATTTAAAATACCCTAAAAAATAGAGTACCGCAAATGGCACAGCAATCCCAATTCCAATCCGAATTGCTCGGTCCAAACGGGTACTTTTTAGAAACAATTCTAGTTGTTTGAGTTTTTCTTTCAAGCCGATTTAAAATTTGATTCTAAAGTTAGGATAATTGAGCGGACGAATTGTCTTGTACCTCTATTTTAGTGGGTTTTTAATTGGTGAAATTAAAAAAAATTTATTGTAAAACGGCAGTATAAAGATTTTTAGATAACTGTTGTTTTTTCTCATTATTGCCACGCTCCAGCTCTCCTTGGTGTTCGTTTCCCGGGGAGTTCGCTCCCGAAGAAAGATGTTTTGAAAAGTGTTCGTGTATGGCTTGCATTCTTGTATTATAGACAACAAAAAGCGATGTAGGTATAAGAAATTCGATAGGTTTTCCGGAATAATTCATAAATACTATGAATTTGGCACGTAGTTGGCATTAGTTTTTCATATTCCATGATTGACTAATGGTGCTGTTTCTTACCTTATCAATGCTATTTATTTTTATAAAATTAACATCCGTCTTATTTGCTTTTTCAAACTCCTTTAAATGAATAGAATTGAATTTAGCTTTAACAGTTTCTAATTTAGAGGGACTTGTAAATAGCATTGCGTAAGCTTCTTTTAAAGAGCGACTATTTATTACATCTAAGACGATGTCCTTCCATTCATGAAAATTTAAAGTAATGGGGTTGTATGAATTAATTGGTGTAGTAATGCCATAAACTGTTTGCTCTTCCTCTGCTTGAAAAGTTCCAAATATTCTGTCCCAAATAATAAGTGTTGACCCAAAGTTCTTATCCAGGTATTTATCATTTGTTGAATGGTGCACTCTGTGATGAGACGGTGTAACAAAAATATATTCAATTGGAGCTGGTAATTTTCTAATATATTCGGTATGAACCCAGAATTGATAGAGTACTTCGATTTGATGACATATAAAAAAAAGAACAGGGTCAAATCCTATTAAAACTACAGGAACAAAGAAGATAAATTTAATGTGTTGTGTCCAACTCAACCTAAAAGCCACAGACAAATTATATTTTTCTGAATTATGATGAGTAACATGAGTTGCCCACCAAAAACGATTAACATGTGTTAATCTATGGGACCAGTATCTAGAAAAATCTAACGTAATAATGCAAAGAGTATAGGCCCACCATACAGTTGGAATACTCCACGGAACGAGATTATAGAAAAATAATATAATTCCGAAAATCCCAATTTTTAAAAATGCTGAGATACCAATATTTACAAGCCCTATAAATGTGGCCGATAGAGTGTCTAAGCTATTGTAGTATTCTTTCTTTTGAACAATTGTGAGAATCCATTCTAAAGCAACAAGCAAAATCAGTGGAATTGCTGCGATTTGGATAATATTCAGTCCAGTTAGTTGCTCTAACAGCATTTCCATCGTCAAAGGATTATCTTTCATATAGTGTAATTATTAGGGAGCTATTTGTTGTGGGAGCGCGTCCAATTTTTTTTAACGTTTCAAGCTGAGAAACTAGTTTAAACTAGCTGCTAGACTATTCTGTTTAATGAATAGCATAATTTTTCGCTCTTTGTTTTATATAGTTAGAATCAAAGCGCAAATTTTAATCTTATCTGATCGAAGACTTTACAATTTGCAAGTTAGTTTTTTAAACTTTGGTTCGATCCTTAATTTTTCATAAAATTATAGTGAAGTGATCTGCAATATTAATTAAAACTAAAAATTTATGCTATTGTATTGATTCTTATTCAGTTGTATTTTTTGCATCAAAGTTGTTTTTCTATTTTAATATTGGCTCTTCCATCAAGCCATTCTTTCAATAAATCTATATTTTCGATACAAATGTATGGGAGCTGATGGAACAAAGAGAGAGGTTCACCGGGCTGAATTATTTCATTTATTTTGGCAAGTTCTATGATAATGTTTTTAATTAATGGTAAAGTAACATTTCTATTTTTCATGCCTTTAAATTTTATCTTTCACGATTTTTCATTCGTTCAAGAATGGTCTCTAACGATATTTTCACTTTATCTATGGCACCTGAAACAGCATTTTTGACAGTATCGGCCTCACAGGTAACCGCTATTGGATCTCTGCCTTCTATTCTTGCTTCTAGTATACATTGTATATCATCGTGTCCTTCTTTTTTTCCGTTTTCGTCTGATAAATGTACTTCTATACGGCTAATATGCGATTGAAATCGGTTTAGCTTTTCGGTGATCAAGGAAGTAAAATAGTCTTCTTGATTTTCGGAACCAGAGATTGTTTTGTCGGTGTTTATCTGAATTTTCATAATTGTATTATTTTAGTTTATATACTATCCTTTGTCTTCGTCTAAATCGTTGTGGTTGTCTCCGCCCAAACTGTAATAATTGTTTTCTTCGTCTTCGCTTCCCACATTTTCTTGTTGGTCGTCTAGCTCTGAAGCTGGAACATCTAAATCAGCACCCGTTTTCACATCTTTAAAGTCCTTTTCGTTCCAAGTACCTTCCTTTTCATTTGGTGCTTTCTTTTTGGAAATATCTTCTGGATTCAAATCCTTTTCTTCCTTCAATTGTTGATAAATATCTTCAGATGGCGGATAGATATGTAAGTCTGCATAGTCAGGTGTTTTAGGAACTTCTTTAGAATCAGTTTCATCATGCGTTTTAGCATATTTACGCAAAATATCTTCTAAAGAATTATTATATTCTTCAAGGCTTTTGATAGTTACTTCCTCACTCTCCGAATTGTTGTCGGGCATTTCAATTATAAACTTTGACAGTTCAGGATATTCTTGTTGAATCGTGGTAGTAATCTTTATGATGCTTTGTTCTAATTCTTTTTTAGTTTTCATTTTCATTTTTTTTATGATTCATAATCATACTTGTTTACTACACGTAAAATTAACGTGCAGCTAAAGTAAATCGTTAATTTAAGTCTAATATATTTAAATCGCTGTACTACTAACAGATAGTTTTTTTCTTAAACCAATATTTTAAAGGTACAAATTTTTAACTTCTTAAACTGTTCTTTGCATTATTTAAAGATTTAAGCAAAATGCTTTTAACATAGTAACTTCTTCATATTTATTAATATGAGATAGGTGCTTCAGTTTATTTCCTTTTAATTAATCAATTTTTTCAAAATGAGTTGTTAAATTATTCGAATTACCTAGTACATCTTTATTTAGTTTTTGGCTACTAAGCTTCAACGTTATATAAATTATATTTTAGCGTATTTCTTCTAAACTAATTTGCTTCCTTTTCCTTTGAGATAGAATTTCAGATTTTGCTTGGTTTTTAAATGCATAACCAATCAAAACTCCTGTAAAATAATATTTATTACATTGAAAATTCAAAGTGCCTTCCGTAAGATATGTAATAGCTAAATCCGTCTAATTAGGTCGTTTGCTGCTGTGATAGTTGACCCCATTGATTTTCCAATTGAATTAGATTAGTTTCTTTTAAATATTTATTTAAGCTAATTAACTTCCTATATAGGGTCAGAACAATCAAGGAGAGTTAAAATCCTACTTTCGTCAACAAATGTTAGATATAGCTCACAAAATTTAATGATTCGCGTATCTGAAACTTTTGGAAAACTCCGTAGTAACTGCTTCTGGATTTTTCCCTAGATGGATATATTTTTTTACTCATTTGGTAATTCCTCTTCAGTGCTTCAACTATTGATGAAGTGCTTTAATTTATGTCAAGAAAATCTAGGAATGCATATCCCTACTATCCTCAAAAGTATCCATTGTTTTGTGAGTAAATTAAGTAGATTTTGAAAATATTAAGTTCTTTACTCGGATTAGTCAAGCAATGCCAAGAGACTCCAATGACTTCCTATTTAAAATAATATTATCTATCCCATAAGATATTTGTCCATAAATCCTGCAAAGTGCAAGGGTAAAAGATAAAAAAATCTATTTAAATCATGGAAAGACATAGAAAAAAAGTAGTGTTGATAGCAGTTATAATGCTGTCAGCTTTTGGTGTATTTGCACAAGGAAATGGTACTGCAGGAATCACGGAAGCGACTCAAATGGTAACCTCTTATTTTGATCCTGCTACAAAACTTATTTACGCTATTGGAGCAGTAGTGGGGCTCATTGGCGGGGTAAAGGTGTACAACAAGTTTAGTAGCGGTGATCCTGATACTAGTAAGACAGCGGCGAGCTGGTTTGGAGCTTGCATCTTTTTGATTGTAGCGGCTACTGTTTTACGTTCCTTCTTCCTATAATTATTTCCTTATGAATACTTACAATATAAATAAGGGAATAGGAAGAACGGTAGAGTTTAAAGGACTGAAAGCACAGTATCTGTTCTTATTCGCAGGTGGACTGCTAGGGATGCTTATCCTGGTAATGATCTTGTATATGACAGGAGTCAATTCTTATCTGTGTTTGTTTATAGGAATTGGTGGGGGATCGCTGTTAGTGTGGCAAACTTTTTCACTAAACAAAAAGTATGGTGAACATGGTTTGATGAAAGTAGGAGCTAATAAACGACATCCACGATATATTATCTGTCGCAAGCCTGTGCATCGTTATTTTAAGATGAACTCCAAATTATACCAGTTATGAGAAATAAATCAAAAGCAACGACATTGGAATCTAAGTTTCCGTTGTTGGCAGTAGAAAATAATTGTATTATCTCAAAGGATGCTGATATCACTGCTTGTTTTCGAGTGCAGCTACCAGAACTTTTCACAGTAGCCTCTGCGGAATATGAAGCGATACATTCAGCGTGGCACAAGGCTATTAAGACCTTGCCCGATTACACGGTGGTACACAAACAGGATTGGTACATTAAGGAAAATTATACTCCTGATATTGTTCAAGAAGATTTGAGTTTTTTAGCAAAATCCTACCAACAGCATTTTAATGAGCGTCCGTTTCTCAATCATTATTGTTATCTGTTCTTAACAAAAACGTCCAAAGAGCGTATGCGAATGCAGAGTAATTTCTCTTCGCTTTGCAAAGGAGTACTTATTCCAAAAGAAATAAGAGATAAGGAAACAATTTCTCATTTTATGGAATCAGTGGCGCAATTTGAACGAATAGTGAATGATTCCGGTTTTATAAAATTGGAACGATTGAGTGAGGAAGACATCATTGGAACAAATGAGAAACAAGGATTATTGGAACAATACCTAAGTCTTTCAAGAGAGGAGGGAACACCAATGCAAGATATTGCTATGGGAGGGGAAGAAGTTCGTATTGGAAACAAAAGACTTTGTCTGCATACGTTGTCCGATACTGATGATCTGCCTAGTTCCGTATCTGCAGAAACTCGCTACGAAAAATTGTCCACCGATAGAAGTGATTGTCTCTTGTCTTTTGCTGCGCCAGTTGGATTACTGTTACCTTGCAATCACATCTACAACCAGTATCTTTTTTTGGATAACAGTGAGGACAACCTTCGGAAGTTTGAGAAATCAGCAAGAAACATGCATTCTTTGGCAAGGTATAGCAGAGCCAATCAAATCAATAAAGAATGGATCGAACGCTATTTGAATGAAGCACATTCTTTCGGACATGCTTCTATTCGGGCTCATTTCAATGTAATGGCGTGGTCTGACAATCCAGCAGAACTAAAACAGTTAAAGAACGACACAGGTAGTGCTTTGGCATTGATGGAATGCAAACCAAGGCACAACACTACCGATGTTGCGACGCTTTATTGGGCAGGAATGCCAGGCAATGCAGGAGATTTTCCAAGTGAAGAAAGTTTTTATACTTTCATAGAACCTGCGTTGTGTTTTTTTACGGAGGAAACGAATTATAAAAGTTCACCGTCTCCATTCGGAATTAAAATGGCCGACCGACTCACAGGAAAACCCATCCATTTGGATATCTCTGATCTACCCATGAAACGGGGTATTATCACCAACAGGAATAAGTTTATTCTGGGTCCTTCCGGTTCTGGAAAGTCCTTTTTTACCAATCACATGGTCAGGCAATATTACGAGCAAGGGGCACATGTTTTATTGGTAGACACTGGTAATTCCTATCAAGGTTTGTGCGAACTCATTAAAGGAAAAACCAAAGGCGAAGATGGGGTTTATTTCACTTACACCGAAGACAATCCAATTGCCTTTAATCCATTTTACACCGATGATGGCGTATTCGATATTGAGAAAAGAGAAAGTGTCAAAACTTTGATTCTAACATTATGGAAAAGGGATGATGAACCACCAACACGGTCCGAAGAAGTGGCATTGTCCAATGCGGTGAGCGGTTACATTGAAAGGATTAAGCAGAAAGATGAATTTCCTTCCTTCAACGGATTTTATGAATTTGTGCAAGGAGAATATAGAAAGGTATTGGAAAATAAAAAGGTACGAGAAAAAGACTTTGATATTGACAACTTTCTCAATGTATTAGAACCATACTACAAAGGGGGAGAATATGATTACCTGCTGAACTCTGAGAAGCAACTTGACTTACTTAGTAAGCGATTTATTGTTTTCGAAATTGATGCAATCAAGGATCATAAAATCCTTTTTCCCATTGTGACGATCATCATTATGGAGGTTTTTATCAATAAAATGCGTCGTTTGAAGGGAGTACGAAAACTAATCCTGATTGAAGAAGCTTGGAAAGCGATCGCCAAAGAAGGAATGGCAGAGTACATCAAATACCTGTTTAAAACGGTAAGAAAGTTTTTTGGAGAAGCGATTGTAGTAACCCAAGAAGTAGATGATATCATTCAGTCACCCATTGTGAAAGAAAGTATCATTAATAATTCGGATTGTAAAATACTCCTTGACCAACGAAAGTACATGAACAAATTTGATGATATCCAAGCTATGCTTGGTCTTACTGAAAAGGAAAAAGCACAGATACTTTCGATTAATATGAACAATGATCCCAATAGGTTATACAAAGAAGTTTGGATTGGACTAGGAGGGACGCATTCAGCAGTATATGCTACAGAAGTGAGTCTTGAAGAATATTTAGCCTATACCACAGAAGAAACCGAAAAGTTGGAAGTGATGCGTCTTGCGGGAGAACTGGATGGAAATGTAGAACAGGCCATTAAAAGGTTAGCTCTTGAGAAAAGAGAAATAGAAAACAAATAGTAAAAATTTAAAAACGAATAAAAATGAAAAATTTAAAAATTATGGTGTGCATGGTAATTTTATTTGCTGTCATGCCGACTGCTAAAGCACAGTGGGTGGTAACAGATCCAACCAATTTGGCTCAAGGAATAGTCAATTCAGCGAGACAGATTATACAAACTTCAACCACAGCGACTAACATGATTAACAACTTTAAAGAAGTCCAAAAAGTATATAATCAAGGAAAAGAATATTATGACAAGCTAAAGGCTGTAAATAACCTAGTAAAGGATGCTCGAAAAGTACAGCAGACCGTATTACTTGTTGGTGATGTCTCTGAGATGTATGTAAGTAATTTTGGGAAAATGTTGAACGATCCTAATTTTAATGAACAAGAATTAACGGCTATTGCTAATGGGTATTCCATATTGTTAAATGAAAGTACCGAACTTCTGAAAGAGCTAAAGCAAATTGTAAGCTCTTCCAGCTTGTCGCTTACTGATAAGGAGCGAATGGATATTATTGATCGTGTTTATCTAAAAGTTAAAGAGTACCACAATTTGGTTCGTTATTTTACCAATAAAAATATTTCGGTTAGTTATCTGCGAGCTAAGAAAGCAAACAGTAGTAAAAGGGTATTGGAGCTTTATGGAACTGCTAACCAAAAATATTGGTAATCATGGAATTTAGTAATCTACACCAAGTACTACGTTCGCTCTATGACGAGATGTTGCCACTATCAGCTGATATGGCAGCAGTAGCAAAAGGTTTAGCTGGATTGGGTGCTTTGTTTTATGTTGCATTAAAAGTGTGGCAGGCACTAAGTGGCGCAGAACCGATAGATGTATTTCCGCTACTTAGACCTTTTGCTTTAGGACTCTGTATCATGTTTTTTCCAACGATTGTTTTAGGAACACTAAATGGGGTACTTAGTCCAATTGTACAAGGAACACATAGCATATTAGAAAATCAAGTTTTGGATTTGAATGTTTTACAACAGCAGAAAGACCAACTGGAAAGAGAGGCTATGCTTCGAAATCCTGAGACTGCCTATTTAGCATCGGATGAAGATTTTGATAAGAAATTGGATGAATTAGGATGGACGCCTTCTGATTTGGCAACAATATCGGGTATGTATATTGAAAGAGAAATGTATAGTATCAAGAAAATGATTCGCGATAGTTTTCGAGAATTTTTAGAAGTGCTTTTTCAAGCTGCTGCACTGGTCATTGACACGATACGAACTTTCTTCTTGATTGTGCTATCAATATTGGGGCCTATAGCATTTGCTATTTCAGTCTGGGATGGGTTTCAGTCCACCTTAACGCAGTGGTTTACTCGATACATTAGTGTGTATCTCTGGTTGCCAGTTTCTGACCTTTTCAGCTCGATGTTGTCCAAGATCCAATCGTTAATACTGCAAAAGGATATTGACAGTTTATCCGATCCTAATTTTATTCCAGATTCATCCAGTACGGTGTATATCATCTTTATGATTATTGGCATCATTGGATATTTTACAATTCCTACAGTGACTGGGTGGATTATTCAGGCAGGGGGAGCAGGAAACTTTGTTCGTAATATAAATCAAACTAGCGCTAAAACTGGAAATATTGTAGGAGCTGGTACGGGAGCAGTTACTGGAAATATTGGGGGGAGATTAATGAAGTAACAATTTAAAATTAAAGTAAAATGGAATTTAAAACATTAAGAAATATTGAAAATAGCTTTAAACAAATCAGACTGTATGCCATAGTATTTGCAGTACTCTGTGTTGGAGTAGCAGGATATGCAATTTGGGAATCGTATCGGTTTGCAGAATTGCAGCGTCAAAAAGTTTATGTGTTGGATAATGGTAAATCATTAATGCTAGCGTTGGCGCAAGACGCTTCAATCAATCGTCCTGTAGAAGCTCGGGAACACATACGTCGATTTCATGAGCTTTTCTTTACACTGGCACCAGACAAGAGTGCTATAGAAAATAATATGAAAAGAGCATTTAATCTAGCAGACAAAAGCGCTTTTGATTATTACAAAGACTTAGCTGAAAAGGGGTATTACAATCGGATTATTTCAGGTAATGTGCAACAACGCCTTGAAGTAGATAGTGTGATATGCAACTTTGAAACCTATCCTTATGCTGTAAAAACTTATGCCAAGCAGTACATCATTCGCTCTAGTAATGTAACCACACGTAATCTAGTTACCTCCTGTTACCTTGTGAATTCCGTTCGTTCGGATAATAATCCGCAAGGCTTCAATATAGAAAAGTTTACTGTGCTGCAGAATAATGATTTAGAAATTATTGAACGTTAAAATAAATCAAGATGAAAAATCTTCGAACAAATATGGACTTATGGTTAATAAAGATTGATGTACGCTGGAGAGCACTTCCTCTTCAAAAACAGTACAAGTACATTCTGTATTCTTTTATCAGTTATTTGATTCTTACTGTAGTTGTTACACTTAGCGTTTGGTTTGAAACCGGAAAACACAGCAGAAAGCTGGATGTGGAGCGTATCGAAAACGCTCTTCTCAAAAAGAACGAATCCACAGCGTCGCTACGGGATTCCTTGTTGTTAATTATAAAAAACAGAAAACATGAAAGAAAGTGAAAACAAAAAAAATACGGTCTTGGTTACGGATGGTAGCTTAGATAAAAGTACAGATATAGCGCGAGAATCTTCAGATAATAATGTAGAAAAATTTAAAAAGCCAATCCTGTTTGCGTTGATGGGTATAGTATTTCTTGGTTGTATGTATCTACTATTCAAACCATCGGAAAACATAAGAAAGACAGAAGATGTAGGTCTCAATGATTCCGTTCCTCAGGCTTCTACTATCGGTTTACAGAATGATAAACAAAAAGCCTATGAACAGGAAATAGTGGAACAAAAAAATCGAGAAAAACAAAATGCGCTAACCTCTCTTTCTGATTACTGGAATGAAGGGAGTACAGAAGAATCATTGCAAGATGTTCCTGAAACAGAAAAAGAAACCAATACTAATACTTCGCTGAATAGTTATCGCAATGCACAAAATACGTTAGGCAGTTTTTACAATAATGATAAATCTGAAACGCAGGAATTACGCAAACAATTAGATGAGGTAAAAAAAGAGTTAGCAAGAAAGGAAGAAACACCTACCAATATTGTTGACAATCAATTGGAGTTAATGGAGAAGTCATATCAGATGGCGGCTAAATATTTGCCAGTCAATAAGACTTCAACGGAACAATTAAATGAAAAAACAATGGCTGTTTCTACTGCTTCAACCGAAAAGGAATCTTTTATTTCATTTATTCCTGCTCGAAAAAATGCTGTTTCGTCATTGAATAGAGATCTTCCTGACAGTTCATTTATAGCCAATTGGAGCGAAAGTCGTAATCGAGGATTTTACACTGCAGGGAAAATCGAAAAGGAGACACAGCTCAAAAATAGTATTCGAGCAGTTATCCAAACCACACAGTTAGTATCAGTGGAAAGTAGTGTTCGTTTGCGTTTATTAGAGCCTGCCAAAATGCAAAATCATATTATTCCGCAAGGAACGGTGTTGACGGCAAATTCAAAATTTAATCAAGGAAGGCTGCAAATGAAAATTACTTCTATTGAGTTGGATGGTACTATCCTCCCTGTTGATCTTACTATCTATGGATTAGATGGACAACAAGGATTATTTGTACCCTATTCTCCCGAAATGAGCGCTGTGAAAGAAATGGCTGCCAATATGGGACAAACTTCAGGAAGCAGTATTATGCTTTCAAGTTCCCCAGGACAACAGATAGCTGGCGATTTGAGCCGTGGCCTTGTGCAGGGTATTTCAGGTTATTTTTCAAAAAAAATGAAAACTCCAAAAGTCACTTTGAAGGCAGGCCTTCAAGTGTTTCTAGTTTCAAAAAAATAATTATTCACTTTAATAAAAAATTTAAATATGAAAACTACAAAAAAATATATAGTAATAGTACTGGTCTTATTTTTAGGATACAGTATGGAATCAGAAGGGCAAGTGACTGTTACTAATGCCCAAAAATTGGACTTAGAAAAAATAGATCCGTACCCGATAGAGGTAACTTATAGTAAAACGTCGCATCTACTCTTTCCTTCTGCAATACGATACGTAGATTTAGGAAGTGACTATTTGATTGCAAGCAAAGCAGAAGATGCAGAAAATGTACTAAGAGTAAAAGCTTCAGTCCGTAATTTCGATGAGGAAACAAACTTTTCTGTAATTACCGAAGACGGGCATTTTTATAATTTCAATGTCCTCTACAATTCTAGTCCTATGGATATAAATTATAATCTTTTGGAAATGCAGAAAGGGATAAATAGAGAGCATAGAAATGGTGTCCTATTTGAGGAACTCGGAAAAAATTCGCCTTCACTGGTAGACGATTTAATGGGAATAATATACAAAAAAGACAAACGTTTAATAAAGAATAAGGGTGCTAGAAGTTATGGTGTCGAGTTCATATTAAAAGGAATCTATGTAGATGATGGCAAGTTCTATTTCCATACTCAAGTTACTAATTGCAGTTATGTCTCTTTCCATGTCGATTTTGTTACTTTCAAAGTAGTTGATAAAAAGCTAGCCAAACGTACGGTTATACAAGAAATGACGTTGAATCCACTAAGAATTTACAAACCATTGGACGAAATTAAAGGTAAAACGGTAGAGCGAAATATATTTTTATTGGATCAATTTACTATTGCCGATGACAAAGTACTCCTGATAGAAATTTATGAGAAAAACGGAGCGAGACATCAGTTGATAAAACTTAAAAATTCAGATTTGGTCAGGGCAATACTGATAAAAGACAGGAAGTTTCATAATTAAAATTGGTTCTTTATAAAGGAGGTATTTGAGGATAATTCTCTCATAGTATTCAAAATATAATAATGGGCAAATAGGCTGTTTCACGACTTGTGATATAGCCTATTTTTGTTGGGTATATTACAGTGTTTTTTTTCCTGTTTATAAATAAATACGCAACTTACTGATTTATAAATAGTAAGTTCCGTACTGATGAGGTAGTTTGTATTAAATTTAAAATTAAAAAAAATCAAATTATGAATCCAACAATGGTTTTAAGTGGTTTAGCTTTGCTAAGTGGTTTTGGTATTCGTTATTGGATAAACAGAAGAAAATTTTACAGAAGAAGTCCTTTGGGAGCGGAAAGTTTTTCAAGTTATGAAAAATCAGTCTTTATTTCATTTTTGGAACGTACAGGAAAATGGATTGCTTATATTCTGATTATTTTTGGACTACTTTTATTATGGAGTTATTCAAAACAACAGAAAGAGAATATTGAGCTAATTCAAAAAGAAGTTCAAAACAAAAATTAATTAGGCTACATTCTTTTAAGGCATAAGTTTATTGCTTTGCAATTTATTAGTTTTTGCAATAAAATAATAGTTAGTTTTACATAAATAAAACACTGCATCTTTTGAAAAATATTTTAATAATTGATGACGAAGTAAAACTTCGTGGATTACTCGCTAGGATTATAAAATCAGAGGGATTTGCGGTCGTTGAAGCTTCAGATTTGAAGTTAGGATTCAAGAAACTTGAGCAGAATGATATTGATATTGTTTTGTGCGATGTGAAACTTCCGGACGGAAACGGTGTCGATTTTCTTCAAAAAATTAAAACTAAATTTCCGTTAACTGAAGTAATTTTATTAACGGCTTACGGCAATATATCTGACGGTGTTCAAGCGATGAAAAATGGAGCATTTGATTATATTGTCAAAGGAGATGATAACGATAAAATAATTCCACTTTTATACAAAGCTATGGAAAAAGTACAACTGCAGAAGAAAGTGAAGCAGCTGGAAAATCGCATTATGAATAAGTATTCCTTTGATGCTATCATAGGAAAGTCTAAAGCTTTATTAGAGGTTATTGAATTGGCAAAAAAAGTAGCCAAAACAGATTCTACCGTTTTATTAACCGGAGAAACAGGAACGGGTAAAGAAGTTTTTGCCCAAGCTATACACGAAAATAGTACTCGGGTAGGAAAATCTTTTGTGGCCCTGAATTGTAGTACTTTTAGTAAAGAATTATTAGAAAGCGAATTGTTTGGACACCGTCAAGGTGCGTTTACAGGAGCTGTAAAAGACAAAAAGGGTTTTATCGAAGAAGCAAATGGAGGTACGTTATTCTTAGATGAAATAGGAGAGATGCCTCTTGATTTACAAGCCAAATTGTTAAGAGTTTTAGAAACCAATGAATACATAACCGTTGGAGATAGTACCCCAAAAAAATCCAACTTCAGGTTGATTGCTGCCACAAATCGCAATTTAAAAATAGAAAGTGAGGCTCATCGTTTTCGATCTGATTTATACTATAGGTTGAATATTTTCGAAATAAACTTACCACCTTTGCGTGCGCGTGTAAAGGATATACGTGGTCTTACTAGTTTTTTTGTCGAAAAATTTTCAGTCGCAATCAATAAGAAAACGCTAGGAATTGAGGACGATTTTTTGGAGCACCTAGAAAAATATACTTGGTCAGGTAATGTGCGTGAGCTTAAAAATGTAATTGAAAGAGCTGTAATTTTAGCTTCTTCGAATTCTTTAACTGCAGCCGATTTACCTTATGAAATTATAAATTATAAAGAGAATAGTGGTGATACTGTTCTATCTGCCTTCGCTATAAATAGTATGGAAAAACTACATATTCAAAAAGTATTAAACTATACTAATGGGAATAAAGCAGAAGCTGCCAGGTTGTTAGAAATTGGAATTGCTACTTTATACCGTAAGTTAGAAGAATATAAAATTTAATAAAACCTATCATTTCAATAAAAAGCCTATCATTTTGATAGGCTTTTTTTGTGGACTAAAATGATGTTTATGTGTTAATCTGTTGATAAATAATTGATTATGTAGTTTGTTCTTTTTTTGGAATGTCTTTTGGCTTTGCACTAGAAAATAAATAACATTCAAATGAAAAATCAAGTTACTAATGTATTCAAAAATGCAGAACGATTTGCCGACATTACTAAAAAAGCACTAATCGCTGGAAACGTAAAAAGGGCCAAAAAATGTTTAAGTATTGCTGAGAAATTATTTCTAACTGGTAGTACCGAAACTAGCGGGATAATTGCCAATGTCTATCTCTATTCTATTGCATCTTTTTTAAAAGTAAAGAACTGCACCATTTCGAACTTATTTCCTGAAGTTTTGAAAATAGAATATTCAAAGCAATGTCATTAACCTTATTACAATTATTATGATAGCAACAATTTTATTACTAGGCTTAGCCATACTACTGTTTAGCCTCTGTTTTTTAATAATCGAATTATTCGAAAAAATCTAAAATTATGACTGCACTTTTTATTGTCGCAATAGCTGTTTTTGGCTATATGGTTTATGTATTACTTAAGCCAGAAAAATTCTAAAATGAACAAGGATAAAAATAAGCAAGTGTTGCTAATTGTTATGTAGCAGATTTTCGCCATTGCAGTTTTAGTTCTTGTTTGTTTAAAAACCAAAATTTATTTAACCCTTAATACTAAAAAATGAATACAGAAATATTTGGAATTATAGCAATGTTTATGCTTACTCTAGCACTCGCTGTTCCATTAGGAAAATACATTTCCAAGGTTTACGGACTCGAGAAAACTTGGCTAGATTTTATATTCAACCCAATTGAAAGAATGTTTTTCAAATTAAGTGGCGTTAATCTAGAGCAAGAAATGAACTGGAAACAACACATGAAAGCTTTACTAACTATCAATATAGTTTGGTTTTTAATAGGAATGATCATCATGATGACCATGGGAAGTTTGCCCATGAATCCAGATGGAAATCCAAGTATGTCAGCTGATTTAGCTTTTAACACTGTGATTTCTTTCGTGGTGAATTGCAACCTGCAACATTATTCAGGTGAAACAGGAATTAGCTATCTAGGACAGTTCTATTTGATGTTTCTCCAGTTTGTAAGTGCAGCGACTGGAATGGCTGCTGCTGTTGTCGTCTTTAGAGCATTTCGAGATAATACTACAACTGAATTAGGGAATTTTTATACGTATTTTATGAAATCATGTACACGTATTTTACTTCCGATTTCTTTTGTAGTGGCAATTATACTGGCTTTTCAAGGAACTCCAATGACCTTTGAAGGAAAAGACACGATTACTACTTTACAAGGTAATTTACAAGATGTTTCGCGTGGACCTGTTGCTGCTTTTGTAGCGATAAAACATGTTGGTACCAATGGAGGAGGATTTTTTGGAACCAATTCTGCACATCCTTTTGAAAATCCAACTTATTTCTCCAATATGGTCGAAATGATTGCTCAAATGTTGCTTCCATTCGCAATGATATTCGCTTTCGGATATTTCATTAAAAGGAAGAAATTCTCGTGGATGATTTTTGGCGTAATGACTGTTGGATTCTTGGCTTTGGCAATCCCTAACATCGTCAGTGAAATGCAGGGTAATCCTATGATTACAAAAATGGGGATTAATACTTCACTAGGTGCCATGGAGGGAAAAGAATCAAGAATTGGTGCAGCTGCAACAGGATACTGGAGTATTGCTACTACTGTAATTTCTACAGGTTCAGTCAATTCAATGCACGACAGCACGATGCCTCTTTCTGGTATGAATGAATTGCTAGCGATGATGATTAATAGCTTTTATGGTGGAGTTGGAGTTGGAATTTTAAACTTCTTTATCTTCATAATTTTAGCGGTTTTTATAAGTGGATTAATGGTTGGAAGGACACCAGAATTTTTCGGAAAGAAAGTCGAAGCTAGAGAAATGAAAATAGCGATGATCATTGCTTTGATTCACCCATTCTTAATATTAGTTGGAACTGCATTAACGGCTGCTATGCCTCAGTATGGCGCAGCAACATTAAATAATCCTGGATTTCATGGACTTAGTGAAATGTTATACGAATTCACATCGGCATCCGCAAATAACGGAAGTGGGTTTGAAGGTTTAGGAGACAATACCTTTTGGTGGAATGTTTCTACAGGTATCGTGCTGCTTCTTGCACGTTTTCTGCCAATTATTGGACCTGTAGCCATCGCTGGACTCTTAGCACAAAAGAAATATATACCTGAAAGCGATGGAACATTAAAAACGGATACGGCAACTTTTGGTTTAGTGACCTTAACTGTTATTTTAATTATCGCCGCGTTAGCTTTTTTTCCTGTACTAGCATTAGGGCCTATAGCTGAATATTTTACTATTTACTAAAAAGAATTTAAAATGAATAAAGATCAATCATTATTTCAAAAGGAGATTGTGCAACAAGCATTGGTACAGTCTTTTGTGAAATTGAATCCGAAGTTAATGTTTAAAAACCCTGTGATGTTTACGGTAGAAATCGGGACAATCGTTATGCTGTTTGTCTCTATTTGGACATTGGCAGGTGAAACATCACAAGGTAGTTTTGGGTATAATTTTGTTGTATTCCTAGTACTGTTATTTACCTTGTTGTTTGCCAATTTTGCTGAAGCTATTGCCGAAGCACGAGGAAAAGCACAAGCTGACAGTTTACGAAAAACAAGAGAAGAAACACCAGCAACCTTAAAAAGTGGAGAAACCATTTCTTCTTCGCAACTGAAAAAGGGAGATTTGTTTGTTTGCGAAGCTGGCGATACCATCCCAACGGATGGAGAAATCGTAGCAGGTTTAGCAACAATAGATGAAAGTGCCATAACGGGTGAATCGGCTCCAGTCATCCGCGAGTCAGGTGGAGATAAAAGTTCAGTAACTGGTGGTACAAAAGTATTGTCAGACCGTATTATAGTGGAAGTGACCAATGAGCCAGGAGAGAGTTTTTTAGACAAAATGATTGCTTTGGTAGAAGGAGCCTCACGCCAAAAAACTCCAAATGAAATTGCCTTAACGATATTGCTTTCGGGTTTTACTTTAGTATTTATAATTGTTTGCGTGACTTTAAAACCATTTGCAGACTATTCAAATGTAAATATTACGATAGCTTCATTTATAGCATTATTTGTTTGTTTGATACCAACCACAATTGGAGGTTTATTATCTGCGATTGGAATAGCAGGTATGGACAGAGCTTTAAGAGCCAATGTAATTACCAAAAGTGGTAGAGCGGTTGAAACTGCAGGAGATATTGATGTATTGTTGTTGGATAAAACGGGAACAATTACTATTGGTAATCGAAAAGCAACTCATTTCTATGCTGCTCCTGGTATTTCACAAGAGCAATTGGTTAAAGCAGCAGTTTTAAGTTCTATGTCGGATGACACTCCCGAAGGGAAATCAATCGTAGAATTGGCAAAAATAGATCCTTTGACGTTGCAAGTGAATAACGCACAATTTATCAAATTTACTGCTGAGACGAGAAGTTCAGGAATCAATTTTGAGGGAACTCGAATTAGAAAGGGCGCAACTGATGCCATCAAAAGTATGGTCATCAATGCGGGAAATCCTTTTCCAACCGAGCTTTTAGATCAAGTAAAAACGATTGCTGAAAACGGAGGTACTCCTTTAGTAGTTTCTGAAAATGAAGTGGTACTTGGAGTGATTGAATTGCAAGATATCATCAAAACGGGAATGTTCGAACGATTTGAACGCCTCCGTAAAATGGGTATAAAAACGGTCATGGTGACGGGAGATAATCCTTTGACTGCAAAGTTTATAGCCGAAAAAGCAGGAGTTGATGATTTTATTGCTGAAGCCAAACCAGAAGATAAGATGAACTACATCATACAGGAACAACTAGCAGGAAGGCTAGTTGCCATGATGGGAGATGGTACTAATGATGCACCGGCTTTGGCTCAAGCAGATGTTGGTGTTGCTATGAACAGCGGAACGCAAGCAGCAAAAGAAGCAGGAAATATGGTCGATTTAGACAATGACCCAACCAAGTTAATTGAGATTGTTGAAATTGGGAAACAGTTATTAATGACCCGCGGTACGCTTACTACTTTTAGTATTGCTAATGATGTTGCCAAATATTTTGCCATCATACCAGCTTTATTCATTACTGCAATTCCAGCGCTTCAAGGATTGAATATTATGCATTTACACAGTCCTGAAAGTGCCATACTTTCAGCAGTAATATTCAACGCAATCATTATTCCGTTCTTGATACCATTAGCGTTAAAAGGAGTGAGCTACAAACCAATTGGTGCAAGTGCTTTGTTGAGAAGAAATCTATTGCTTTTTGGTGTAGGTGGAATCATAGTACCGTTTATAGGGATCAAATTGATTGATATTGTAGTTGCATTATTTATTTAAAAAAAAAAGAAATTATGAAAAATAATTTAATAATAGGAATTAGAATGACCGTTGTCATGCTCGTACTTTTCATGGTAATTTATCCACTATCGGTTTGGGCAGTTGCTCAATTAGCGCCAAATAATGGTAAAGGTGAAGAGGTAGCATACAAACAAAGTAACGGATACTCCAACATTGGTCAAAAATTTTCAGCTGACGAATACTTTTGGGGAAGACCATCTGCTGTAGATTATAACGCTGCTGGCTCAGGAGCTAGTAATAAAGGAGCTTCTAACGAAGAATATTTAGCTGTAGTTCAAGGTCGTATTGATACTTTTTTACTAAAGAATCCTACCTTAAAAAAGGCACAAGTACCAGTTGATCTAGTGACCGCTAGTGGAAGCGGATTAGATCCTAACATATCTGTTGCAAGTGCTAAAGTACAGATTGAGAGACTTCAAAAGGCGAGAAACATGGGTCGCGAAAAATTAAATTCGTTAATAGATGCAAATACAGAACAGCCCTTTTTAGGCGTTTTTGGACCTAGAAAAGTGAATGTTTTAAAATTAAATGTTGCGCTCGATCAACTTAAATAAAGTATCTGAAAATCAGGGAGATGTAACGCTATCTCCCTTTTTTTTAATCAAACTAAATCAATTACAATGAATACAAAAATAGTTACAGTCGCATTATCACTTATTTTATCGAGTGCTGTTTTTGCGCAAGAAGAGAAAAAAAATCCGTTAACGTTTTCTGGTTATGTTGAAACCTACTTTCAATACGATGCAAATAATCCTGATAATAATATACGTCCAAGCTTTATTTACAGTCACAACCGAAATAATGAGGTAAGTTTAAATTTGGGTTTACTAAAAGCAACCTACGATACAGGAATGGTTCGCGCCAATTTGGCTTTAGCAGCTGGCTCGTACATGAATGTAAATTATTCAGCTGAGCCTGGAGTTTTAAAAAATATTTTTGAAGCAAACGTAGGATTTAAAGTTTTGAAAAGTCAAAATTTATGGATTACAGCAGGTGTTTTACCTTCACATATCGGTTTTGAAAGTGCTGCTGGTGCGGACTGCATTACCTTAACTAGAAGTATAATGGCTGAAAATTCTCCATATTTTGAGGCTGGAGCCAAAATTACTTATGTTTCTCCAAGTGGGCAATGGGAATTGTCAGGATTGTATTTGAATGGTTGGCAAAGAATTCAGCGCGTTGATGGAAATGCTACTCCTGCTTTTGGGCATCAACTAATTTACAGGCCAACAAACAAAATAACCTTAAACAGCAGTTCTTTTATTGGAAATGATAAACCGGATGTTGTACGTCAAAGGCGTTATTTTCATGATTTTTATGGACAGTTTGAACTAACAAGTAAAGTGAAATTGATGGCAGGATTCGATATGGGTTTGGAACAGGATATTACTCAAGGCGATCATTATAACAAATGGTACGGAGCTTCAGCGATGACACAAATTACGGTAACTGATAAATTTAATTTGGCGATAAGGACAGAATATTACCAAGATAAAAAAGGAGTAATTATCGCTACAGGAACTCCAAACGGGTTTGAAACGTATGGTGCTTCCGTGAATTCAGATTATAAAATAAGTTCGAATTTAGTTTGGAGAATTGAAGTAAAAAATTACACTAGTAGAGATGCTATTTTTATTAAAAAAAGTGCAGGGTCTAATAATGATAGTGTAGTATTGTCAACATCCTTAGCGATGAAATTCTAAAAATTCATTTCTAGTCTTTAGAAAAAAAAACTAGAGTTGTCGTTTTTTGTTGCTTAATTTTTTTCGATAAAAAAGTAATTATAAACTGTTACTTGAAAGATAAAGGATGTTTCTAGTGGATCGCAAATTTATAAGATGTTGTATTAAAAAATAAAGTTAAGATGAAACAAATAATTTTAAAACTTAGATTTAAATTTTTGAGTGTGCTACCTATATTATTACTGTACTTAATCATAGTTTCAGGATGCCAAAAAAAATCTTCAGAGCAATTAAAAACAGCTGCTAGTTCGATTAATGAAAATCTAGCAAGTAATTATAAATTAGAAAAGAAATGCCGTGAGGATCAATATTTCTGGAGTACAGTTCTGGACGAAGAGTTCAACAAAGTAGAAAAAAGTAAAAAGAGTATGGTAGCAAACCATTTTGAACTTTTTTATCCCGTTACAGTTAAAGAAAAGCTCATCACTGTAAAAAAAACAACGGTGCACAGAAAAGTAAAATCACTACCTATCGCGACCGAAGTTGGATTAGCAATTAATGCAAACATTTCTATTGATCGTGCAAAAAAGCAGGCTGTACGGATTGCAAGAGCAAGAAGCATTTCGATAAAAATTATAGATTCGATCATTAAGGAACATACTGAAAAAAGATTAATTGGATGTTTGGGTCCAAAAACAATTAATGTTGTAATGTTAAATTCTGAATTAGACAAGTTAGCTAAATAATTTTAGGAGGTTAGGATTTACTTCAGATAGTCGTGAAAATCATTTTTTTGAAGAAAAGAGTGCAACAGGTCGCTAGATTAGCTTCTGAAATAAGTAAAAAAAGTAGGAGATTAAATTATTTGTGGTATCAAAAAAAACATGGAACAAGAAAGACAAAATAATGCGCAGCATTTTTTGGATTTGATTCAAAAATCGCGAAAAGGAAAGTTTAAAATCTACATTGGCATGAGTGCCGGTGTAGGTAAAACCTATAGAATGTTGCAAGAAGCCCATACATTGTTAAGGAAAGGGATTGATGTAAAAATTGGTTATGTTGAAACACATTCTAGAAAAGAAACTCTGGAATTACTAACTGGTTTACCTGTAATACCAAGGCGAACAATTTTCTATAAAGGCAAAGAACTAGAGGAATTGGATGTTCAAGCTATAATTAATCTTAGGCCAGAGGTCGTAATTGTGGATGAACTAGCACACTCTAATGTTGAGGGTAGTAAAAATGAAAAACGATGGCAGGATGTTTTGGAAGTTTTAGAAGCTGGAATTAACGTTATTTCTGCTATAAATATTCAACATATCGAAAGTTTAAATGCAGTAGTAAAGGAAATTACGGGTGTGGAAGTACAAGAGCGCGTACCCGATAATGTTTTAAGTATGGCGGATGAAGTAGTCAATATTGATCTAACCGCAGAGGAATTGATCAACAGATTGAAGGAAGGTAAAATTTATGGAGAAGACAAAATACAATTGGCTTTGGCCAATTTTTTTAAATCAGATCAGATATTACAACTACGCGAATTGGCACTAAAAGAAGTAGCAAGTCAAGTAGTACGAAAAGTAGAGCATGAAAAGCCTAAAAGTGCTAATTTCAGACATGATAAATTTCTTGCTTGTATTAGTAGCAATGATAAAACGGCAAAAATTGTGATCAGAAAAACGGCACGTTTAGCTAGTTATTACAACTGTAAATGGTTAGTATTGTATGTGCAAACTCCACAAGAAAGTAGTGTTAGAATTCCGCTTGCTAAACAGCGTTATCTCATAAATAATTTAAAATTAGCAACCCAGTTAGGAGCCGAAGTAATTAAAAAAGAAAACAGTAAAATTACCAATGCGATTCTCGAAGTAGTAGAGCAAAAACAGATTACAACGGTTTGCATAGGAAAACCACATTTCAATTTATTTAAAGTAATTTTGTCTTCGAGTATTTTTAATAAATTATTAAATAAGTTGGCTTCATCAAATGTTGATCTTATAATTTTATCCTAATGAGAATTAAAACTAAATTAAATTTAAGTGTAGGTCTATTATTTTCGCTAATAATTTTACTTTCAGTTGTCAGTGTTTATTATATCAATTCGATAAAACAAGATACCCAAAACATCCTTAAAGCCAATTATGATTCACTAGAGTATGCTAGGAACATGTTAATGGCAATGGACGATATTAGTGAAAATAATAATGATGCTAATTTGATTTTTAGAAAAAATTTAGAATTGCAACTTCTCAATATTACAGAGAAAAATGAAGCGAAAATGACTCATAAGTTAAAAACAGCTTTCCATTTATTACAAAAAAATACTGATTCAGTAGTAGCTAGATCGGAGATGCACGATGCTATTTTGGAGATTATGAAACTCAATACAGATGCAATAAAGCTAAAAAGTGATATCGCCCAAAAAACAGCCGAAACAGCGAATTTTTATATTATGATATTGGGAACGCTTTGTTTTCTTATTGCTTTCAACCTATTGGTGAATTTGCCAAATAATATTGCAAATCCTATCAAGGAGTTGACTACGAGTATTCAAGAAATTGCGAACAAAAACTACTCAGAAAGAGTTCATTTTTTACAGCACAATGAATTTGGAGATTTGGCTCGTTCCTTTAATATCATGGCCGAAAAGTTGCAAGAATATAATAATAGTAATTTATACAGTTTGTCTTTTGAAAAGAAAAGATTAGAAACATTAATTAATAAAATGCACGATCCTATTATAGGATTAGACACTAGTAATACTATTTTATTCGTTAATGATGAAGCTCTTGCCGTATTTGGCTTAAAGCAAGAGGAGGTTGTAGGCAAAAACGTAGTTGCTTTGGCTGTAAAAAATGATTTAATTAGGTTGCTATTAACCTCAGAAACGAATGAAAAGATCTTGCCAATAAAAATTTTTGCAGATAATAGAGAAAGTTATTTCGAAAAAGAAGTGGTAGACATTACTATAATACCAACGGGCGAGGAGAAAGAGATCGCTATTGGAAATGTAATTATCTTAAGAAATGTCACTTTTTTTAAAGAATTAGATTTTGCTAAAACCAACTTTATAGCGACAGTTTCTCATGAATTAAAAACTCCAATATCCTCTATAAAATTCAGCTTGCAACTACTAGAAAACGCAGAAACTGGACTGATTAACAAGGAACAAAAGCTACTGTTAGACAGTATAAAAGAAGACAGTCAAAGGCTGCTTAAATTAACGGGGGAGCTACTTGATATTTCGCAACTAGAAACAGGAAAGATAAATTTGAAAATTGAGAAAACAAATCCCTATCTGATAGTAGATCATGCTGTTGATGCAGTAAAAATGCAAGCAGAAAATAAACAAATTGAAATTGTTATTGATGAGGCAGAAGACCTGCCATTTATAAATGCGGACAGCGAAAAAACGGTTTGGGTCTTAATTAATTTTTTAACCAATGCTATTAACTATTCTAGTTTGGAGAGTAAAATTATTGTTCAAGTAAGGAAAGCAGATAATCAAGTTGTATTTCGAGTTATTGATACTGGCAAAGGGATTGATTCTAGGTACAAACATAAAGTGTTTGATAAGTATTTTCAAATTCCAGGTAGTAATAAATCAGGAACAGGTTTGGGATTGGCAATTAGCAAGGAATTTATTGAAGCGCAACATGGGAAAATAACAGTGGAAAGTGAACTAGGTTTGGGGAGTACATTTAGTATACTGCTGAATTTAGTTTAGTTGTACCAAATTGAAATTTATAAGTTGTGTAATTTCAAATGACTAAAGTCAAAAATAGTAGTTGTAAAACTTGAGGTTTGGGAAAAAGATCAACTAAAATAAATAGGATACTGAATATCCTATCCAGTAATTTCGACCTTTTTGATAAAATAGCATGAGCAATGAGCATCTGTGCTATTGCTGTTTAACTAAAATGGTTGTACCGTTTCCTGCAAAAAGACTTTCCCGATCATAGGAAGGGAGTGTCTTTTTGCAGCCAGACTTAGAGGTAATGCAACCGGAATAGGTTGTGTCCTAAAATCTTTAAGATTTAGAAAAAAAACTTTATTCTGTAAAAACAATTAAATTTTTTAAAATAGGCGACTGCTTTTTTAAGTAGTCGCCTTTAATTATAAAATTTGTTTAATTGAAGTTGAAAACGTCAGTACCATTTTTTTGAAATGAGGTACATAATTCAAAAGCCTTTTGAGATTTTAATTGTGCAGTACCTCCCAAAATAATAGATTGTAATTTTGCTTCATTGTCCTTATAGCTACGTACATTTTGGTAGTAGCCTGTAACTGCATTGTATGCCCCAAACAAAGTGCCTTTTGTGGTATCCATTTGCTGTGTGTCACTGGTCATAGCATAGGTAAAAGCATCCTCAACTGTGTTTTTAAATACTGTGGATATTTCACTATCATTTCCAGTTTTAAGATGTTGTAAGGTTTCTTTGTTAGGGCATAGTGCAAATTGTATCAATTTTTTAATCTCGCTATCATTTACCTTTACTTTTGCCCAATCATTAAAGATTCCTTCTAATTGGTTACTAAATTCATTTGCTAATTCCATCACTTTATGAGCGTTATCTAAACGCTGTTTTGCTCCCGAAGTATGGCGGATGCGTACCACGTTGCTCATATTTAGAAGTGAAGCGTTAAGCGTATTTTAGCATACAATTCTAACAGGTGTAAAAGCTGCCGTAATACTTCCGCTACCATCATGTGAAGTGGTGAGGAAAATGTATTTTTCGGTGACATCATCACCATTACCAACACGAATATAGTTAGGTAATTTTGCTGTAATAAAAATGCGTTCTCCATTACCTAATGCGCCTGCAGTCTCGTACATAATTCCATCTGTACCACCTACAATAGCATCAAAGAAACTAAATGCTTCACGATTTTGTACAATATGATAATCTTTGCCGACTACACCCAAAACAGCATTGTTATCCGTACGTATAGTAGTAAAATAATTAGGCACTTTTAATTCATTGTCCTTTATTTCTAAACTGTCAGTAGGATCAATTGTGTTTGATACCTTGGAATAAAGAGGACTTTTTATAACTTCATAATCAAGTCCTGCGTGGTTAATTGCTTCTGCACTTGTCGGATAGTCCTTTACGATTTGACCTAAACCGTGCCAAGCTTTTTGTTGTACGCTAAAAAATGAATAACGTCCGGTTCTTTCGTTGAAATTTAAATTGTGTGCCATGATTTTAAAGTTTTAAAAGTTGAAAAAAATTTTATGTATTTAGTGTTAAAATGGTAAATCATCAGCAGGTTCTAATGTGCTGATCCTTGTGTTATCCTGTGTTTTGATCCCGTGTATAAATTCAATTTTCTTAGTACCTCCGTGCAATTTTATTGCCGATGTATGAAAATTCAAACTTGATTTTAATTCTCCGTTAGTAGCTGTCCAGGCTCTTGTACTTACTCTACCTGTAAGCTCAACTAAAGTGCCTTTGGTGAGCATTTTTGTAACATTTGGACTTATCCAGTAGGAGGAATCAAAATAGCTTGTTTGCTCTTTGCGTTCGCCTTGCTTATTTCGGTAGCTGTCATTGATAGCTACCGAAAAATTCACTACTTGCTTGTCTTGTGGGGTTCTGTGTATTTCCGCATCCTTTGTTAATCTTCCGATGATATTCATGCTTTCTATTTTTAGGATTATTTTTTAAATTAATTTATTCGGTAATGAGAGGAGGAGCTGTTTTGTTTCACTCTAAATCCAATATAAATAGTATTACATTTCATTGTTGACATTTTTTTTATTCGTCCAAAGAGTCGGAGTATGCTATGTTTCGTTTCGAGAGCATAAAAGGTTAGTGTTTAGCAAAAACAAGGTTTTATCAAATAAATACTACCCGCATGGGTGGAGATTTTTTGATAAACCCGTAGGGCTTGATCTTTTTTTTGCGTCAAAAACACTAGTATACCTTTGCTCTTGAATTGGGACAATTAGCATATTGGCCTTTGAAAATAGATAGGATGGAAGCAAGGTTGTAAAGCGTATTATGTGTGATTGTAAAGAAGAAGGAGAATTCAATAACCTAACGCAACAAATGATAAATTTTATCTTTGTTGAATTATGAAAAAAACGTACAAGCGAAT